>NZ_CP045392.1:1286981-1606462 GCF_009363635.1 Erythrobacter sp. THAF29 | reverse complement strand
CGAAGTGCGGAAAGCAAATCGACCGAAAGCGGCTCGAAGCCCGCCCGATTGCAACACGCTGTATCGATTGCGCAAAGGCGGCGTGACAGGCCACGTCGTCGCAGTCTGTTCGTCAGGAGAGCATCGTTTCTCCAAGAAACCGACCGATAGGATCACTATCGTCGCCGGCATCGGAGTCGATGGGGACGCCCACGCAGGGGAGCGAGTACAGCACCTATCGCGTGTGCACGTGAACCCGGACCAGCCCAACCTTCGGCAGGTTCACCTGATCCATTCCGAGTTATTCGATGGCCTTGCGAGCGCGGGATTCGATATCGCGCCCGGCGACCTCGGCGAAAACATCACGACACATGGCATCGACCTCCTCTCGCTCAGTCGATACGCGCTACTGCATATTGGAGAGGACGTCGTTCTCAAGGTAACGGGCCTCCGCAACCCGTGCAGCCAGATAGAGGCGTTTCGCCCGGGCCTGCTCAAAATGGTGGCGGTCAAAACGCCGGAAGGCATCGTCCGCAAAGCCGGCATCATGACAGTTGCCCTGCACGGGGGAGATATCAGACGGGGAGACGCTATTGCCGTCGAAACACCGAAGGGACCGCATATCCCGCTCGAACGCGTCTGACCGCAAATGGAAAAGGCGGACCCGTCGGCCCGCCTTCCCCTTGCAGAGCGAACTCTGCGAAGCTCTTTACGGCTTATTTCTTGAGGCTGAGCCCGCCGAAGCGCTTGTTAAAGGCTGCAACGCGGCCGCCTTCCTGAAGCTGCTGCTTGCCGCCGGTCCATGCCGGGTGGCTCGTCGGGTCGATGTCGAGCGACAGGGTGTCGCCTTCGCTGCCCCAGGTCGAGCGCGTCTGAAACTCGGTACCATCGGTCATCTTGACCGTGATCATGTGATATTCGGGATGCCCTTCGGCTTTCATGACTTGTTCCTTTTGAGCGTGCGCCGGTTCCGACCGGCGTTGCTATGATTTCGGAGAAGCCGCGCACATAACGGCGTCGGCGGAAATTGCAAGCGTTGTACGTCTGTCAACCCTCAGGCGGATCGGCGATCATCGCGGTGAACTCGGTTTCGCAGGTCGTTTTGCCCTCGACGCTTGCTCTGCCCTTGAACTTGTAGATGGTGCGACGCTGCTGGAGGAACTCGACCTCGAGGTCGAGCAGGCAACCCGGTGTCACGGGAGCGCGGAACTTGGCACTCTCGATACCCATGAAGATCACCAGCTTACCGGTCCCGGCAAGCTCGAGAGTTTCGATACCTAGGATCGCTGCAGCCTGCGCCAACGCTTCGATTTGCAGCACACCCGGCATGATCGGAGCGCCTGGAAAATGCCCCTGGAAGAACTCCTCGTTCATCGTCACGGCTTTGACCGCATGGATGCGTTCGTTCAGGTGAAGCTCCTTCACCCGATCGACGAGAAGCAGCGGATAACGGTGCGGCAGGGCCTTTAGAACCTTGTGGATGTCGTAATCCGTGATCGGTTCCGAAGTCGTGGCTTCTTCGCTCATGCCCTGCCCCCGTATATCGCTTTTAGCGGCCCTGCGGCGCTTGCTGGTTGCCCTGCTGTTGCTGGGCGGCCTGCTGTTGCTGCTGGAGCAGCTGCGCGGCGAGTAGTGTCTGCTGAATTTCCTGGAACACCTGCGCGCCCTGGCGGCTCGGGCGGTAGCCCTGCGGAGGGGTGATGTTCACGGACGGAACCTTGGTATTGAGCGACGCGGTGATCGCTGGCGTTAGATCGGCACCCTCGCCTGCAAATTGAACCGCATCGGGCTGGAGCACGATCCGGATTTGCTGAGCCGCGGCGACTTCCTGCAGCGCTGCGGGGTACTGTGCAAGAATCTGCTCGACGGCGAAAATGCGAGCGTTGTTCACCTGTCCGGAGATTGACGCGATCTCGCTTTCGAGGGTCTGCACCTGTGCGAAACTGGGCGAGCTCTGGACTGCGGGAAGCTCGTTTTCTTCAAGCTGTCCATTGCCGTTGCTGTCGAACGGCTGAAGCAGCGTGGAAAGCTCCTGCTGCTTTGCACGACGGGATTCGATTTGCGCCGCGTAGGTGGAATTGACCTGCTGATATGCGGTCTGGAGCGCTGTGGTCTGGATGATCGCGCGCGAGACGTCGGCTGTGGCGACACCCTGGGCCTGAGCCGCAACAGGTGCGGTCGCGGCGACGGCGGCCAGCACAAGTCCAGCCGGTGCGAGCAATTTGGTAAGAGATTTCATTAGAATTGAGTTCCTACGTTGAACGTGAATGTCTTGTCATCGTCACCCTCGACCTTGCGAATAGTCTGGGCGAAATCGATGCGGAACGGCCCGAATGGCGAGTTCCAGTTTACCCCGATGCCCGCGGTGATGCGCGGGCTGGGCGAGTTCCCGAGGAAGACCTCGCGGATCGCGCTGTTCGCGCGGATACTTGGAGTGTTGGCAGTCACCCCATCGGCTGCGATCGGATTGATGGTGGCAACGTTGTTGAAGACCGGGTTGCCGTTACCGTCCAGGACCGGATCGCCATTGTCATCGACAGCGGCAACACGCTCGATAAATACGAGATTGCCGTCGGCATCGACATTCTGGATCCCGTTGGGATTATCTTGCAGGATTGGCGTTTCCACGCCCCAGAGCGCCCCGACATCGACCCAGATCGAGGGACGCAGCCCCAGTTCGCGCGCACCCGTTCCGAGCGGAATTTCAAGCTCGGCGCGCGCGAGATAGTAGTTGCGGCCACCTATCGAATCGTCGCGGACCGAGTCGCGGTCGGTGATCGGAACCGGATCGCCATTCTCGTCTGGTACATAGGGCTGTGTCAGGATACGCGGGCCAACGCCGCGAATGTCGAAGCCGCGGAACTGCGGTTCGCCAAGGAAGAAGCGATCGGTGAGCAGGACGTCATCGACACCAGCACCGGCGCGATCCTGCAGCGGCAACACCGTGCCGCCCTCTGCTGACAGCGAGAATATGAAGCCGGAATTTGCAAGGTTCCAGAATTGCTGTGCTTTGCTGCGGACGCGCAGGTATCGCACATCGCCGCCCAGACCCGCAAACTCCGTGCTGAACGTGAAGCTCAGGCCGCGCGTTGGGCGAAGGCGTGAGTTCAGAGAATTGTAGGCGAGGCTGACACCCAGAATCGAACTCAGCCGGTTACCAAGCGCGTCACACAGGAATCGACCGGCGAGCAGCGGATCGCACTCGGGAACGCCGTCGCCATCGACGTCGGAGAAGAACAGGCTCTCGTCGAGGCTAACCTCGTCATAGTTCAGCGTGTAGCTGCCCACCACCGACATGAACTCCGTCAATGGAACGCCCACCCGGATCGCGCCGCCGGTCGTCGCCTGTTCGAAGGTCGTGTTGCGATCGCGGTTGCGGAAGTTGAAGCTGCTGAAATCGCGGCGATAAATATCAACGCCCGCAGAGATATTGCGATCGAAGACATATGGCTCGGTGAAGCTCACCTGCGCCGAACGCGAGAACTGCGAGTAATTGACGCTCAGCCCAATGGTCTGGCCACGTCCGCGGAAGTTGCGCTGGCGAATGGAGCCGGCAAGAATGAACTGCTCGATTGAGGAGAATCCGGCCGAGAACTGCAACTCACCAGTCGGCTGCTCTTCGACATTGGCTTCGAGAATGATCCGGTCAGGCGCACTACCCTCGACCTGGTTGACCTCGAAGTTTTCCTGGAAATAGCCGAGCGAATTGATGCGAGCGGTTGTGCGCTGGACGCCAAGCGAGTTGAATGCATCGCCTTCGGCAATACGGAATTCGCGGCGGATGACCTTGTCCTGCGTCAGCGTGTTGCCGTTAACGTCGACCCGCTCAACATAGACGCGCGGTGCCTGGCGAAGGATGAAATTGATATCCATCGTCAGTTCGTCTTTGTTGCGGGTGAAGCGCGGCTGCACGTCCGCAAAGGCATAGCCGAACCGGCCTGCGAGCTCGGTCAGCTGCTCGACGGTGTCCTCGACCGTTTTCGCGTTGTACCAGTCGCCGGTCTGCATCGGCAGGCCCTGGCTCATTACGTCGCTGTCGAAATCGCGCAGCTGGCTCTCAACCTCGACATCGCCGAACTTGTAGCGCTCACCTTCTTCGACAACGTAGGTGATGATGAAGTCTTCCTGGTCCGGCGTAAGCTCGGCCACGGCGGAAACGACGCGGAAGTCGGCATAGCCTTCGGTCAGGTAGAACTGGCGCAGCTTCTGCTGGTCGAAGGCCAGTCGATCCGGGTCGTAGCTCGTATTCGAGCTGAAGAAGCGGTGCCAGCGAGCCTGCTTCGTGACCATCTCGCCGCGCAATTCGCCATCGGAAAACTTCTCGTTCCCGATGATGTTGATCTGGCGGACCTTCGACTTCGGCCCCTCGGTGATTTCGAACACGACGTCAACGCGGTTCTGCGGCAGTTGAACCATCTTTGGCTCGACCACGGCGGCGAAGCGGCCCTGACGCTTGTAAAGCTCGATAATGCGGGCGACGTCAGCACGGACCTTGGAACGGGTGAAAATCTGGCGGGGGGCAAGCTTGATCTCGGGCAGGATCTTGTCGTTATCGAGCCGATCGTTGCCTTCGAGCACGATGCGGTTGATCACCGGGTTCTCGGTCACTGTGATGACGACATTACCGTCGTCATTCCGGATCGAGAAACTCGAGAACAATTCGGTTGCGCCAAGATCCTTGAGCGCCTCGTCGGCAGCGACCGAGGTGTATTCCTGCCCGACGCGCAGACGGATATAGCTGAGGATCGTTGTCGGCTCGAGACGTTCGGCGCCCGCAACGCTGATCGAGCGAATGATGTTGGCCGAGGGAGCGGGCGCGGGTGCGGGTGCAGGCGCCGGTGTTGGCTGAGCCGTAGTAGCGGGCGCTTCCTGCCCTTCGTCCTGAGCCAGCGCCGAGTACGGCACGCCGGCCAGCATCGTTGCCCCTGTCAGCGCGGCAGCCAGCGTCTTCGCCCGGTTGTAAGCCTTGGGTGTGACAGCCATGCTGCCCTTCTGCTCACGTCGATTCATGGAGTATTAGTTCCCGTCTTACCCGTCTTTGACGCACCGGAAGTGCGATCACACCTCATGTTGGCGGCGCGTTTCTGTACGGCCCTCATCGGTCCGAAACTGCCTCTGCCCCAAGCAGCCCTGGCAATCAAGCGGAGTCCCCGGTGATTCCCGGTTCGTCCGTTCCTTTTCACCGGCTAACTGCCGAACAGCCTTCCGAAGAAGGACAACGAGGCGACATCGTTCACCGTGACAACCACCATGAAGACCAGCACGACCAGTATTCCCGTTCGATAGGCCCATTCGGTTGCCACCGGACCGACTGGATTTCCGCGCACCGCTTCTGCTGCGTAGAAAGCCAGATGGCCGCCGTCGAGCGCAGGGATTGGCAAGAAATTGATGAATGCCAAATTAAGCGAAATCAGCGCAGTGAAGCTGAGGAACGAGATCAGCCCCATGCTCAGCTGCTCGCCCGAATATTTGGCGATCTTTATCGGGCCGCCGAGCTCCTTGATCGAGCGTTCGCCAAGGATGATCTGCTTCAGTCCGGTGAGCATCATGCCGAGCACATCCCAGCTATGCGTGACCGCCAGCGGGACGGATTCGAGTACGCTGACCTCTTCCAAGACATATTCGCCGCCGGATGGACCGACCCCAAGACGCCCGATAACGCTCGTATTTCCGAATGCGTCCGTGACTTCCACGCGTTCGGTGACCAGGGGTATGTCGACTATTTCGCCTTCGCGATCGACAGTGATCACCATTTCCTTTTCCGGATAGATCATGACGCGCGAGCGGATGTCCTCGAAGTCCTCGACCGGATCTCCGTCGATCGCGATGATCGTGTCGCCCAGTTGCATACCCGCCGCAGCCGCAACCGAGGTTTCGGAAAACTCACCTGCGGTCCGGGAATCCTCGGCCCCGACGATCGTCAGCTTGCCGTAGATCGAGAAGATCGAGGCGAAAATGGCGATAGTGATAAGAAGATTGGCGATCGGACCGGCCGCAACGATCAGTGCGCGTTTCCACAGCGCAGCCTCCTGAAAACTGCCAGCCTCTTTCGGCGCGTCAGGATCGGGCACGCTCGCCGGGTTCATATCCCCTTTGAACTGCACATAACCGCCGAGCGGAAGGGCCGAGATTCGCCAGCGTGTGCCCCGTTTGTCCGTGCGCCCCCAGATTTCCTTGCCGAAGCCGATCGAAAACGCTTCTGCCTCGACGCCGAACCAGCGCCCGACGAGATAGTGTCCAAGTTCGTGAAGGGTGATGAGCGGTCCGAGGACCAGCAGGAACCCGACGAGATACATCCAGAATGGGGGCGATTCAAACAAGAGCTTTGCTTCCTAGGGATTGCTGGGCACTGCGCCGCGCTTCCGCATCGATCGCGAGCACGTCTTCGAGCGTGCGCGGCGAGGCGGCGCTAGACCGGGCGAGCGTGTCTTCTACCACTGCAGTAATTCCCATGAACCCAATCTGACCCTCCAGAAACGCAGCAACCGCGATTTCGTTCGCAGCATTTAGGATCGCTGGAGCCGACCCGCCTGCATGGATGGCCTCGCGTGCGATGCGGGTGGCCGGGAAACGCTCTTCATCAGGTGCAAAAAAAGTGAGCTCACCAATGTCTGCCAGATCGAGCGGGTCGAGCGGCGTCTCCATCCGCTTGGGCCACGCAAGGCATGACGCAATGGGCACCCGCATATCGGAAGGTCCAAGCTGGGCCAGCGTAGAGCGGTCGCGATATTCAACCATCGAATGAATGACGCTTTGCGGGTGCACCACGATGCGCAGTCGTTCGAGGCCGACCGGAAACAGATAGTGGGCCTCGATGAATTCTAGCCCCTTGTTCATCATCGTCGCGGAATCCACGCTGATCTTCGCGCCCATCGACCAGTTCGGGTGCGCCACAGCCTGTTCTGGCGTCGCCGCCTTCAATTGCTCAGTCGACCACGTCCGCAAGGGTCCGCCGCTGGCGGTGAGTGTGATCCGTGCAACTTCCTGAAGGTCGTTGCCAACGAGACACTGGAAGATCGCGTTATGCTCGCTGTCGGTCGGAAGCAACGTCGCGCCGTGTTTCGCGACGGCGGCAGTGAGAACCTCGCCTGCCGAAACCAGCGCCTCCTTGTTGGCGAGTGCGATAGTCCCGCCGCGCTCCACCGCCGCCATGACAGGACCCAGCCCCGCACACCCGACAATAGCCGCAACGGTCATGTCGACCGGGCGCGCGGCAGCGTCGCGAAGGGCTTGCGCGCCGCCCGCCGCTTCGATGTCGGTTTCGGCAAGCGCCGTCCGTAGATCGTCGAGACAGGTTTCATCGCCGACTACGGCGAGTTTCGCGCCAAACTCCCGCGCGAGCCTCGCCAGTTCGAGCGCCGAGCAATTGGCCGTAAGCGCCTCGACCTGCCATTCGTCCGGATTACGACGCACAAGATCGAGCGTGGAGGCGCCGATCGAACCTGTGGCGCCAAGAATGGTGATCGAGCGGGTCATTCGCGCATTATCCGAGCAAATTCGGGATCACTGCAACCATAAACAGCACGAAGTAGACGGCGAGAAAGCCGTCCACCCGGTCAAAAACGCCGCCGTGCCCCGGTATCAGATTGCTCGAGTCCTTTACTCCCGCGCGCCTTTTCATCCAGCTCTCGAAGAAATCGCCCGTCTGCGCCACCACTGCTATGATCGCGCCCGCAATGAGCGCCGTGGCGATGTTGAGCCATTCGAATCCACCCCCGGCGGCGGGGCCGTAATCGGCAATCTCTATCCCAAGTCCGAGCAATCCTGCACCGAGCGCGCCGCCGATCAGCCCGGCCCACGTTTTGCCCGGACTGATCGATGGCGCGATTTTTGGACCTCCGATCGCACGGCCCGAAAAATACGCCCCGACGTCAACGGCTACGACAGGAGCGAGAAACACGATCAAAGTCTCTAGCGGACCATAGCTGATGCGGACCTGGATCAAGGCCAAAGCCGCCGCGCTGACATAGACCGCTCCGAAGAACAGCCATACCACCTGTCCGAGCGGTGAGATATCGAATGCCACGACCAACCGGTTCCATTCCCACAGAACAAGGCCAGCGATCAGGACGACGAGGCCGATCCACCACCAATTGCCGAGCCAGAGTGCGGCGCACACGATCGCAACCATGGCAATTGCCGATATGAAACGCTCGCGAAGGTCGAACAACGCCGACACCTTCTGCTTGACCTTCTGCCTCTTGGACACGTGTTCAGCGTCCTCCATAGCGGCGCTCCCGACGGGCGAAATCGTCCAGCGCCTGCGCCAGGTGCTCGGGTTTGAAGTCGGGCCAGAGCGTATCGACGAAGAGCATCTCGGCATAGGCCGATTGCCAGAGGAGAAAGTTGGACAGGCGGATTTCGCCGCTCGTGCGGATCAACAGATCGAGCGGCGGCAGGTCGCTGGTGTCGAGTTCAGCCTCGATGGCCTCGGGCGTTATCGCGCCCTTCTCAGCGGCCTTTGCCGCTGCACGCGCGATCTCGTTCTGAGCCCCGTAATTGAGCGCAACCGCAAGCTGCTTTGTACCATTGGCGGTCTGCGCCAGCGCATCTTCGAGCATTTCGACGATATCCGGAGCAAGCGCCCGCCAGTCACCGATGATTTTGAGCTTTACATCGTTCGCGACGAAATCGGGCAGGTCCGATTTGATGAACTTGCGCATGAGGTTCATGAGGTCGTCGACTTCGTCTTCCGAGCGCTTCCAGTTCTCGGAGGAAAACGCATAGAGCGTCAGGCAGTCGAGACCCATCGGCTCGAGGCCGCGCACTAGCCTGCGAACCGCCTCCACCCCGCGCTGATGCCCGATCGAACGGGGCAACCCCCGCTTCTTCGCCCAGCGTCCATTGCCATCCATGATGATGGCGACATGGCGCGCCCGTGATGGATCGCGTGTATGCGATTGAGCGTCCGACTGGGCGGGCCGTTCGGCCATCTGCTCTCCCCCGCCTGAACCCGCTTACTGGGTCAGGATCTCCTGCTCTTTCTTCGCAGCCGCTTCGTCGGCCTCGGCCACATACTTGTCGGTCAGCTTCTGAACTTCGTCTTCGAGCCGCTTGCGCTCGTCTTCCGAGATTTCTTTTTTCTTCTCGTCGGCCTTCAGGTCTTCCATCCCGTCGCGGCGGACATTGCGGATCGCTATCTT
Organism: Erythrobacter sp. THAF29; assembly: GCF_009363635.1. GTDB lineage: Bacteria > Pseudomonadota > Alphaproteobacteria > Sphingomonadales > Sphingomonadaceae > Erythrobacter. The sequence goes on along the minus strand of NZ_CP045392.1, from coordinate 1,597,340 downwards.
CGCCTTTTCTGCGTACTGGCCTGCAAGCTTGGCAAGCTCCTTGCGACGCTCTTCGGTAAGGTCGGGCATCGGAAGTCGGATCGTCTGCCCGTCGGTCATCGGGTTGAGGCCGAGATTGGCGTGCGCGATGCCTTTTTCGACGGCTGTGACGTTGGACTTGTCCCAGACCTGCACCGCAAGCATCCTTGGCTCGGGCGCGTTGACTGTCGCCACCTGGTTAAGCGGCATCATCGCGCCGTAGACCTCGACCTGCACCGGATCGAGCAGGCTGGTGTTTGCGCGGCCGGTGCGAAGACCGGAAAGATCACTCTTCAGCGACTCGACGGCACCGTTCATCCGGCGCTCGATATCTGCCTTGTCGTATTGCGGCATGGCTTACGCTTCCTTCTGTACAATCGTCTGCGTGCCTTCGCCCGAAAGGACGGTGGCGACGTTTCCTCGTTCGCGGATCGAGAACACCACTATCGGAATGTCGTTCTCGCGGCAAAGCGCAACTGCGGTTGCATCCATAACCTTAAGGTTGTCGGACAGGACTTTATCGTAGGTGATTGTGTCGAAACGCTTTGCATCGGGGTTTTTCTTGGGATCGCTATCGTAAACCCCATCTACGCTTGTGCCCTTCAGCAACGCATCGCAATTCATCTCGGCAGCCCGAAGCGCGGCGCCGGTATCGGTAGTGAAGAACGGGTTGCCGGTGCCTGCCGCAAAGATCACGATCCGCCCCTTCTCGAGGTGCCGTTCCGCCCGGCGTCGGATATAGGGCTCGCACACGCTGGACATCGGGATGGCCGACTGCACGCGGGTCTGCACACCGAGCTGCTCCAATGCGTTTTGCATAGCGAGAGCGTTCATCACAGTCGCGAGCATGCCCATGTAGTCGCCGGTGGTCCGGTCGAGCCCGCGCGCCGCACCTGCCACTCCGCGGAAAATGTTGCCTCCGCCAATGACGAGGCAGACCTCGAGGCCGGTCTCCTTGGCGGCTTTCACCTCTTCGGCGAGACGCGCGACGTAGGCCGGATCGATCCCGTATTCCTGCTCGCCCATAAGAACCTCGCCCGAAAGCTTGAGGAGGACGCGCTTGATTTCGGGTAGGGCCATGAGTGTCGAAGCTCCCGCTGGAGTTGAAACTGCGGCTTCCCTTAGACATGCTCCCGCACGGGCGCAAAGGGAAAGACGAGGGGGAATGCCAGTATGAGGAAATGGATTGCGTTGGGCCTGCTGAGCTTTGTGGTATTAGGCGGGTTGCTAGTCCTGGTTTTCCAGCGCTCGATCGGCCAGCGTTTGTTCGAAAGCGTCGCGGCCCAACGTATCGTCCAGAACGATCTCGCATTCGGAGAAGGGCTGCACCTCCTCCTCTGCGGGACCGGCTCGCCCCTCCCCAACCCCGATCGTGCCGGACCGTGTAATCTCGTCGTCGCCGGCGATCAGGCATTCGTGGTCGATATCGGCGAAGGCGGCGCGCGCAACCTCAACCTTATGGGCTTTTCGATCCCCTCGGTGGATGCGCTGCTGCTGACCCATTACCATTCGGACCATGTCGACGGAATCGGACCGCTGGCGCTGCTTTATTGGACCCAAGGGACGAAGACCGCGCCTTTGCCAGTCGTCGGTCCCCAAGGGCTGGAGACACTGGTCGAGGGCTTCAACCAGGCCTATGCTCTCGATCACGATTACCGCGTGGCGCATCACGGCGCCAACATCGTGCCGGAAACTGGCGGAGGTCTGATCGCCCGCCCCTTCGAGATCGGCGAGGAGCCAGTCGTGGTGCTCGAACGTGACGGCCTCGCAATTACCGCTTTCCGCGTCGACCACGATCCAGTTCGACCCGCGGTCGGATATCGCTTCGACTATCGCGGTCGCTCCCTCGTCATCAGCGGCGATGCTGCACGTTCGCCCAAGCTCGAGAATGTCGCGCGGGGTGCAGACCTGCTGGTCCACGATGCTCTTCAGCCAAAGCTGGTGGACACCCTCACCACGGCGCTCGAACAGGCGGGCAATGACAATGTCGCGACCATCACGCGCGACATCCTCGACTACCATGCCTCGCCTGAAGAAGCGGCCGCAAGCGCCCAGATTGCAGGGGTGAAGACACTGGTCCTTTCTCACCTAGTTCCGCCGATCCCCAGCGCGTTTTTCTATCCGGCGTTTCTTGGCGACGCCGAAGAAAGGTTTGATGGTGAAATCGTGGTCGGAGAAGATGGGATGGTCTTCTCGTTCCCACCCGACAGCGAAGCTATCGAGACCAAGACGGAGCTTTAGAGTCATGCCAATGCAAAAGGCCGCCGAGGTTTCGCCCGGCGGCCTTTCGTGAATTCGAGGCTGCAAGGCTTTAGCCACCAACAGCAGCGGCAACCTCCGCTGCGAAGTCGCTTTCTTCCTTCTCGATGCCTTCGCCGAGCTGGAAGCGGACATAGTCCTTCAGCACCACCGATCCGCCATTGTCCTTGCCGAACTTGGCGACAGTGTCTTCAACGCTCGTCTTGTTGTCCATCACGAACATCTGGCTGAGCAGCGCGTTTTCCTTCGCGTACTTCTTGATCGCGCCTTCGACCATCTTTTCCTGCACCTGCTCGGGCTTGCCGCTTTCGGCAGCCTTTTCCTGTGCAATCTTGCGCTCGCGCTCGATCACTTCGGGATCGAGACCTTCGGCGTTCAGAGCCTGCGGGAACATCGAGGCAATGTGCATGGCAAGCTGCTTGCCAAACGGCTCGAGCACGTCTGCGCCAAGGTCGCTTTCGAGAGCAACGAGAACGCCGATCTTGCCGAGGCCTTCGGCAGCCGCGTTGTGGACGTAGGAAACGACCGCACCCTGCGAGACGGAAACGGTCTGCATGCGGCGAACCTGCTGGTTCTCACCGATAGTCGCGACATTGCTGGTCAGCTTTTCCGAAACGGTGCCGCCGTCGGGATAGTCGGCAGCCTTCAGAGCTTCGACATCGTCGCTGTCGAGAGTGAGAGCGACCTGCGTGGTCTTCCGAACGAAGTCCTGGAACTGGTCGTTCTTTGCCACGAAGTCGGTTTCCGAGTTGACCTCGACAGCCACGCCCTTGCTACCCTCGACGGCGACGCCGACGAGGCCCTCGGCCGCAGTACGGCTCGACTTCTTCTGGACGGCAGCAAGTCCCTTGGCGCGCAGCGCGTCCTGCGCTGCTTCGATATCGCCGTTGGACTCTTCGAGAGCTTTTTTGGCGTCCATCATGCCGGCGCCGGTCATCTCGCGCAGTTTCTTCACATCAGCAGCGGAGAAATTGGCCATGTTCAATTCCTTTGAATGAATGTTGGCGCCGGGCCCTCTTTGGGGTTGCCCGGCGCTCTAATCTGGGATTGTGACGAGCGATTGACGCTCGCTACGAAACGGTGTGGCCGACTCAGGCGTCAGCTGCTTCGGCGGGAGGTTCCGCCATTGCGCCAACGTCTTCGCCCGAATCCGCAACCGCGCCGCCGCGACCTGCGCTCGCCGCGTCGCCGATAGCCTGGCAGTAGAGGCGAACCGCACGGCTCGCATCGTCGTTGCCCGGAACCGGGAAAGCGATGCCGGTCGGATCGACATTGGTGTCGAGGATCGCAATCACAGGAATGCCGAGCACAGCCGCTTCCTTGATCGCGAGGTCTTCCTTGTTGGCGTCGATCACGAACATGACGTCCGGAATACCACCCATGTCGCGGATACCGCCGAGCGAGAGTTCGAGCTTGTCACGCTCACGGGTGAGCTGGAGGACTTCTTTCTTGGTGAAGCCGCTGGTGTCGCCCGAAAGCTGCTCTTCCAGGGTCTTGAGACGCTTGATCGACTGCGAGATCGTTTTCCAGTTGGTGAGCATGCCGCCCAGCCAGCGATGGTTGACGAAGTGCTGGCCGCTGGCGCGGGCTGCTTCGGCAATCGGCTCCTGCGCCTGACGCTTGGTGCCGACGAACAGGACCTTGCCGCCTGCGCGGACAGTCTGCTCGACGAAATCGAGAGCGCGCGCGAAGAGCGGCACGGTCTGCGACAGGTCGATGATGTGAACACCGTTGCGGGCACCGAAGATATACGGCTTCATCCGCGGGTTCCAGCGGTGGGTCTGGTGGCCGAAGTGAGCGCCGGCCTCGATCAATTGCTGCATGGTGACGGTAGTGGCCGCCATAGGTAATTCCTTTCCGGTTGTTCCTCTGGAAAGCATGGAACCGCTGGCGGAGATCCCGCGTGCGGCACCGGTATGAAGCGCCTTCCATGTGAATTTCGCCGATTCGAAGCGCGCGGAATGCACACCTGTCTCCAGCGAGGCCGCGCACTTAGCGATGCTGCCCGCAGAAATCCAGTCTTTTTCGAGAAAATCGCCGCGCCGCTGAAATTACCGCTTGACGCAAGAGAACAAATACAGAACATAAGATATAGAACAAACGTGGTACGGGAACTTACTTAGGCGGTCCAGCATTTTGTGGCCGCGGGGGGATGAGAAGGAACATGACAATGATCGCATTCACTCTCACGACGCTTTTCGCGGTCGTCACCATCGCGACCGCTCTTGCCCTTGCAGATTTCTGGCTCCGTGCCCGCAGCGCGCACGCATCGCTGAAGCGTCAGGCTGCTCTCGCTGCAGCAGGCTTTGTCCCTCAGGTAGATGCTGAATTCGTGCGGCTGCGTCCCTCTGCGGAGCGGCGCCAGCCGTCAGCCGCGCGCCCGTATGCTACGCGTCTGCCCCGCCGGATGGGCTCGTCCGCTCACGCGCTCGGCGCCGCTTGATCTTGCCATATCTCATCAGCGCGTAAGGCATCAGCAGCAGGTAGCCCACGCTGATTGCGGTGAGGGTCCACCATGGCTCCAACAGTAGCGCGGCGAACAAGAGCGCAACGAATGCGATCACCCAAAGACGAATCCCACGACGCGGACGCATCGCAGTCCAGCTAAGTGTCGCCATGTTCGAGATCAACAGAACGGCGATCGCGCTCACCCAGATCGTCAGCGCGATCGGGTCGCGAAAAGCTTCGATACCGGTCTCGTTCCAGAGATAGAAAGGTGTGAACGCCAACCCCGCTCCAACGGGCGCGGGCACACCCGTCAAGAACCCTGCAGATTTGTGCGGCTGGTCATCGACATCGATCTGGGCGTTGAACCGAGCCAGCCGCAGCGCGCAACAGATGGCAAAGGCGAGCGCGGCGAACCAGCCGAACCGCTCGAATTCGTTGAGCGACCACATGTAGAGGATGAGCGCCGGGGCCATCCCGAAAGAGAGTGAATCGGCGAGACTGTCCAGTTCCGCCCCGAAACGCGATTGCGCGTTCAACAAGCGCGCTATGCGTCCATCTATTCCATCGAGTACGCCGGCGAGGATCACGGCAAGGATCGCGTACGACCATTGCTCCTCGACTGCAAAGCGAATGCCGGTCAATCCAGAGCAAAGTGCAGCGGCTGTGATGGCATTGGGCAACATCGCACGAAGCGTGAGCGCGCGCGGCGTTCCCGTGGCTTCCGCCTCATCGCCCTCCGAGGCCTTGGGCCCGATGCGTGCACCGGTCAGACCTTGCGGCTTGCGAAAGGTTGGCCTTTTCAAAGTGCGCGCCCGGCAATCATTGCGACACACCTTCGAGAAGGCCCTGCGCGCCTAATTCGGCTAGCACGGTCTCACCGGCAATGCAGCGCTGCCCCATCAGGACCTTGGGATCTGTGCCGGCGGGCAGGTAGACATCGACCCGGCTACCGAAGCGGATCAGGCCAACGCGCTGACCCTTGGCAACGGTGTCTCCCGGTTTGACAAACGGTACGATCCGGCGCGCGATGAGCCCTGCAATCTGAGTGAAACCGATTGCGACCCCATCGGCGCGTTCGATCAGCAGATGCTGGCGCTCGTTTTCTTCGCTCGCCTTGTCGAGATCCGCATTCACGAACTTGCCCGGGATATAGACCAGCCGGCGTACTGTCCCTGCGATCGGAGCCCGATTGATATGGACATCGAACACGCTCATGAAAATCGAAATGCGGGTGACCGGCCCGGGCGGCAGGCCTGCAAAGCCCGAGCCATCATCGACCTGCAGCTCCGTCGGCGGCTCCACGGTGGTGATGAGCGAAACGACGCCGTCGGCCGGCGCAACGATGCTGTTTTCAGCCTGAGGCACCACTCTTTCGGGATCGCGAAAGAACGCGAAGACGCCAATCGATAGCAGCAAAAGCGGCCATCCGATGATCTCCCAATCGAAAATGAGCAGCGGTACAAGGCTGATCGCAACCGCGATCACACCGTATTTGCGACCCTCAGGATGAATCGGCGGCCAGCTCCAGCCAGCTTCGCCGCGACCTTTGTTATCTAGAATTTCTCCAGCCATGTGCCCGCATGTAGGCAGCACCTCGCGCGCTAGCAAGCCACCGATCGAGGGTAATGCCTGCCGCAGTCGCTATTGCGAAGCATCCGGTCTTCACCGTCTAGTAATCTATTTACCATAATTCGCGGCCCTATGACGAAAACCGCGACAATCAGCGAAATCGACGCCGGTACGTCGACGGGCTCAATTCGCAGGTGGCTGGGTGAAGCGCCGATCTACGTTGTTGGCCTGCTGCTGATGACGCTTTGCATCAGCCTGCTCATGGTCCGCGGCATCAACCCAAGCGTATCGGGGATCATTGCGAATGCTCGTCTCTTCGCGCTGTTCGCAATGGTCCTTCTTATCGTCGATGCAGCCTGGCAGCTCGGCCGTGAACGCCCCAAAAGTCCGGTCGACTTTCTCAAAAAGCGCTATTCAGACCGCCTGTTGTGGCAAAAGATCGCGGCGGGGCTTCCCTTGCTGGCGATCGCGATCGTCGTATTGCCGTTTTTCTCGAAGATGAAGGCCGCAATTCCGCTCTTCAACGATTACACCTGGGACCAGACTTTCATCGAGTGGGATCGGGCGATTTTTTTCGGCTACGACGCATGGCAGGTGCTTCAGCCAGTCCTTGGCTACCCGGTCGTCACGGCTCTTCTCGCCCTGCTGTATCACCTCTGGTTTCTGCTGCTTTATCCCGGGGTGATGTTTTTCGTGTATGGCCGCATCGACAGCCAGCTTCGGCGGCAGTTCTTTATGACCTACATGCTGAGTTGGGCCCTCATTGGAGGAGCGATGGCAACGTGGCTCGCTTCGGTCGGACCGTGCTTTGTCGGCCCGATGCTCGGCAATCCGGCGTTCGATGCGCAAATGGCCTACCTATACGCTGCGAACGAGCAGGTGCCGATCATGGTACTGCCGGTGCAGGAGATGCTGCTCGAGCGCTACGCCAACGCGGATAATGGCCTGGGCAGCGGGATCACCGCGATGCCGAGCATGCACTGCGCGATCGCGTTCCTCTATTGGATCGCGGTGCGCCGCATCCATACCGGATGGGGCGTATTCTTCGGCGTGTTCTTTTTCGTAACGTGGATCAGCAGCGTCCACCTCGCCTACCACTATGCGGTAGATGGGCTGGTGTCGCTGTTAGCGGTGGCGGCAATCTGGTGGGCTTCGAAGCGGCTCATCGCAGCGTGGGACGCGTTTCTCGCACGTCAGGCCACTTTGCGCACGAATACCGTCCCCGCCGAATAGCCCGCACCGAAGCTGCAAATCAGACCCGTATCGCCAGCAGCAAGATCTTCGCTGTGCTTGTGAAAGGCGATGATCGAGCCCGCACTCGATGTATTGCCGTAGGTGTCGAGCACCGTGGGGCTTTCGTCGTCATTCGCCTCATGGCCGAGAACACGCTGCGCGATGAGCCGGTTCATCCCGGCATTTGCCTGGTGCAGCCACAGGCGGCGGAGCGTGGCAGGATCCATCTGGAGTTTTTCCGCTTCGTCGACGATCATCTGTGCGACCATCGGCACGACTTCCTTGAACACCTTTCGTCCTTCCTGGACGAAGAGTTTGTCTGGATTGTCGGCGGTTTCCGGATGTGCGCGGTTGAGGAAGCCGAAATTGTTTCGGATGTTGTTCGAAAACACGGTCTTGAGCTTGGTGCTGAGGATGTCCCAGTGCTCCTCCGGTGCGATTGCCGCATCCTCGACCAGCACCGCAGTCGCAACATCGCCAAAGATGAAGTGGCTGTCACGGTCGCGCCAGTTGAGATGGCCCGAAGTGATCTCGGGGCTCACAACCAGGACGCTTTTTGCATTGCCGGCGCGCACATAGTCCGCTGCAGTCTGGATACCGAATGTGGCCGAAGAGCACGCGACGTTCATATCGAAGCCGAAGCCGTCTATGCCGAGAGCCTGCTGGATCTCGATAGCCATGGCGGGATAGGCACGCTGCATGTTCGATGCGGCGCATAGCACTGCGTCGACATCCTCGGCCTCCCGCCCCGCCCGTTCGAGCGCCTGCGTGGCCGCCTTCACCCCTATTTCGGCCATAATGGACAGTTCTTCATTCGAACGCTCTTCCCAGCGCGGGGCCATAATGTCCGGATCGAGAATCGGCTCTTTCGCCATCACGTGACGCGCCTTGATCCCGCTCGCTTTCTCGATGAATTCGACCGAGGAATGTTGCAGCGGTTCCATCTCTCCCGCTTCGATCGCCTCGGCATTCCTCTCGTTATGGCGATCGACGAACTCATTGAAGCTCGCCACCAACTCTTCATTGGTGATCGACTGTTCTGGCGTGAACAGGCCGGTGGAGGAGATGACGGGACGATGGGTAAGTTGCATGATGCGCAAGGCTCTCTCTGATTGGGGCTGCGGGCAATACTGTCCTCCCGTCGCCCTCGCAAGAGCACGCGTGGCTCTGGAGAACTCCCTGTGTTTAAGCCATGAAATATTGATCCGTCACAACAGCGACTTACATTGAAGGCGTGGGACGGGATCGAACAGGGGCTATACACTTCGCGATAGCAGGGAGCGGCGCATATCTGCCGGAACGCGTGGTTCCAGCATCAGAACTCGATCGCCTTGCGGGGCTTGACCCCGGAACAGTCTCAGGAAAGTTCGCTATCACGCAACGGCGCTACGCAGCGCAGCATGAGACAAGTTCGTTCATGGGCGCAAGGGCGGCGGAAAATGCGCTTGCCGAAGCTGGGTGGCAGCCGGACGACATCGACGTGATCATTGGCGCTTGCGGCGTCATGGAACAGCCCATCCCGAGCACTGCCGTACTGATCCAGAACAGGCTCGGTCTGGGCGAGAGCGGCATTCCCGCTTTCGACATGAACGCGACCTGCCTGTCATTTCTTATCGCGCTGGATCGCGCGCTTGCCGGTTTCGCTCTTGGCGAGTGGGAAAGAGCGCTCATCGTTTCGTCAGACATCGCCACTGCGGCACTCGACTATTCCGATCCCGAGGCGTCTGTGCTGTTCAGTGACGGTGCAGCCGCATTCGCGCTCGATGCCAGCGGGCCTCATACTCGCCTTGCCCACCGCTTTGCCACCTTTGGTGAGGCGGAACGGGCTTGCCGGTTGGAGGCCGGTGGCACGCGGTTGCGGCTCGACGAAGATCCCGAGGCATTTCTCGCTGGATCAAAGTTCGCGATGGACGGGCATGCGGTATTCCGCGCCACGAGCCGCCGTTTTCCGGGTTTCCTTGCGGACCTTCTGGCCGATGCTGAAACCTCTCCAGAAGAGATAGCACAGGTTATACCGCACCAGGCGAGCGCATCGGCGCTCGAACACCTCAAGCGTGCCATTCCTGACGGTGCGGCGAAGACGATCGACGTTTATGCCGATTGCGGAAATATGATCGCGGCGAGCCTCCCCTATGCGCTTCACGTCGCACGCAAACGCAATTTGTTTTCTTCCGGTGATCGCGGTCTGCTGATCGGTAGCGGAGCAGGCATTTCTCTGGGGGGAGCCATAATCGAATGGTGAGCGGACCGATCCTTGTAACCGGCGCGACCGGGGGACTCGGCAGAGTGTTGGTCGAGCGCCTGATCGATCTCGGATATGAGGTCCGTGCGACCGGGCGAAGGGTGGATATCGGGGCTGAACTTGCGGAAACCGGCGCGCAGTTCATTGGATGCGACCTCGCCACGGAGTCCCTCGAGCCAATCACCGCTGGCGTAGCGACAATCTTTCACCTGGCGGCACTTTCTTCGCCTTGGGGGCGGCGAGAAGCGTTCGAACGGGCGAATGTAACTGCCACTCAGCGATTGCTGGTTGCCGCGAGATCGAGTGGATGCAGCACCTTTGTCTTTGCTTCAACCCCTTCGATTTACACCCACCCGTCGGACCAAATGGCACTTACCGAAGCGACACCGCTGCCGAGCAGGTTCGCAAATCACTATGCGCGCACCAAGTTCGCGGCAGAACGGGGGGTTCTAGCAGCCGCATCGGACGATTTCAGCGCCGTGGCCTTGCGGCCTCGTGCAATTCTCGGGCCTTACGATACGGCGCTGCTTCCCAGGCTGCTTCGTTCCGCTGACAAGGGGGTATTGCCGCTGCCCGCTGGTGGAAGCGCGCTGATCGAGCCTACCGATGCGCGCGATACAGCAGACGCTTTCATCGCCGCCGCGCGCACTGCCGGGAGCAATTCGGGTCTGGCATTCAACATTTCGGGCGGCGTCGGCCTGCCGGTGCGTAGTCTCACCGAAAAGGTATTCGAGTTGCTCGGCAGGGACGTGCGCATAGTTGCCGTCCCGCGCCGGGTCGCCCGGTTTGCTGGACGTGCAATCGAAAGTGCCGCAAAACTTCTGCCGGGATACCCCGAGCCACCCCTCACTGCTTACAGTGCAACTGTGCTTGGTTGGTCACAGACATTCGACCTCTCCGCGGCCAAGCGATCACTAGGCTGGACGCCCCGGCACGAGCCTCTCACGTCAATCGAGTGGGCGCTGGAAAACATGCGTCATGCGTGAAGTCACCACAATTGCGCTCGACACGGGTTCGTGCAGCCATCCGCAGCGAATGACGATCAGAGACGGCAGCTTGCGCGCAATCGACTACCCGGCGCTCGCAATGCTGATTGTCCATCCCGAGGAAGGACCGATCCTGTTCGACACCGGATATGATCCAGCTTTCCTCGCCGCGACCGAGCCCTTCCCCGAACGTTTCTACCGCTGGGCAACACCTGTCGACCTGAAGCCCGGCCGTGATGCTGCAAGCCAGTGCGAGCAGCTAGGATATGCTCCATCCGAGTTTCATCACGTGATCCTCTCGCATTTTCATGGCGATCACATCGCGGGACTTCATCGTTTCTCGAATGCTGCGATCCATTGCGCGCGCGCCGGACTGGAGGATGCGCACAAAGGCAATCGCCTGATGAGCACGAGACGGGGAATACTTCGCTCTCTCATTCCGGGTGACATGGGCGAGCGGGCACGATTTTTCGAGGAAGCAGCCTCGGTACCCCTCTCGCCCGATCTCCACCCGTTCGAGCGGGGTGCCGACCTTTTGGGAGACGGCTCGCTAATCGCAGTCGAACTACCCGGGCACTGCCCCGGACATTGGGGACTCGTCCTCAACGATGCGCGCCACGGGCTGCATTTCCTCGTTGCCGATGCGGCGTGGTCGCTCGATGCGATCCGGCGCGACGTCCCGCCGCCTGCAATAACTTCAGGCTTTCTCGGTCAAACTGCGCGCGTCCGCACGACGCTCGGCAGCCTCCATCACCTGTGGAAACGCAACAGCGACATTCGGCTGACACCCTGCCACTGTCCCGAACGAGCCGCAGAGGCGCGCAAAGGCGAGTGAGCGATACGGTCATCATCACCGGTGCAAGGGCACCGGTCGCACAGGACCTGGGACGGGCATGCCGGGCGGCGGGGTTCGAGGTCCATTTCGCCGATAGCGCACGAAGTCACGCGGCTCGCGCGATGAGACCGAGGTTCCCGTTTCACCGTCTCCCGCCCCCGCGACATGAATTCAACGCTTTCGCAAGCACGATGGCAATGCTGATTGAGCGGACAGGTGCGCGAAAGGTCATCCCGACCTGCGAAGAGGTTTTCTGGCTGGCTATCGCAGCACAGCGTGAGGGCTTTTCCGAGAGTCTCTATGCTCCCGACATCGATCTCCTCCGGACGCTGCATTCAAAGGCACGTTTCGCCGATCTTGCCGCTGAAATCGGTCTCTCTATTCCGTCTACAATCACTGTCGATCGACCCATAACGGTCAGGGATCTGCCTCTTGCGCGCGACGAGCTCGTGCTCAAGCCGGAATATTCCCGATTTGCATCCCACACCGTTATTGCCCCATCAGATCGCCAAATTGCCCGGATTTGCCCTTCGCAGGAGCGGCGCTGGGTGGCGCAGAAGCGTATGATCGGCGAAGAGTATTGTAGCTGGGCCGCGTTACATGACGGCAGGATAACGGCCTTTGCCGCCTACAGACCCCGCTGGCGCAAGGGCCATGCCGCCGCCTTTCTGATCGAAGCGGTCGATGTGCCTGCTATCCGCCGAGTAACCGAGAAGGTGGGAGCGGCGACCGGGATCACAGGTCAGCTCTCGTTCGACCTGATTGTCGATGCCGATGGGGTCGCCCATCCCATCGAATGCAACCCGCGAAGCGTCAGCGGGATTCACCTTTTTGATGCAAGCGCCGCGCTCGGTGGCGCGATCGTCGAGGGCGAGAGCTGTCCCTCGCCCGAAGCGGGGGTCCTGCGTCACATGGCCCCGGCAATGGCGCTCATCGGCTTGCCAACCGCCGTCGCCTCAGGGCGCTTCAGTGAATTGCGCGAAGACTGGCGACGGTCGAGCGATGTCATCGCGCGAGGGGAAGGAATGCGCGTCACGCTCGGTTGCGTGCGCGATGCGGCCGGGTTCGCCATGCAGGCAATGAAGGCGCGGCGCTCACCGGCATCGGCAACAACGGCCGACATCGAGTGGGACGGCGAGATCCCGGCGTGAACGGGACAGAACCCGCTCTGATCGAAGATTTGGCCGCGATCGCCGCGAGCCAAACGAAAGCTGCCCGGTTTGCTTCAGCGCTTGGCGCATCGGGCACAGCGGCATTCGTAAGCAACGCAACCTCGCGGGTGGCTCTCATACGCAACAAGGAACGCGAGCTTCCCGTGACTATCGATGATGGCGGTTATGGCCGCACCTACGTCGCAAGTCCTCACAGCGCCTACGTGCTCTATGCCCGCGACGAGATCGACATTGTCGGGATCAGGAGATTGCGCCGGGCGGCGCATGGCGCCCTCGACCTGCTCGACCGGATGCTGCGCGCGATCCGGATCAACCAGGCGGTCCATCTCGATAACTGGCTGCTTTCCACGAACCTGCACGGAACTTGGGACGGGAAGGGTCTGCCGCAGATTCGCGAAGTTCTCACTAGGCGTTTCCCGGAGCACTTTTTGATCTTGCGCTCGCTCGATCCGTGGTCGTGCCCGCAGCTGCTCGACGCCGCGAAGGCCGACGGATGGACGCTGCTGCCCTCGCGCCAAATATGGGTCACGGAAAATCTCGAACGCGATTGGCGTCCGCGTAACGACTATGGAAACGATCGCCGGGCGCTCGCCAAATCGGGTCTGACAGTTGAAGATCTGGAAACCCTTGGTCCCGCCGATGCGGCGCGGATCGCGGACCTCTATCACCAGCTCTATGTAGGCCGCTATTCGCCGCTCAATCCGATTTTCACCGCGCAGTTCATGGCCGAAACGGCGCGATCGGGCTTGCTGCGCTATCGTCTCGCACGCGACGAAAACGGCACAATCATGGCGGTCGCGGGAATGCTTGTGCGAGGGCAATATCTGACGGTGCCGGTGCTTGGATACGACCTGTCGCGCCCGAAAAAGGATGCGCTCTACAGGATCGCAACATTCATGTTCTCCGACTACGCGATGGAACGAGGTTTGCGCCTCCACAGTTCTTCCGGGGCAGGCGAGTTCAAGCGCAATCGCGGCGCGCGTCCGGTCATCGAATACATGGCGGTCCACGCTGGTCACTTGTCACTTGGAAGGCGAACGGGGTTGCAGATCCTTGCGCGACTGCTCGATACGATCATGGTGCCGATGATGAGGAAGCAGGGATGGTAGCGGAATGGCCGAAGGCGATTGCCGAGGGCTGGCATCCCGTTGCCACGCTCGACGAGCTGGGTGACAAGCGACCGCTCGCGGCGACCATCATGGGGCAAAGACTCGCATTGTTCCGCTCGGACGACGCAGTTGCAGTCTTCCGCGATCGCTGCCCGCACCGGGGTGCGCCTTTGTCTGAAGGCCGGATCGAGAATGGCGCGATCGCATGCCCCTATCACGGATGGCGCTTCAATTCAGAAGGACGCTGCATCGAGGTACCGGGCGCAAAGACTTGCCCCAACGTGTCCGCATCATCCCTTCCCGTGAAAGTGGAGGCCGGACTGGTTTGGACGAGCCTTGCACACGCCCCTCCCCCCTTCCCGCAATTGCCACCGGAAATGCATGACACCTCGCTCGACCCGTTCTGGTGGGTTCTTGAGCCTTCCAAGGCAGGGGTGCTCGATGCGCTCGAAAACCATCTCGATCCCGCTCACCCTCATTATCTTCACCCATGGCTGGTCCGCTCGCCGGGAAAACGCCGCAGGGTCGACGTCGAGATTCGCTCAGGACCCTGGGGCGGTGAGGCGCTCTACACCGAAGAACGCCGCAACACCGCGCTTCTACCCGCGCTGCTCGAAGGTCGACGAGCGCGAAGTATCGGCCGCCTATGGCCCCCGACCATTGGCGAAGTGCGATTGGAGAACACGAAAGGCGATTTTCTCTCGATTGCCGTGGCATTCAGTCCGGTTGATGTGGGCCTGACGCGTCCCTTCGCGCATTTCGCTTCGAAGAAAGGGTTCATCCCGGGTTTCATCAAGCGCGCGGCGCTCAAGGCTTTTCACTGGCCAATCCTTCAGCAAGACCGCCGGATGTTGGCCCTGCAGGAAGAAAATCGCGGGGCTGATGGCTACGAAATTGGTCCCCTCGACGTGCTTGCCCGGGCCATCTGGGCCCATGCCCATGGCAGGGATTGCCCGGATCGGACCGAGCGTATCGAGATGGAACTCTAATCGCCCTTCCAGCGCCGTTCGACCCGGCGCAGCTTGCGGTCGAAGACGGGCTCAATGCCGCGCTCGATCGCGATGTCAGGCGCCGCGCCGAGGCGTTGAAGGGCATTCACGAGACTTCCTAGCACGGCCTTGTCCAACGCCTCGGGAAGCTGCCCTTCAAGGCGGACTTCAATCGCGTTGGGCCCTGTCTGATAAGCGCGGAAATCCGATATTGCGGAATCGCTATCGACGATTGCATTCCGCACTACATCAGGCGTTACCAATCGTGTCCCCCTACCCGTCCGAAGCTCGAAAATGTCGTCGGAGCGTCCTTCGATCCGTTTCACCGCCTGGTGGGGCGACCCACAGGTACATGGCTCTTCATCCAGCTCGAGCAGGTCGTTCATTCGATACCGTACAAGCGCCTGTGCACGACGGGTGAAATCGGTGACGATCGGGATACGAAGCGGGCTTTCGGGCGATACCTTCTCCCATTCGAAATGCACCGCGTCTTCTGCAAGGTGGAGCGTGCCGTGGGGGCAAGAAACGCCGAAAAGTCCCTCGGTCGCCATGTATATCTGGCGCACGGTCCGACCGGTCGCATCTTGGATCACTTTCCGATCAAGTGGGTCAAGCACTTCGGCACCGCTGAAGATGTTGGCGGCGCTGAGCTTGCCCTTCTCCGCCAGCCAACGAAGAACCTTAGGCGGGGCGACTATCGTATCAGGCTGAAATTCCACCAGTCTTTCCACCCAGCTTTCAACTCCTTCGGCGAGATCGAAGAAGCCGAGCGCAATGCGGCTACCAGTGGTCGCAGACCGGTATAGTGAAGAAAGGCCAGGCAAAGCCAAGGCGACACGGTGACGCCGCCACAGGGCATCGGGTAGCGTCTTAGCGAGAATAGTGCCGAGCCAGACAAACCGTTCGTCCTCGCTGATAAGGTAATAGCCTCGATTGCCGCTCGTCCCCGTGCTTTGTCCCACGATGTGTCCGCCAATGCGTTCTTCGCCTTCCGCGATTGCCGAGCGGACCTGGCCGAGCGTAATGCCGGCGATGTTCATCTCTGCGAAGTTTTCGAGCAGGTCGGCTTTCTCGATCACTGGCAGATCGGTGAATGGATAGACCCGGCCGCCTTGATAAAATGGAACGTTCGCCGAGAGGTGCAACTGAAGCTGTGCAAGCCTTTGCGCCTGATATCTCTCGATATCAGACCTGGTGCGAAACCTTCGTGCCCGCCAACGCGCAGCGGCAAAACTGCGCAGGGCCAAGAGTGTTTGCCGAAAGTTCACTCGACAAAACTAAGGTATTGATCGCCTCGAGCAAGTATCGAAGGGCAATGGTGGCAGGGCTTGATTCGAACCGGAAAAATAACGCTTTGATATCAATCCTGTTCTTGGACCAAGGACAGACCTTCCCCCACACTCTCCCCCACATTTTCGTTCATTTAACGGTGGTTCGGTTCAGCGTTTTGGCCGAAAAGCTGAATAAATGGGCGGTTCGTAGCGCGCCAGTACGCAACATAATGGCACGGTCTGACGCTGTCCAATTGCGAGTTAGCAGCCTGGTCAATTCGACGCCCGACACCGCTCAACCAGCTTATGCAAACTGGCTGTCATAATTCGCGTTGCCTTGCCGATCTTGACCGTTTCGAGTTCGCCACTGGAAATCAGCTCGTAGAGCTTTGTGCGTCCGACACCGATCATGCGCGCAGCGTCATTGACCCTGACACAGATCGGCTCGACAAGTTGATGGCCGCTCATTCCGCCGGTTCCTCTTCACGATAGTGAGCGGGATCGGCAATCCAGCGATTGATAGCTGACTCATGCCAACCCGCGCCATGCACACTTATCTTCACCTGAGACGGAAAAGTGCCTTCAGCGATCTTGCGATAGATTGTGGAGCGGGAAAGGCCGGTGCGGTCGAGCACGGTCTTCAAGCGAATGATGCGTTCGGTATTGGACATAGGGCATTCTCACTTTGACATTGGCAGCCCCTCTACGGAACATAATGAGAACTTTTTGGCGCAACGCAAGGGTCAGTTCGAGTTGGATTTCGGGTAAATCTTCAATGATTTGCACGAATTGAACCGTCTATGGACGGTCCGAGACCTCAACGGACAAGCAGCTCCGTGGCCCCTGGTTCTGAGAATTTTCTTCTTTCGACACGATTTTGCGGCTGACGCGCTCGAATCTGCAGCGACAGCGACGGATTTCCGCGCCAACGTTGCCGAAATTTGCGCGAATCGAATCCAGAATGCTCCGGTATGGCTATCCTTCCCAATTTTGAATTTGCATCAGGCGAGAGACCCATGTGCTGCTGAACCTGGCAGCCCGAAACGACTGAAACTGGGCCGTAAGCAGTCAGTCCGCTTCAGGATGCCATGACCGGGAAAGCCGACATTCCGCTAACGACCCACTATCGGACGTAACGTCGTGTCGGTCGAGCGAAAGCTCTAAGCCAACCTATCGATTAGTCATCAAGTCGCCCCAAACGCCCAGAACGATAGGCCGCTTCGACTTCTGCAATCTCGGCCTGAGTGCTCATCACGAATGGGCCGCGCTGGAAGAAGCTTTCCACAATTGGCTCACCCGTCACGATGACCACATGGCTATCCACATTCGCTCGGACATTCAGTTTCTCGGCCTTTCGCGACGCCGCGATCGCCAACGCATGTCCCTCAGTGATCGTGACACGATCAGTCCCGAAAACAGCCTCACAGCGTCCACGGACTGTGTAGATCCATTGCGAGTGGCCGTGGGCAACATCGTGCTCAATGTGACTGCCCGCATCGATCTTCACATCGAGGATGGTCATCGGCAATGCTGGGGAACTGGCGCCACGAACATTGTTACTTTCGCCCAAGACAAGACGGACCTTTGCCCCCTCGCTTTCGATCATTGGCATATCGCTAGCTTTGACATGCAGTGCATGCGGTGCGTCGCGCTTCATGCGAGCAGGCAAATTTACAAACATTTGCAGGCCGTGAGCGGTAGCACCAGAAACCGGCTTTTCGTCATGGACGGCTCCGCTGCCAGCCTTAAGCCAGTAAAGATCGCCTGGCATCAGATCGATGTCGTTGCCAAGCGAATCCCGGTTGTTGAAGGCGCCTTTGCTGTCCTCGAACAGGACGGTGACCGCTGACATTCCAGCATGGGGATGCGCGCCGAATGTTGGCTCGGTCATGGTGTAGTGATCGACCATCACCAGCGGGTCCATCAGACCTCCAAACATGGCGTGCTTGAAACTGAGCGCTTCAAAGCCAGACCGGATTGAAAGGGGCTTGCCTGCAATTGGGGCAAGAGTGGAATCCGGCACGTGCTGGCTATGATCGACAGTTGGCTCAATCGAGGTTGATGCTTGGCGCTGCATTTTCAATTCTCCGTTCGACTTAGTCCCTTACGAGTAGGCTCACCGAGAGCGGGGCGCTTGCCGTACCCCGCCAGACTTTTGGCATCTCGCGCCAATTGAGCGTTTAGTCCTCTATGCCGAGATATCGGAACGTCTGGCCTAGGGTATTGAACGTGCCATGTGCCAAGATCAGCGGCATGATATTACGCTTTCCAAACCACAGGTAGAACACGCCAAAGGCAAACCCTCCCGCACCGGTAACAAGTGCGCCATGCCACCCTTGATAGTAGGCGTGCCGATAGCCGAAGAAGGCAGACGAAATGAGCAGGGCGATAATATCCCCACGCAGACCGCCACCCAGACTTTCACTTGCGTTGCTTATGATAAAAGCCCGAAACAAAAGCTCTTCGAAGAACGATCCGTGCGTCCACACCAAAAGCATGATCAGAACATAGGCGACCAAATCGCCCTCGATGTGAGAGAAGCGATCGCTTGTTCCGATGTCTTCAAAGAACTGGTCCGCCAACAGGACCATAAGTTGTGTGCAGACCAAAAAGAAGGCCATGGTCAATACGGTTAGGCCAAGCGTCCTGATCCAGCTTTCGGGCCAGCGAAAGCCAAGATCGCCCCAACTACGCCCCCGACGCCGAAGGAGTATGGTAGCCAAAATCATAGCGCTGAGCGTTGACGCGGGCCCCGCGTAGAGTTGGGTGATGGGAAGCAATGATTGCTTAACGGCAACCATCATCGCCACGACCAGTGCCAAGTCGCGAAAGGCGATGAGTCGCTCTTTGGACTGCCGTCGATACACGTGTTCATCGGGACCTTCTTGACTCTGTGACACGGGGGCTACCCTTCCTTTTGGCGCGGTGAGACACGGCGTTTACGAAGCCACAGACTCAAGCCCGCGCCAGTCAGGATGATGAGCACTCCACCAGCAAACGCCGCTAGCGCTGTCGGCAGCCGCGACGCGAATGTCAGGCTATCTACGTTACCGGTTTTCCAGAACACCCATTCGCCAGCCAATTCGGTCGCAAGCATCGGATTGCCGGTCGAGAGAACGACAATTCCATCTCCCCTAGCCGGGTCCAGCCGCGCGGCTGTGTTGATGGCAGGTTCGTTGCTGCCGTCATGGCCAATGATATGTCCACCCGCATTGTTGGACGCGTAGAGCATCGTGCCAAGTCCCCATATTTCTGCACCCATTTCAGAGGCGTGAGGCTGATTCAGGAGGTTCATGGTCGAGGATGAGAGAACCGGGTTCGCCCCGTCCGAAGCCTGCGCCATCAGAAACTTGCCGAGGTCTTCAGATGTGGTGAACAAGGACGTGGCGGCCAATGCTGTATACCAACGGAATGGCTCCGCTGTGCCGTCGGGTCTGAAATTCTCTGCCAGCCCAAGCTCCAGCGCTCTGGCATGATCAAACGTCGTTCTCTCCATACCCAGAGGGACAAAGACCTTGTCATCCATGTATTCAGCGAACGACTTACCAGAGACCTCTTCGATCAGGAGTTGAAGCAAGGTGTAGCCGCCTCCCGAGTAAGCGAAGCCTGAGCCAGGCTCGCTACCCAGAAGAGTTCTCCCATCATTGCCGGGAGATGCATCCACAGCCTTAGTCAGCGAAGCCTCTAGAGATTGGCGATCCTGCGCTGCATCGAACCCGTCATAACCAAGACCGTCGCTAAGACCGGCTGTGTGGCTCAGCAAACGCCTCACTGTAACGCCTGATGCATCAAATTCCGAAGCCGGGAGTGTCCAGCGCGAGAGATAGTCCGAGACCGGCGCATCGAGGTCAAGCTGTCCCTCTTCGAACAGGGCCATGACACCCCAAGCCGTCAGCCATTTGCCGAGCGAGGCTACCTGGAAGACTGACTGAGCGTCGACCGCATCACCGTTGGACAGGTGAAATTCAGAGGCGGTCTCGCCACCCTCAATCAAGACAAAGCTTACATTGCCGATGTTTTTGTCCTCGGCGATGGATTGCGCGGCCCGTGCAAATTCGATGGCATCTCCACTTTCGGCGAGCGCAGAATCTCCCCAGCCTTGATCGAGGCCTGCGAAGACGGCAGCGCCCCACAACGTGCAACAACCAATGGCTGCACCAATATGCATTAGAGTGGTCCGCATCTCACTGCCCTCCAAATTCGTTAGGGTCCGATAGGCCGGAGGCTTGCAGAACAGTCATTGGATCAATTCCTTGGACAAGTTCCTCGATGGCCTTTCGTTTGTCCGGCGCGTGATCGACATATGCCAAGGCCATCTGGCGGCCGATCCAGTATCCAAGATCGCTGCGCCAGTCCTTTGCGACCCGGTTGTGGTTGAAGAACCAGCGGCCAAGGGCTGAGCGCGCTTCGGGAGAGAAAGTGGCTAATGTCTCTCCGCGTGCGACGCTTGCACGAATGATTTCCCGGTCCGCATGAAACTGCCGGAACAGTGCATCCCTACGGGTCATGGCCCAAGCATCACGCTCGGCATCGGGAATGCGACCCAAGACCAAGGCCGCGATCATGTCCGCAACGCCTTCATGCAAAGCCAAAGTAAGCAGAGGGTCGTTCCCCAACGTGGTCTCGTCTAACGGCGGCTGGAGGGAATGAACCGGTTCATGCGCGAAGAAATATCTGAGGGCACTTCTAAACTCTGCCTCCGTTGGGCTTGCAGCGCACAAAGTTTCAAGCCCGATCACTTGAACGTTTGGCGAAGCGATTCCGGCAGAAGTTCCAGCCCCGATGACGACCTCGACACGAGGCAAGGTTTCATCGGGAAATAGTCCCGATAGTGCCAGATATGTCGCCCTTAAGTCAGGCTCCATACTCTTCGCGATGGGCAGACACCTTTGAATGGCGTCACGATAAGTGGCCGGAGACCTTGTGATAGCGTCGGAGAGAGCCTCAGCTGTTCCAAAGCGAGTGGTCTGCATGAGGGCAAGACCCTCTCCTGCTTGAGACAGGTAATTGGCTTCGATCCGCTCTCGGCTGGGCTGCTCCTCAGTCTCGAGAAACAAGGCCGCAAACCGGTCTGCATCGCTGGTGTCGATGACTGCTTCCAATGGGTCTTGTGCGGCGAGCGGAGAAGCCAATGCCACAACCGCGGCAGCGGCAAGAAGGGGGAGCTTGATCTGCATAATGTCCTCCAGCGCCTTGGATGGCGTCAAACCTGGCTGCTGGTGATCAGGGTGATCGCAGCGATGATATAGAGCCCGGAGGTCAGAATGCTGCCGAAGGACCGTGCATGATTGAGCAGTGTCCATGTCCGGATGTACTTCTCCCAGTAGATTCGGGCATCGAGACTGTCGTGATCGAGGCGAGCAAGCGCGTCGTTCATCGGAACATTGCCCAACATCGTCACCAGAAAGACGCTGGCCAGAAAAACCAGGGACGCCAGGATAAGCGTCACGAGCGCCGCACCTTCGAACACAAACAGACTGTAGACCGCAAAGATGGCCGAGAAGGTGGCGATCGAGAGGATGCCGGCGACAAACTGAGTTTTGATCACGTCACGATTGATATTCTGCATCGCCTCGATGCCGCCAGCTGGCTCAGTCTTTTTGAGGGCCGACATGATGAATTCCGAGAATGCCGAGAAATTGCCTCCGACAATCGCGCTCCAAAGCGCAAGGAAGAGGGCAAAATAGAGGGGCCAGTCATAGGTCATGGTTTGGGTGTCCTTTCATTGGTTTTTCGGAAGGTTTCGACCGGCAGTGCGACCGGGTTGCCTCCGAACAGCCAGATCAGGCTGCTGTTGCCCACACACCGGTTGCGGCAACTTCGTGCGCATAGTCGGCAAAGTCTTTGGGTGAGCGGCCAAGCGCGCGCTCAACCCCGTCTGTCAGGTGCGCATTGCGACCATCGAGTACCGTCGAGAACAGATAGTCGAGCATCCAGATGACATCTTCGGGGGCGCCAGATTTGGTGAGCTCTTCGATGAAAGCGTCATGCGGCACATCGACGAAGATAATTTCCCGCCCCGTCGCAGCAGAGAGGTCTGCTGCTATATCAGCCATGGTAATCAGCCTTGGGCCTGTGACTTCGTAAATCTCGCCATTGTGCCCGTCTTCGCTGAGTGCAGCGACGGCCACATCGGCAATGTCATCGACATCGACAAACGGTTCTGGTGTGTCACCTGCTGGAAGAGTAATCGCTCCGCCAAGCACCATGTCAATAAAGGCACCTTCAGAAAAATTCTGGCTGAACCAGCTGGCGCGGACAACAGTCCATTCGAGGCCGCTTCGCGCCACAATCTGTTCGCAGTCCTGCGCTTCCTGTTCGCCGCGACCGGACAACAAAACGAGGCGCTTGACGCCTTTCAACTTGGCGCGCTGGACCAAAGCGCTGATCGCATCCTTCGCCCCTGGCATCGCCAGATCTGGGGAGTAAGTGATGTAGATGTTCGAGACGCCCTCAAGCGCGGCATCCCAACCTGCTTCTTTGTCCCAGTCGAACGACGGGAAGGAGGAGCGAGAGCCAATGCGAACCTTGTGCCCCTTTTTGATCAGGCGGTCCGCAACTCTCTTTCCGGTCTTGCCGGTTCCACCGATTGCCAAGGTGATCGGTGCATTGTCGGTTTGAGTAGCCATGTGCTTGTTCCTGTTTGTTGGAGACAAGCTTGGGATAGGTGAGTGGCCTCAGTGTCTCTTGCCCGACAACGACAAGATTTGTGCAGATGGCGTCAGCGGCCTGTTTGTGACTCCAAACGATAAGAGCGGGGCGTTTCGCCCGCCCAACGCTTGAAAGCTCGAGTAAAGCCGCTTTGTTCGGCAAAACCGGTGAGAAAGGCTATCTCTGCAAGGCTATAATTTGTCTCACGAAGCAGTTGTTGGGAGAGCTCCCTGCGCGCCTGATCCACGAGGCCTTGAAAGGACTTTTCTTGATCTGAGAGCCTTCGTTGCAGGGTCCGCGCGCTCATTCCAAGCGATCCTGCGACGGTTGAAAGGGTTGGCACACCTTCGCTCAGCATTTTGGCGACCACCATGCGCACTCGCTTATCAAGGCTTTCTGGCTCTGCATGCTTTGCAAGCTCTGCTTCGAGATGTTGGTCAAAGAACTGAGCAATGGTCTCATCACCAAGCTTGTTGGGCACATCAAGGCTTTCATCGCTGACAAGCAATGCGTCGCGTCCAGAGTTAAAATGAACTGGGCAGTTAAAGTGCTTCTCATAGACGGCGGGGTCACCGCGCGCGCCATGCTTGAAGAAGACACCAAGCTGCTGAAAGGGCTGAGAAGCAACTTCTTGGCATATGGTCATTACCGAGGACATGCTGGCCTCGTTTGAAAGAAGCATACCTGGCCCAGTATTGCCTGCCTTATCCAGGCTGAAGAACCAGCCATCGTTGCCTTGTTCAAGGCTATAGGTTTCTGCGTTGCCGAGCACGTGGCCGTAGCGCGCCGATCTCACAAACGAACCGCGCAAGTTCGGTGCAGATTTCCAGGCAAGGCCAAAAGCACCGTACTCATCACTCTTCATCGTGGCACCGATGCGAAGTGGCAATGTAATTCCGTCAGGATCGCGCTGTGCCAAGGTTGCAAAGAAATCATAGAACTGATCGGCTGCAACCATCAGCTTGGGGTCTATTGTTCCATCGGTCGGGACGCCCATGCTCTCCAGCAGGTCTCGTGTCTCAACGCCTCCACCAACATGGGAGAGAACCTTGTGAACGTAGAGAGATGTGATCTCGCTCATTGCATGCCCCACTGCTCTGGGGGCAACTTACCAACTGCGCCAGTGACCGCAAGTTAGGCTTGCAGCTGAAGGTAGACCACCGTGAAAGTAAGAGTGTTGGCGGCTGCATGAGCAATCATGAGAGGCCAGATATTGCGCATATGCAGGATATAAAGAACGCCCAGAGTCACCGCTATGCCGCCGGTAGTGACGAGCCCGCGCAGCCCCAAATAGTAGACATGGCCAAGGCCGAAGATCAGGGCGGATATCAGCACACTGAGCGCGCTCGCCCAGGTCGAGTTACCCAATGCCTCGCGCAGCTTCCCGATCATGAAACCTCGAAAGTACAATTCTTCAGCGGGACCGGCGAACCAAACTATCGCCAACCAGAAAATGTAGAGCCGCGTATTGCCTGCAACATCACCAAAGCGATCTTGAGCTCTGGAATTGTCGGGCTTCATGAAGTCCAATCCAAGCGCTTCACCAGCGAGGCTAAGAGCGGAGGCGGTCGCCAGGATCGCAAAGAGCGCAAGTAATGTCTGGAACGGCAGCAGGACAAAGCCTCTTCTCGACTTGATCTTGACAAGGCCAATCCATGCCCGCTTTCTCCCATCGATCTCAGATAGAAGAGGATAACTGACAACATAATCCCGAGCGAGACCGGTCCGCTGTAACGCCAGATGAACTGGTCGAGAACAATCTTCAGCAGGTAACCGAGCGAAACAATCGCACAGAAATCGATGAGGGGCCGAAAGCGTGATTGGGTGTTGAATAGAGCAGTCATTCAACTGAGTTAGGCTCAATTTGCCTAGGGCTCTTGCCGGACCCCGCCAGAGTTTTGCCCATCCACGACAAGCGGGCGCGAGAAGGGGCTCATTTTGGGAGCGCGAACTGGTCTGAACCAAGATTGGGCATCTAAACCGGACAATGCGCTTTCACCTCCAGAAGTGGACGCTGGATCACTTGGGGCCAGCGCCCAACTCCAGTCAGATTTCAGTCTTCTCTGCCAAGGTCAACGCGTCTTCTATGTCGACACCGAGATATCGCACGGTGTTTTCAATCTTTGAATGACCAAGAAGGATCTGGATTGCTCGGATGTTGCCAGTCTCCTTGTAAATGGTTGAGGCTGCGGTTCGGCGAAGTGAGTGCGTTCCGTATTCTTCGGGTCTTAGCCCTATCGCTTCGACCCACTCATCGACCAGCCTCGCGTATTGGCGTGTGCTAAGATGACGTGAATGATCAACCCGGCTGGGAAATACAAACTCTTCGACATCGCCCCCTCGAAGTTCGAGCCATGCGAACAAGCTTTCTCTGGCGTCCTTGGCTATCTCAAACTGGACTGGTCTACCCGTCTTGCGCTGAGTGATCGTTGCACGCGTTCTGATCTCAGGTCCGCTTACCAAGTCGCCGATCTTGAGCTCAACGAGATCACATCCTCGGAGCTTGCTATCGATCGCCAAATCAAACAGCGCTCGATCCCTGACGCGCTGCTCACGATCGAGGAAGAATCGGATCGCCCAGATCTGCTTCTGATTGAACGGACGCTTGGGTCCGATCTTTGCGCCAAAGTTCCATGGCACCCGGCCTTGTGCCGCCGGATCAAACTGTGAGTAAGTCATATTCCTTCTCCTTGGCCGGAATGGCCTCAAAGAATGTCCGCTATCAGGGACTAAGATCTTGAATGGCTAGGTATTGGATTGAGGGCGCTTAACTGCCATGAGCCAGCAGACGGAAAGCCATAAGAGTTCACCATGGCGCTCATCTAACTCGGCCCTGCTGCTCCGCCTCAAACGCGCGCTTGCCCTTGCGCCGGAACAGCACCAGCGCTTGCGCACGATCCGGACCGCGCAGCTTGGCCGCGACGGTGAGCAAGGCGCCGTAAAGCGCAGCGCGGTCATCGTCGATTAGTTCGACCAGATCGGCCTTTGCAACAAGGCCGCCCAGCTCGATCAGTTGTTTTGTCCGTTCGCGTCGTTTCACCTGCCATTCGCGCATGTCGGTTCTTGCCTTTGCCGCCTCAAGCCTATGCCGTGCCGCCGCCTGTCGGCAGAGTGCCTTCCGGCTGCTGGCGAGGTCTGTTCGCAGTGTCGCGCGACTTGTCCTGAAAGAAGGCTGCGCCGCGCTTGCGCCAGCCCTCCCCGGTCGCCTTGTCGGTGTTGGCGGCAGCACCGAGCAGCGCGCCTGCAAGAGTCTCAGCATCGAGCGCGTCGGCTCCGGTTGCCAGGACCAGCGCGCCGAGATCGCGCACGCGGCGTTCCTTCAGCTGCTTTGCCTTGTCGGCCAAGGCCTTCAGTTCCGAATCAAAATCGCGGGGTTTGCGCATGGGATGTCTCCATCGTTGATGTGATGGGTCCATGATAATCGGTGAGCTTTCTCAATGCAGTAAGGTCGCCGGGACAGTGTGATACCGCCTAGTCCCGAACAGGATTTTATCATGAGAGGGCGCGCTTATACGTCGTGCCGACGTGGCGTTTGGAGTGTAACTGGATTGCCGACATGGCAATCTTTCACTTCAGCGCAAAGGTCATCGGAAGGTCGAGCGGACGCAGTGCCGTGGCGGCGGCAGCCTATCGTGCGGGCGAGAGATTGCACGATGAGCGCATCGACAGAACCCATGACTTCACGAACAAGGCAGGTGTCCTTCATTCCAAAGTGATGCTGCCCAAAGCTGCGCCTGAAGCCTTCGCCGACCGGGCCACGCTCTGGAACGCGGTCGAGGCCGGAGAGAAGCGCAAGGATGCCCAGCTCGCCCGCGAGGTCGAGTTCGCACTGCCCCGCGAGCTGGCGAAGAGGGACAACATCAGGCTGGCGCGCGAGTTCGTGAAAGCCGAGTTCGTCGAGAAGGGCATGATCGCCGATCTCAATGTCCATTGGGATATCGGCGAAGACGGCAAGGCCAAGCCACACGCCCATGTCATGCTCACCATGCGGGAGGTCACCAAGGACGGCTTTGGCGCAAAGGTCCGCGACTGGAACAAGACAACGCTGATCGCGCAATGGCGCGTGCGCTGGGCCAACCATGTGAACCGCGCGCTGGCGGAACGCGATATCGATGCGCGGATCGATCATCGCAGCCTGGACGCGCAAGGCATCGCGCTTGAACCGCAGGACAAGATCGGTCCCGCAGCCTCGCGCATTGGCGGACGCGGACTCGAAGCGGAACGGATCGACGAGCACCGCGCCATCGCCCAGCGCAATGGCGAACGCATCATCGCCAATCCCGCGCTTGCGTTCGATGCGATCACGCACCAGCAAGCCACCTTCACCAGGCGCGATCTTGCCGCATTTGTTCACCGCCACAGCGACGGCAAGGAGCAGTTTGACGCGGCCTACAATGCGGTGTGCAGTTGCTCCGACCTGATCGGTCTAGGCAAAGACGGGCGCGGGCAGGACCGGTTCACATCACGGGCAATGATCGAGACCGAACAACGCCTGCATCGCGCTGCTGACGCAATAGCCGCACGAACCAAACACAACGTCAGCGATACCCAACGAAACGCTGCATTCGCCAGCGCAGCAAAGCGCGGCTTGGTGCTCTCAGGCGAGCAAAAATCCGCTTTCGAACACGTGACCAAGAAGGGCGGCCTTGCCGTGGTCGTTGGCTATGCCGGAACCGGCAAAAGCGCGATGCTGGGCGTGGCGCGAGAGGCTTGGGAAAGCGCTGGCTACAATGTGCGAGGCGCGGCCCTGTCCGGTATCGCCGCCGAGGGTCTGGAGAAAGGTTCCGGCATCGCATCGCGCACCATCGCCAGCCTTGAGCATCAATGGGGCAAGGGACGCGAACACCTCACTTCGAGCGACGTGCTCGTCATTGATGAAGCGGGCATGGTCGGCACGCGGCAGATGGAGCGCGTGCTCACCCATGCCGCTAGGACAGGCGCGAAAATTGTCCTGGTCGGTGACCAGCAGCAACTTCAGGCCATCGAAGCAGGCGCGGCATTTCGAGCCATCCACGAACGCCACGGCGGCGTCGAGATCAGCGAGGTTCGTCGCCAGCTTTCCGCATGGCAGCAGGATGCCACCAGGCACCTCGCCACGGGCCGCACCGGCGAAGCAATCCAGACCTACGAAGAACGCGGCATGGTCCATGCCGCCGAGACGCGCGAAACCGCGCGGACAGAGCTGATCGAGCGTTGGGATCGCGAGCGGCGGGGCGGCCCCGAAGACAGCCGGATCATCCTCACGCACACCAATGATGAGGTCCGCGCACTGAACCAAATGGCGCGCGGGAAAATGCGTGCGGCGGGCGCACTGGGTGCGGATGCCACGATCAAGTCGGCACGCGGCGCGCGCCAGTTTGCGTCGGGCGACCGCATCATCTTCCTGCGCAACGAACGCGGGCTTGGGGTGAAGAACGGCACGCTGGGAACGGTCGAACAGGCCAGCGCCCAAGGGATAGCGGTGCGCACGGATGATGGCCGCGAAGTCGTCTTTAAAACAAAGGACTACGCCCACATCGATCATGGCTACGCCGCCACGATCCACAAGGCGCAGGGCATGACGGTGGACCGCGCCCATGTGCTGGCCACGCCGGGCATGGATAGCCATTCCGCCTATGTCGCCATGTCGCGCCATCGCGACGGGCTGGCCCTGCTCTATGGCCGCGATGACTTTGCCGATCAGTCCAAGCTAGTTCGCACCCTGAGCCGCGAACGCGGAAAGGATATGGCGGGCGATTATAAGCCCGAGCAGGCCTTCGCCGAACTGCGCGGCATCAGCTTCCGCGAACGGATAATAGAGATGGTTCGGCAGGTGCCCAGTCGCGCCAAGTCGATCTTCGGAAACTTCCGACCACAGGCCCGCCAGCTTGAGCCAATCCCTGCGCAGGCGAACACGCAGAACGACCAGCGCCGCGCGGTCGAACGCTATGCCCGCGCGGCGGGCGATATCGGCACGATGCAGGCCCAGGGCTTGCCCGTCCTCCCGCACCAGAAGGACGCACTGGAGAAGGCAGGAAAGGCGCTCGACGCAATCCGGCCTCATGCTGCAATCGATCTCGCCAAGGCGCTGGAGCGGCGTCCTGAGCTGATTGCTGAGGCCGCTGGCGGGCGTAGCCAGGAAGTCATGCGCGCCATGCAGCACGAAGCCGCCGTGCGCACCGATCCGGCGTTGCGCTCCGAACGCTTTGTCAGCGACTGGCAGGGTCTGACCGTTGCGCGCAAACAACTTGAGCAGCAGGGCGACCGTGCGGACGCTGCCTGCGTGTTGGCCAAGCAAAACGAGCTGGCGAAGGGGCTTGAACGCGATCCGCAGGTCGAAGTGCTGCTGCGCGGCAAGACCCGCGAACTCGGCATCGATCCGAAGCCCGAACGCAACATCGCCAATGAACTCACCGCAACCCTCGCCCGCGAGCGCACCCGCGCTTTCGACATGGGCATCTAGGAGAAACGAGATGGAAGACGACCACATCGAAGAAGTGCAACTGGACCTTGAAGTCGAGGAACCACCCGCCCCGAAGCCAGAAC
Source organism: Erythrobacter sp. THAF29 (assembly GCF_009363635.1). Classification (GTDB taxonomy): domain Bacteria; phylum Pseudomonadota; class Alphaproteobacteria; order Sphingomonadales; family Sphingomonadaceae; genus Erythrobacter. The sequence goes on along the minus strand of NZ_CP045392.1, from coordinate 1,568,033 downwards.
CTGAAGCCGAGACAGAAACAGATCCCGCGACCGAAGCCTTCGCCCGTCTCGAAGGCGAAATGGCGATGGTGCGCCATACGGTCCAGAACATGGCTAGGGAGCGAGCCGACATCGTGATCCCGGACTACACCGCCACGCTCGGCCAGATGGCCGATCAGCTGGGACAGGTCTCCAAGGCGCTGAACGCAATCGACAGCAAGCCTGCCATCGAATTGACTCCGGAAGACATAGCAGTTCAGATCAAGCGTGCCTCACTCGACATGCTGCGCGATGCCAGCGACCTGTTCCGGCACGGGCGCAAAGACCTGGACCTTGCAACCGGTCGTCTCGCTGCAATTGTCGGGCGGGTCCGCACCGAGGACGAGCAGAAACGACAGACCCGGCGCTTTGCAGGCGTGGGTGTGCTGGCTGGCATACTGCTCTGATCGATTCTGCCTAGTACCATCGCCCGCGCTATGCCTGAAAGCTGGCACTGGCCCGAACGGATGGCTCGAAAGGCCGTTGGCGAACCGACCATCGTGGAAGCGGGCATCCGGTTGATCCGGTCGCAGAACCCCAAAGGGTGGGAGGAACTGGCTGCCACGCAGCTCATCCTGAGCAACAACCGAGAAGCCTTGGGTCGCTGCGCTGAAAGAGCACTTGAGGCAAACAGAACCATCAAGTGTTCGATTGAGCTAGAACCATGAACAATGGTCGCATGTTATTCCTTGCGAAGCTGCGGAGTGCATGCTCGCGTTCCTTCTCCATGTAATTGGACTTGCGGTCATTTTGTTTCGTTGTAGTTTGAGACCTCTTGTTCCGAGGTAGCTTAGTAGACAAAGTGCCGGGCTCTGGACCCGGAGAGCGCGGGTGCAATTCCCGCCCTCGGACCATCTCCAGCAAAGGGGTCTTGAGTGAACGAGCGGACGGGTGACAAATACGCCTTTTTGCAGTTCATCAAGCCCAAAGAGAGCAACCAGCCTGAGAAGGCGCGACGTTGGTCCGATGTGCTGTCTGGCATCCTTACCGGTGAGTTGAGAATTGGATCGCGTAGACCCGTTCAGGGGATGCCAACCTGGGCCACCCCTGAAGTTCTGCGAGGCGGCTTTGCGACCGGAGCCTATGCGGCTGGCGGCCCCCTACTCTCACATGAGTTAAAGCTCGCGGAAAAGCTTGAGATTGCGAGCAAGGATGTCGCGACCGTCCGAAGCGCGCTCAATACCTGGTTCTTGTCAGACGTAGGTTTGTCTGACCTCGATCAGTTGATCTCTGAAGGTCGGTACGAGGCGGATACACCGGAGGAAATGGCACTCGTTTGCGTTGCGCTTTTGGCTGATCCTGCCCCTGAAACTGCAAAGTCGATCTTGGGCGAAATCGTTCCATTCTTTGATCGTTTGAGATTCTACCCGAGACCGAGAAACTCTCCGCGACCAGAAGGTTTGCACGTGCGCAGCGTGGCAGAAGTTCGTCAGGCGCTGAAGAGAGTTCAGCCCCGTGGAGATATCCTGGTTCAAAACGCCACGCTTTCCATCTGGATACCGCTCTATGATCGACTGATGGACTTGCTCGATGCGCGAGGTCCAGCCCTCAATGTCGAACATGCAAAGGCCTGGCTCCACGACTACGAAGTCGCTGACAAATCACTCATGGCCGTGCGGTGGAGGAAACCCAGTGGCCGGTTTCAACGATCCAAAAAAATCTTAGAAGCACTCGTGAATGGGAAACCGCTCCAACCCCGCGATGAAGCGTTTCTCGATAAGCACCTTAAGGACTATTTCTCTAAGCACGGTCGGGGCGAGGTGCGCGGGAGTTACCGCCGGGCCCAGAAAACTCAGATCGTTGCCGACCTGCATGACGCACTGGCCGAGATTACGATCAGCCGAATAGCAGAGCACGAAAGTTCAGACGGGCTGGTCGATATAGATTCAATCGTCGCTTCGGTCACAAGCGGCGAAGCGCGAACTGGCGCGAGCACTGGCGCAGTGATGCCACCTTCAATTCAGCGGAAGGTAGGGCTCGCTCAATTGGGTAGCGTGGAGGCCCTTATCGAAAAGGGTCTAATTCGTTCTCCTGAGACCCTTGGTTCCATCCTTCCCGGAATTGCGGGCGAATTGTACCGCAATCAGTTTGATAATCCGCGTTATGGCTTCGCTTACGCGTCAGCCTATGAAGCATTTCATCGCCGTCGGTCCTTATTGCTCCTCAATCTGGAATCTCAGGTCCGCGTTGACGAACTGCCTTGGATTGCTGCGCTATCGCAGTTCCAGAAGAACGAGCGAAGCGAGATGGCGCCAGAACTTGAGCTCCTCGATCGGCTCGTCACCCTTCTGATCACGCATTTCCCTCACGTCCAATTCCCTAACCCTGTTATCGAGCAAATGCAGAGCTTGGGTAGGCGGGCCGAATTGAAGATACCGTTGGTGAGTGAACTCGCAGCCGACATATTCATGGGACAGTTCTCTCAACCGTTCGGCTTGGCTGGATCGAAGACTGTCGAGCATTTCGCTGGCACGCTTTACGCTCGCTATTACGACTTGCCAAATTCGCTATCGCCGAAGGACTTCGCACGGTTGTGTCATGACAGGGCTGGACAAAAACCCAGCCAAGGCTGGTCAGTCGCCTACAATGGAATGGTCCTTGAGCAGGCGATGATCCTGACCTCGCACAACATGGCAGCAGTATTTGAGCTACTGCCGCTTAGAGATATCGACTTCAAACGCGCCTCAATTGCTAGCTTCGAATGGATCGTCAGCAGACTGCAGCAAAAAGCGCCACATCATCACGCAAGGCTGATTGCTATCAAGCAGTCGGCATATGCATGGAGACAGATGGTCGCCTACTTGTCGCGTTTGTCAAAAACCGAGCAGAGAGAGGTCTATGCGGCGATGGACGCCAACCTCGCAGACGGTACCAAGGAGGGGCATGAAAATCTACGTCCTTTCCTGGCCCACCTTGGGCAAGCGATTGAGGAAGATAGCAAGTCTGGGACAGACGGGCGTTATCTAGTTGGCTGGACGCTAGGAGAGCATCCACTGATGGATCAATAGCATCCAGCGCTCGCGCCGTTCAACGATAGGTCCAAATACCGCCTGTACCAAAGTTATTCGTGATTGCTGGAGGCTTTGGAAATAGCCTGTGATTCGGAATTTCCAGAGCAGTAACTCCCCCACGCCTCCATCAGTTTCACCCGCGCGCCGGGATTCTCCGGCGTGCCGAGGTAGGTCGTGCGGCGATAGGCAGCCTGCACTGCGTCAGGTGTCTTGTGCGCCAGTGCCGCTTCGACGACCGCATTGGGGAAGCCTTCGTTCGCCGCCCAGTCGGTGAAGCTGGAGCGGAAACCGTGAACGTGGAAAGGCTCCTGCATGTCGCGCATGACCTTGAGCAGGGTCATGTTGGACATCGCCTTGCCGGTCATACCGGGGAAGACCACTTCGGCGCCCTCAAGCCGCATTGCGTCTGCCTTCACGAGCACCGCCAGAGCCGCCCCTGACAGCGGCACAATGTGCGCCTTGTTTCGCTTCATGTGCTCGGCTGGGATTGTCCAAAGGCGATGGGCCAGATCGAACTCATCCCATTTTGCCAGCCGCACTTCCTGCGAGCGAACACCCGTCAAAATGAGGAGGTCCAGCGCCAGACGCGAATAGGATGGCTTGCGCCGCAATGCGGTCAGGAACGACGGAACGGCTACGTATGGCATTGCCTTGCGGTTGGCCGGTTTCTTGATCTGTCGAGGTAGCCCTCGCCCCGCTTTCAGACTGCTGTTGCCCGAAGGAGCCTCCGTAGAGCGCCAGCCCTTTGCATGGGAGTAATCGAGCACCGCGCAAATCCGGTTACGAACCTGACGGGCTGTTTCGGGAATTTCCTGCCAGATTGGTGTGAGGACAGTGATGATGTCCGCAGCGGTTATGCCGCCTGTGGTCATATCGCCAAGCTTCGGGAAGGCGTAGTTCTCCAGGCTGGCGAGCCACTGGCGACCATAGACTTCGCTTTTCCAGCCTGCCTCATTCTCCGAATGATATTGGGTGGCAGCTTCGCGGAAGGTAATCTTGGCAGCTTCCTCGTCCTTCCGCTCGGTCAGCACGTCTCGTTTTTCGACCTTCACTGCCTTGCGGAGTTCGGCGGCCTTCGCGCGCGCCTCAGCCAGCGTCACCAGCTTTGCACTGCCAAGACCAATGTCTTGTCGTTTGCCATCGCGCTGGAGTCGCAGGAGCCAAGAAGCCGCACCAGTTTTTCCAACTTTCAGGAAAAGTCCGTCACCGTCCTGATAGGTGCCCGGATTCGCCAAAGCGGCCTTGACCGCCACCGCTGTAAGCTTGCCCATTCTCGTTCCCCACATTTCTGGAGGCCAATTGAGAGAGCCGCAGTGTGGGGAAGCCCATTTCCTTCCCCACACCTTCCCCACACTCACTGCCGGTTGCAGGCAAATAGCAGCGAACAGGGGTGGCCATCGGAAGACAGAATACCCTTGGTTTTCTGCGATTTCTAGGGCTTTTCGGGGATGCTCTGAGAAAGGGCGGTGGTGGACAGGGCTGGATTCGAACCAGCGTACGCTTGCGCGGGCAGATTTACAGTCTGCTGCCTTTAACCACTCGGCCACCTGTCCACACCATGCCTTGCAGGATCAAATCGCTGCTTTGCCGGAATTCGCGAGGCACCCAATCGGGTCGCCACGCTGCCGAGAGGCGCCCCAATGGCGAAGCGGCGCTTGCCTGTCAATGGGGCTGCTGGCAGGGGAGCCACAAATACCAGCCAGGACAGGAGCAAACATGGCCAAGGGTGACCGCAAACGCGCGCTGAGAGGCCGCGCCGGGCGGATGAAGGGCGGGCGCGGATCGGGCCGCGCGACATCGGGCCATGTCCGCCTCTGGGGCCGCCACCCGGTCGAGGCCGCGCTCAAGAACCCCGCTCGCCGTCATCGCAAGCTGTGGGCAACGCGCGACGGCATCGAGGCATTGGATGGTGAGTTACCGCCTGATTTCCCGGTGGAATATGCTGATGTCACCGACCTCGCCCGACTGGTTGCAAAGGATGCCCCGCACCAGGGACTGGTGCTGGAATGCGAGCCGCTCGACGCTCCCTTCCTCGACGAAATCGCGACCGGCGATGCCTCCCGGCCCGTGGTGGTGCTCGACCAAGTGACCGATCCGCACAATGTAGGCGCGATATTGCGTTCGGCGGCTGCCTTCGATGCTTCCTGCATCCTCACGCAAGACCGGCACGCTCCGCCCGAGAGCGGGGTGGTCGCCAAGTCGGCTTCGGGCGCGCTCGAAACCGTACCTTGGGTGCGTGTCGTCAACCTCGCCCGCGCTCTCGATGAGCTGGCGGAGGCCGGGTACTGGCGGATCGGCATGACTGGTGAGGCGGATGCGACCCTTGCGGAGGCGTTGCCAGCAGGCCCTGTCGCAATCGTGCTCGGCGCGGAGGGCGAAGGCATGCGCCACAATATCCAGCAGCATTGCGACGCCCTCGCCCGGCTGCCGATATCCTCCGCGATCGAGAGCCTCAACGTTTCGAATGCCGCCGCGATTGCGTTATACGCGGTGGCAACGCGATCGTAACGTTCCCGGGGGACAATCACATCATGACCAAGCAATCCTCAATCCGCATGTGCGCGGCCAGCATTCTGGCTGGCCTTTCGCTGATCCTTACCGGCTGCTTCATCACGCCGGGCAAGTTCAGTTCAGAACTGGTGCTGAGCTCGGACGAAAGTTTCAGTTTCACCTATGAAGGCGAGATATTCTTCCTGGGCCTCTCCAGTCTCGCCCAGATGGGAGCAGCGGCGGAAGAATTCGAGCCTGACGAATGCTACGACGATGAAACCTACGAAACCCGCGAATGCACCGAGGCCGAGCTTGCCCGGCAGCGCGCGGATTGGGACGCGGGGGCCGAAGCCCGCGCTGAGGAAGCCAAACGAAAAGCGGAACAGATGTCGGCGATGCTCGGCGGCATCGATCCGAACGATCCCCAGGCGACCGAAGAGCTTCGTCAACTCCTGCTCCGCCACGAAGGATGGGACCGGGTAGAGGACAAGGGCAATGGAGGCTTCGATGTCAGCTATTCGGTGACGGGCAAGATTACCCATGACTTCTTGTTCCCGGTGATCGAAGGCGTTCCTGGCACGAATCCTTTCGTCCAGATGATCATTCGCGACGGCAAGGTCGTGCGTATCAACGCGCCGGGATTTGCGACTGACAGCGGCGACAATCCCATGACAGGGATGATGGGCGGCTTGGCAGGTCTCGCGGCGATGGGCGGCGGCGAAAATGCGGCCATGGCAGAGAACATGCCAGATATCCCGCAGCTCGACGGAACATTTTCGATCGTGACGAAGGGCGATTTGAAGATTCGCGCGAACAACACCGACGAGGGCGCGCAACCGACTCCGACGGGGGAAGTGCTGAGGTGGGAGATCTCGCCCCGAACCAAGGATGCGCCGACGGCCCTTATCGCTTTCGGCCAATAGCAAACGCGACATCGATTATCGGCACGAAAAACCCCGCCGGAGCTTGGCGCTCGGCGGGGCTTTTTCTTGGCAGCGGAAGCTGTGCTTTCGCCCGCCGATCAGTGCCTAGTTGACAGCGTCCTTGAGGCCTTTGCCCGCCTTGAACTTGGGCTGGTTCGAAGCCTTGATGGTCATCGGCTCCCCGGTGCGCGGATTGCGACCAGTCGATGCCTTGCGACGTGCAACCGAAAACGTACCAAACCCGACCAGGCGCACTTCGTCGCCCTTTGAAAGCGACTTCGTAATTGCATCGAATACGCCCTCTACGGCGCCGGCGGCGTCGTTCTTGGAAAGGCCGCTCGACTCTGCAACCGCGCTGATCAGATCGTTCTTGTTCATCTTAAGGAACCCCCTCGTTTTCGAAAATTCGTTATTGCCTTGGCGCTGAATAAACGAGGCGCGTGAATCGCCTCCCCGAAAGCCGGCAAATTGAGCCGTTTTTCGGGGGGCTGTCAAAGGCAAATACGGCGTAGAATCGCGCTTTTTTGGCAATCGGTGTCAATTTGCGACGAACCGAGCGGCGAGTCCGGAACGAGTGGCATTTTGCCACCGAAATCATTCGGTTGAGCAAGCCTCACGCACATAGCGATTCGCCGCTCCTTGAACGCGCATCGGCGCGATCAATGCGCGGTGGGGGAATCGGCTCCTTCGCCGCCGCCCACCGGACCAGCCTGTCCGCTCGGCTGCGACGCGAGATCGTCCGCTTCGGTCCATTCGATCGGCGCTGGCATATCGGTGAGCGCGTGCTCAAGCACTTCATCGACGTGGCTCACGGGAATGATCTCAAGCCCCTCTTTCACGTTCTCGGGTATCTCGGCGAGATCCTTCACGTTCTCTTCAGGGATGAGGACCGTCTTGATTCCACCTCGAAGCGCCGCGAGCAGTTTCTCTTTGAGCCCGCCTATCGCTAGCACGCGCCCTCTCAACGTCACCTCGCCCGTCATCGCGATGTCGGGACGCACAGGCGTGCCGGAAAGCGTCGATACGATCGAAGTTACCATGCCGATACCAGCGCTCGGACCGTCCTTGGGTACCGCGCCTTCAGGCAGGTGGATGTGGACGTTCTTGCGCTGGAACAGCGAAGGCTTGATTCCATAGTGCGGCGCGCGGGCCTTCACGAAACTGAAGGCGGCAGCGACGGATTCGTTCATCACTTCGCCGAGCTTGCCGGTCGTCTTTATCTCGCCCTTGCCGGGTGTGGTGACGCTTTCGATGGTGAGTAGCTCGCCGCCAACGCTCGTCCAGGCAAGACCCGTCACTGCACCGACCTGTGCTTCCTCTTCGGAAACGCCGTGCTTGAACTTGCGCACGCCTGCGAAGTCGCCGAGGTTTTCTGGGGTGATCCGGACGCTCGTCGCCTCTTTCTCGAGAATCTTGCGCAGCGATTTGCGGGCCAGCCGGGCGATCTCGCGCTCAAGCGTACGCACGCCGGCCTCACGCGTGTAATAGCGGATGAGGTCGCGCAAACCCTCTTCGGTCAGCTCAAATTCGCCTTCCTTTAGCCCGTGCTCCTTGATCTGCTTGGGCAGCAAGTGACGCTTTGCGATTTCGACCTTTTCATCTTCCGTGTAGCCTTCGAGGCGGATGATCTCCATCCGGTCGAGCAGCGGCTGCGGGAGATTGAGGCTGTTCGCTGTAGTCACGAACATGATGTCGGACAGATCGATATCGAGTTCGAGATAGTGATCCTGGAACTTGTCGTTCTGTTCGGGGTCGAGAACTTCGAGCAGCGCCGATGCGGGATCGCCGCGGAAATCCTGGCCGAGCTTGTCGATCTCGTCGAGCAGGAACAGCGGATTGCTTGTCCCGGCCTTCTTCAGGTTGTTCACGATCTTGCCCGGCATCGAGCCAATATAGGTCCTGCGGTGGCCGCGAATTTCGGCCTCGTCACGCACGCCGCCAAGTGACTGGCGCACGAATTCGCGCCCTGTCGCCTTGGCGATCGATTTGCCGAGCGAGGTCTTGCCGACGCCGGGAGGGCCGACGAGGCACAGGATCGGGCCTTTCAGCTTGTTCGTGCGCGCCTGTACGGCAAGGTACTCGATGATGCGATCCTTGACCTTTTCCAGCCCGTAGTGATCGGCATCGAGGATCTCCTGCGCCTTGCCGATATCCTTCTTGAGCTTCGACTTTTTGCCCCAGGGCAGTCCGAGGAGCACATCGAGGTAATTGCGCACCACGGTCGCTTCGGCGCTCATCGGCTGCATGCCTTTGAGCTTTTTCAGCTCTGCGGTGGCCTTGGCTCTGGCTTCTTTCGAAAGCTTGGTCTTCTCGATCTTCTCGGTGAGTTCGGCGATCTCGTCGCCTTCCTCTCCATCGCCGCCGCCAAGCTCGCTCTGGATCGCCTTGAGCTGTTCGTTGAGATAATATTCGCGCTGCGTTTTCTCCATTTGCCGCTTCACGCGGCCACGAATTTTGCGCTCTACCTGAAGCACGGAAAGTTCGCCTTCCATGAAAGCCATGACCAGTTCGAGGCGCTTCAGCGGATTGGTCTCGGTCAGCAGCGATTGCTTGTCCGATACCTTGGCGTTGATCGACGCAGCAATCATGTCGCCGAGCTGCCCTGCGTCATCGACGTCGCCGAGCTCGATATTGCTGTCGTCGCCCATCTTCTTGTTGAGCTTCGCGTACTCGCTGAATTGCTCGCTCACCTGCCGCATGAGCGCGGTGACTTCACTGCCGGCAACGGTTTCCGGTTCGAGGATATTGACCTCGGCAAGCACATAGTCGCCTTCGGGTCGCAACGCCTCGAGCTGGGCACGATGCGTACCCTCCACCATGACACGCACGGTGCCATCGGGAAGCTTCAGCATCTGGAGGACCTGCGCAACGACGCCCACGTCGTACAGGTCGTCGCGTTCGGGATCATCGCAGCCCGGGTCGAGCTGCGCGAGGAGGAAGATGTCCTTGCTCGCTTCCATTGCCGCTTCAAGCGCGGCGACCGACTTGTCGCGACCGACGAAGAGTGGCACGACCATGCCGGGAAAGACGACAATGTCGCGCAGGGGGAGGAGAGGATAGTTCTGGGTCATACTCTGGTCCGGGGCGGCCATTGGGGCACGCCTTTGCACCGGAATATGGGTAGCGTTCCTCCGGCGCGCAACGCGCCGTTTCAATTTGCGGTGGAAGACCCGGTAAAGAACCGGATCGGGGTCCTGCTCAACCCATTCCCGGCAAGTTGAATCCCGGCGGCAGGCCCATGCCGCCCTGCATTTCCTTCATCTGCTCGGCGGAGACGCGGTCTGCCTTGTCACGGGCATCGTTGAATGCCGCAGTGACCAGGTCTTCGACCATCTGTTTTTCTTCCGGCTTCATCAGGCTGTCGTCGATCGATACGCCCAGAATACGTCCCTTCGCGGTCGCGCGGACCTTCACCAGACCGCCGCCGGACTGACCCTCGACCTCGATATTGTCGAGCTTTACCTGCATATCGTTCATCTGGTTCTGGATCGTCTCGGCGGCCTTCTGCGCGGCCTGCATCATCTCTTCCATCGATTTCATCGGGGGTCTCCAATCAGTTCCATTTGTCACCGGACGCGCGAGCGACATTGCTGTCCGGCTCGATCAGCTCGGCATCGGGGAATGCTTCGAATGTGGCCTTTACAAGCGGGTCGGACAAGATGCGGTCGCGTGCAGCATTGGCCTCAGCGTCTGCCTGTTCACGCAAGGATGGCTGCGCCTCGCCAGTACCCTTCTCGACTATCCAGCGCTTACCTGTGAGTTTGAACAGCGCATCGCGCATATCGGGCGAGGGATCGTCCGAGAAATTGTCGGCCTGCTCATAGATCAGACGCTCCGGGGCAAGTTCGATCACGCGGACGCGATCGCGCATCATCTGCGCGACGCGAAGTTGGCCGGCATTGTCGATACGCTCGACGAGTTCGGCCCAATCGAGAGTTCTGGAAGTAGGCGTAGCAGCCCGCGCCGATGGAGCATCGCCGCCGGACGCAGGGAGCGCCGAGGGTGCAGGCGCACGGTTCGCGAGATCTTCGATCCTTTTGGCAAGCTTGCCGGGATCAGGAAGCTCGGTTGCGTGCAGGATCCGCAAAAGCGCCATCTGTACGGACACTAATGGATCGGGTGCTTGCCGCACCTCCTCATGGCCCTTGAGGAGGAGCTGCCACAGGCGGTGGAGCTCGGCAGCTCCCAATCTCGTCGCGAATTCGCCGAGAGCCGCGCGTTCTTCCTCGCTCGGAGCGTCGGGTTCGCTGCCGGAAACCTGAGCAACGGTGATCTTGTGGACCAGGTCCATGAGCGACCGGATCAAGGCCAACGGCTCGACCCCTAGTGCGTATTGTTCGTCGATGGATTTCAAGAGCGCCTTGGCATCGCCTTCGAGCAGATGGGTCAAAATCGCACGTTTCGCGCTCTTGTCGGCAAGCCCGAGCATGTCGCGGACACGCCCGGCAGTCACCTTCCCGTCCTCATCCAGATCGGCATGGGCAATCGCCTGGTCGAGGATCGAGAGCCCGTCGCGCACCGATCCCTCTGCGGCAGCAGCAATGATCCGCAGTGCCTCTTCCTCCGCCTCGACTCCCTCCATCTGGCAAACGTTTCCAAAATGGCTCGCGAGGAGATCGGATGGTATGCGCCGCAAATCGAAGCGCTGAGTGCGGCTGAGCACCGTGACGGGCAGCTTTTCGACCTCGGTGGTCGCGAACAGGAATTTTACATGCGCGGGCGGCTCTTCCAGCGTTTTGAGCAACGCATTGAAAGCGTTGCGCGAGAGCATGTGGACCTCGTCGATGATGTAAATCTTGTAGCGGGCCGAGACCGCGGCGTAGCGAACCTGCTCGATGATATCGCGGACATCGTCGACGCCGGTGTGCGAGGCGGCGTCCATCTCGATCACGTCGATGTGTCGACCTTCGGCAATTGCCTGGCACGGCTCGCACTGGCCGCACGGATCGATAGTCGGCCCGCCCTGCCCGTCAGGACCGACGCAGTTCAGCGCTTTAGCGATGAGGCGCGCGGTCGAGGTCTTGCCGACCCCCCTCACCCCGGTCATCAGGAAGGCGTGCGCCAGCCGGTCGCGCTCTATCGCATTGGCAAGCGTGCGAACCATCGGCTCTTGGCCGATCAGCTCGGAAAAGGTCTGCGGACGGTATTTGCGCGCAAGCACGCGGTAGGGTTGGTTAGTCTCGGCCTGAGGTGGAGGGGTTGATGTCGGAGGGGCTTCGGCTTCCACGGCGGTCGGCTCCGGCGTGGGCGCAGGATCGCCAAACATGGAGTTTTGCCCGGCTGCTTCCAGCTCGGCAGCACTCGGTTGCTGTTCGTCTTCCTGCTCCCCTTCCCAGGGAGGCGCGCCCGTATTGTCCGGTGAATCACCCATGCACGATTAGCTACGCGCTTGGGCGGCGTTTGTCATGGCGATGATCGCACGATGTGAGGGAAAAGGAGGCGCCCAAGAAGGAGGCTCCTCTTAAGAAGGAGCCGGGCGACCCGCCGCAATTCACCTGGGCTGCTTCCTTCCGGACCTGACCCGGTGAGCGAACGCAAACGTCCACCCGACTCCCGATGCGCCATATGGCGATGGGAATCCGAAAAATCAATTACCGAAAGTTATCGGCGTAAGCCTGGATCTTGAGCGTTTTGGGCGGCGTCGCGTGAACCCGCGCCACTATGCCGTATTTCTCGGCATAGGCCTTTGCCGCTTCCTTGGTCGGGAAACTCAGTTTCACCTGTGCCTGTGTGTCGCCGCTTCCGGTCCAGCCCATAAGCGGATCGGGCCTGCGCGCCTCGCTCTGCTCGAATTCGAGCACCCAGCTATCGGTCTTGGCCTTGCCCGATTGCATGGCGCTCTTTGGCTGCTGGTAGATGATTGCGGTCATATTCCTCAATTCCTCGCTCATACGGCTCTGCGGCCGCGTAGCTGCCGGTGCGCTGATGCGCCCCGATAGTCGAACTTTACTCGCGATTGAAGGCGTTTTTGGTCTTGAGGCTCGGCTTTTCGGTCCAAGGTTCCTCGGGCCAACGATGCTTGGGGTAGCGCCCCTTCATCTCCTTGGCCACTTCGGCCCAGCTGCCGCGCCAGAAACCGGGCAGGTCGCGGGTCGATTGGATAGGGCGACCGGCGGGACTGGTCAGTTTCAGCAAGAGCGGCGTGCGTCCGATCATCGGGTGAACATCGAGACCGAAAAGAGCCTGCACCCGAACCTCGACGCTTGGCGCATCGTCACAGGCATAGTCGATCGGGTGCCGCGTACCGGCGGGCGAAAAGAAATGCGTCGGCGCAAGCTGGTCGAGCTTTTGCCGTGTATCCCAATCGAGCATGGCCATCGCCGCCTCGGCGTATCTGGCGGGCGGCAATGCGTGGTCGCGGCGTCCCTCCAGCAAAGGCGCAAGCCAGAGCGAGGCATTCTCGCGAAGGGCCGCCTCCGAAAGCGCCTCGATCCCGGCAAAGTTGGCCCTTGCCAAGAAGCCCGCTGGAAAGATTTCCCCCAGGCTTTCCAGCGCCTTTTCAACAAGGATGTCCACAAGGGTCGCCGGATCGGGGTTGGCGTCGGGGCCGCGTGCAAGGGTGATCGCGCCCAGCCGCTTTTCCCTGCGGGATTCCGCGCGTTTTTCCGTGTTATTCCAGCGCGCTATCGATCGATCCTCGATGCGATTCGAGAACAGCGCTTCGATCCGTGAAGCGTCGATCGGAACTGCTGAGGTTATCCGTGCGCCTCTTGCTTGCCCCTGTGCATCGAGGACGACGAGCCAGTCTGATCCTGCCAGTGGAGATGCAGGGTCGAGGACGAAGCCGCGCCCGCCCGCGCTTATCCAGCGTTCCCCCGACGCATCGCGCCGTTTCGCGAGGAAATCGGGACGCGCAAGGGCGAGGCATTCCTCCGCCGAACGCGCCGGGCAATCGCCCTTGCCGGACCTCTCCTGCGCCATTGTGGCCCAACGCCTGGCAATCCGGTCCGCGCTTTGGGCGCGTTTCGTCTTGTCGCTGCGCCAGCGCGCGAGACGAGCGGAGAGGTCCTCACCAGGACCGCCCAATCCCCTTTCCTGAAGCAGCATCACCAGCCGCGCGGCATCTTCCGCACATCCGGCGCGCGCGCCGTGGAGGATTGCTGCGGCATGGTCCGGCGCCATCGGCATGGATGCGATCGCCTCGCCCCACTGCGTGATCCGCCCCGCCTCGTCGAGTGCTCCGAGCGAGCGGAGATTGTCGCGTGCGGCTTCGATCGATGCTTCGGGCGGTGGATCGAGCCACGCCATGGCCGCAGGATCGGTGCTGCCCCATTTGGCGAGCTTCAGGACAAGCGGAGCGAGGTCGGCGATGGCAATTTCGGGCGGTGCGAATTCAGGCCTTCCCGCGTGTCCGCCCTCTTCCCACAAGCGGTAGGCGACGCCCGGCCCCTGACGCGCAGCCCGCCCGGCCCTCTGGGTCGCTGCAGCCTGGCTGGCCCGCCGGGTGACGAGATGGGTCGTCCCGGCGGCCCGATCGAACTCGGCATAACGCGCAAGACCACTGTCGACCACGACCGAAACGCCATCGAGCGTAAGCGAGGTTTCGGCAATCGCGGTCGCAAGCACAATCCGCCTGCGACCATTTGCATCGCGGCGGATCGCGGCGCGCTGGCCCGCCGGTTCGACCTGTCCGTGAAGCGGCAGGATCGGAGTATCGGGCAATCTCGCGGCCAGCCTTTCGCGCACGCGCTCGATCTCGCGAACGCCGGGGAGGAAGGCGAGAATATCGCCTGCCTGTTCGCGCCATGCCGTCATTATGCCGGTTGCAACCTCGTCCTCGATCGAAAGCGCAGGATTGCTGCCCAACCAACGTATCTCGAGCGGATGGCTCCGACCTTCGCTTTCGACGACCGTGGCCCCATCGCCCAGCAGACCGGCAAATCGCGTACCATCTATCGTGGCCGACATTACGAGAATGCGTATATCCTCGCGCAAGACTTCCCTGCTCTCGATTGCGAGGGCGAGGCCAAGGTCGCTGTCGAGATGCCGCTCATGCGCCTCATCGAACAGGATTGCCGATATGCCGGGGAGGTCCGGCTCATCCACCAGCCGGTTGACGAGGATAGCTTCGGTCACGACGAGAATGCGTGTGCGGGAAGACGATTTGCTGTCCAGCCGGGTGAGGTATCCGACCGTTCCGCCCACCTCCTCGCCCATCATCTCCGCCATCCGTTCTGCGGCCGCGCGCGCCGCTACACGGCGGGGGGAGGTGATGATGATCTGCCCAGAACACCATTCCTCATCGAGCAGTGCGGGGGCAACGGCGGTGGTCTTGCCAGCCCCCGGAGGAGCGACGAGGACCGCAGCACCGTCGCGCGCCAGGGCGCCCGCAATATCGGGCAGCACGGCGTTGATGGGCAGGTCAGGGCTCACGGGAGAAGCCCGTAGCGCGATCAATATCCGCGCGCGACCGCGAATTGTGCCGCTTCGGCCATCGCGGCGCGCGCCTTGCTCTCCGGGAAGATCGAGATCGCGTCGATCGCGCGCTGGGCAAAATGGCGCGCTTTCTCTCGCGTGTCCTCAACGGCATTGTGCCTGCGAATTAGTTCGATAGCGTGGGCAAGGTCTTTGTCCGAGGTTCTGTGACCCGCTATTGCGGCCTTCCAGAATTTGCGCTCTTCTTCACTCCCGCGTGCGTGAGCGAGGATAACGGGGAGCGTCATCTTGCCTTCGCGGAAGTCGTCGCCCTGATCCTTGCCCATTTCGGCCGCGTCGGAATCGTAATCAATCGCATCGTCGACAAGCTGGAATGCAACGCCGAGATTGCGTCCATAGTCCTCAAGCGCGCGCTCCTGCTCTTCGCCACATTCGGCGACGACCGCGCTGATCTGGCTGGCTGCAGCAAACAGCGCTGCCGTCTTTGCGCCTATGATATGCAGGTAACGCTCTTCGCTCGTTTCAATCTGGCGCTGGGCAGTGAGCTGCGATACCTCGCCCTCCGCGATAACAGCACTGGCATGGCTGAGGATTTTGAGAACGCGAAGCGACCCGTCTTCGGTCATCAGCTCGAAAGCGCGGCTGAAAAGAAAATCGCCAACCAGGACGGTCGCGGGGTTGCCGAAGATAATATTGGCCGCTGCCTTGCCGCGGCGCAATTCGCTGCCATCGACCACGTCGTCATGCAGCAGGGTGGCAGTATGAATGAACTCCACTGCCGCTGCGAGCTTGTGATGCCGCGTGCCTTCATAGCCCACAAGTGCCGCCCCAGCGAGCGTCAGCATCGGTCGCAGCCGCTTGCCGCCGCCGGAGATCAGATGCCCGGCAAGCCGCGGGATCAGCGGGATCTCGCTTTGCATCCGCTCAAGTATGACCGTGTTCACCGAATTCATGCCCTGCGCCGTCAGCGCAAGCATCGGGTCAAGCGTCGGCTTCTTGCGCGGAAGAGGGACAACATCAGCGGCCATTGCAGGGGACGCTTTGGGCGAGCCACACATGCTTGGCAAGCGCAGAATTGCTGCTAGCTTCGCAACACATGTCCGATACCACGCACACCAATCCCGTCGAAGATTCGCAGCTGGCAGCCTTTCGCAAGAGCATCGACAATATCGATGCCGCGATCATTCACATGCTCGCAGAGCGGTTTCGGATCACGCAGGCCGTTGGCGAATACAAGGCGAAGGTCACATTGCCGCCCGCTGATCCGGCGCGCGAGGCGAAGCAGATCGAGCGGTTGAGGAAGCTATCCGAAGAAGCCGATCTCGACCCCGAATTCAGCGAGAAGTTCCTGCGCTTCATCATTGATGAGGTTATTCGCCACCACGAAAAGGCGCGGCGCGGCTAGGAGAGGTTAGCCTCCCTTCGGCAAAGGTGCCGGGCGGCTTTGGTTTTCCCGCAAAGCAGGTGAATCCGGAGGCAGGGGCGTTCCGCTTTCCAGCGATTCTCGCGTGTCTATCCGCGCCTGGATCGATTCCGCGCGTTCACGCGCAAGCCGCCGCTGATGCCGCGACAGCGCAATGATATTGCCATCCGGGTCGCGGTAATAGCGGCCGTCAAGCGGATAGGCAGCGCCTTCGATATAGCATTTCTCGTCGCGGATGACGCCGCCTTCGCATTCCGGCCCAACCGGACCGTTAGCGAGCTCGGGTTCGACATAAGGGCTCTGAAAGAGATGCCGCTGTGTCTGGAATGCGGATTCTGAAGTCGAAGCGCAACCAGAGGCGAAGACGACAATCGAAATGATGCCAACGATACGCTTGGCCATGTCCGTTCCCCTGAATTTCGTTGCGGGAAACGTCACTCAATCCCATTGAACGCAAGGTGAACTCCCACGCAAAGAAACGGGCACGGAGCAAATCTCTACTCCGCGCCCGTCAAGGAACCGGGCCGTTCGTCAGCAATGGCACCGGGGACAATCCGGCAGGGGATCAGGGGTCAAGGTCTGCCGGTACAGAGAATTGCTCAGCGAGGGCGACGCGGCGCGCGGCGCGGCTTTTTGAAGCCTTTGGCACGCGTCGTTTCGACGGAGCGGCTCACCTGCCCGTTGCTCCGGGTTGTTGTCCTATTGCGGCTATAGAGCGTGTCACCGGCGGAGTTGGTCACGCTCTGGCTGGCACTCGAATTGCCTTGACCGTCGCGGCTGCGCGAACCGGAAAGACCATAGGTGTTGCCGCGACGACCGGTCGCGGTTCCGGTGAATGTCGAGCCGCTATCGGAGCGAATGCGCTCGCCTTCGAGCGAACGGGTATTGCCGTTGGGACCGGACTGCGAGCGGCTGACCGTCGAGCCGGTTTCGGTGCGCTGACGGTTGAGCTTGCTCGATACGCTTTTGCCAGTGTTCGTGTTGGTTGCCGTTCGGTCGCGGTTGAACGTTCCGGCCTCGCGATCGACCGTTGTGGTCTGGGTTGCGGTGCCGTTGGGTCCTTCGAACGTCTTGGTCCGGGTTTGCTCCTGCGCGCTCGCGGAAGAGGCGGTGGCGATCGCGGCAATGGCTGCCAGGGTCAGGGTCTTTTTCATTGCGTAAGTCCTCGTTTCAGCTTCGTTATTCAAGCGGAGTCGAACCCGGTCGGCTATCCACCTTTGGCCGCCGGTGACCTGACTGAAACGGAGTTTGCGCCGTGACCCTTCGCGGGCGATGGAAATTACTCGGGAAGTTCCATGGGCGCATCTGACACGTCGGTTTCGACATCGGCCGACATATCCGATGAATTTTCGGTCCGTTGCTGCCTGCGTTCGCGAAAGCGCCGGATCGCCTCGCGGCGTTGCTCAGGTGGCATTTCGCGCAAGCGGCGCAGGCGATTGCCACCCCGCTTTTCCCCCTGTCCTGTACGCTGCGGGGCGACGAAATCCTCACGCGTCAGCTCTTCTCCGCTCTCGACCCGCTCGCGAAGTTCCTCGCGGCGTTCGCCCAGGCGCTCTTCGATCCGTTGATCGCGGTTTTCACGCAATTGCTCGATCCGCTTGCGCAGGCGCGCCTCTTCTTCGGGGGTCGGCGCGGGCAGACCTTGCTCGCGGCGTCGATCGATCACGCGATCGATCCGTTGGTCGACCCGGTCCCGGCGGGTCGCCTTGCGTTCAGCCCGGACTTCATCGACCCGGCGAAACGCCTCTTCCAGCTCCTCAGGAGAATCGATTGGGCCTTCGATTTCGACCGGGGTTGGAACGGCCTGGACGGAAGTTTCATTTGACGTTGGAACGTCCTGCGCCGGCTCGGAATCGCTCCCGCTGATACTCGACCATACCTCCGCAGCAGTCGGCAAATTGACACCCAACTCCTTGAATACACCCGTTGCGGCAGCGGCCGTCCCCAGCGCTCCTGCCGCGAGCGCGCCAATGGCAAGCCGCCTCGCGCTGCGCCAGCGTCCATTCGGCTTGCGCGGCAAAGGAAGCGGCGCGACCCTGTCATGGGTGGCCATAACAATCCTGTCGGCAAAGCCATCAGGAAGAGGCGGAACCTCAAAGGCATCCAGCGCCTTGCCAAGCGGGCTGTCGGTCGAGATCGGCAGGGTATCCTTATCTGGCTCGCTCATACCTCGCCTTTCTCGCTAGTCCGCGCCTCGAATGCTTTTCGCAATGCGGCGCGGGCGCGGAACAGCAGCGATTCGAATGCTTTCAGATTCATATCGAGCACGTCGGCAGCCTCGGAATTTGGCAGTTCCTCGTAATAGGTGAGGATGATCGCCGCGCGTTGGCGATCGGGCAACGCATGAATCAGATCGCGCGCGATCCGCATGTCTTCGCTGGTTTCCATGACAGCATCAGCGAGCGGTGCCTCATCCGCGCGCTCGGGAACCTCCGCATCTGAGTTGCGCTTGCGCAGCCGCAGCCGGTCGAAAGAGAGATTAACCGCGACGCGTTTCAGCCATGGCGCCAGCCGCACCGGCGCGGGGCGTTCGTTCAGCTTCGAGGCATGATCCCACAATCTCAACATGGTTTCCTGAGCGATATCTTCGGCCTCGTGCGCATCGCCAATCATGCGATAGGCGATCCTGTTTAGCAGCGCCGCGTTTGCGCCGATCACATGGCGGAACGCGTCTTCATCGCGCGCAGCTATGCGCGCGAGCAGTGCCGCGTCGTCGGGATTGTCTTCGGCGCTTGGCGTGGTGCCAGCTTTCATACGGTCTCGCGCAAAGGGCCCCGTTTGCGTTTCACACTCGACTATAGAACGGGCGGGAGGCGAATTCCCTTCGCGCATCGCCGAAAAAGCCGTCAGGCCCGCGGCAGGCTGAGTTCGACGAGCAGACCGCCGAGGTCTTCGCTCTCGCGGAGCGAGACGCTGCCGCCGTAGATTTCGGCCACATCGCGTACTATGGCGAGGCCGAGGCCGGTGCCGGGCTTGCCGGTATCGAGCCTTGCGCCGCGGTCGAATATCCGTGTGCGCTCTTCGGCAGGAATACCGGTGCCGTCGTCTTCGACCCAGATCAGGCAGTGTTCGCTATCCGGATCGGCATCGATCGTGACGAATACACTGCCGCCGCCATACTTCGCGGCGTTCTCAATCAGGTTGCCGAGGATCTCGTCGAGGTCCTGCCGCTCGATCGCGACCATCGTGTCGCGGCTCCCGGCGATGTCGAGCCTGCCTTGCGGATAGAGCCGCTCGACCGCGCGACGCACGGCCTCCGCACTGGCGCGAACATCGGTCCGCGCATGTCCGACCGCGCGCCTGCCGACAGCCCTTGCCCGTGCGAGGTGGTGGTCGACATGGCGCTGCATCGTGCGCGTCTCGCGGAACACTGCTTCGTTGAGATTGGGATCACGCGCGGTTGCAGCGTTTGTCAGGACGGTGAGCGGCGTCTTGAGTGCATGGGCCAGGTTGCCTGCGTGGGTTCGCGCCTCTTCCGCCTGCTTCTCCGAGTGTTCAAGCAACGCATTGAGCTCCTCGACAAGCGGCTGCACCTCGGTCGGCAGGGGCTCGGTAATACGGTTTTCCCCGCTCGTTCGCAGGCGCGAAATCGCTGCGCGGACCCGCCGCAACGGGGAGAGACCATAGCGGATCTGCAGCAGCGCCATGACGATCAGACCCAGGCCCAGCACCACGAAGCTCCAGATCAAAATCAGGCGAATTTGTTGTTTCTGGGCGTCGAGCTCCTCGGTTGTCGAGGCAACCGCGAACGTCCAGCGGGTCTCGCTGCCGGGCAGGATCACGGTGCGCTCTACTACCCGCAACGATTCGCCAAGCTGGTTGGTATTGTAAAAATGCGGCTCGGCATCGAAGTGTTCGGGGTCTTGCGGCCCGCGCAGTTCGAGCGGCGTGTCCCACAGGCTTCGCGAAGGATAGGGCTCGTAGCCCTCGCCACTGATCTGCCAGTAGAGGCCGCTTCCCGGTTCGAGAAAGCGTTGGTCGCCGAGAGCGCGATTGAACCACACCTCGCCCAGCGGATCGATCTCCGCCGAAGCGATCATCGCAGTAAGCATGTATTCGAGCTGTTCGTCGAAATTGCGCTCGACCTGGTTGCTCAAGGTACGGTCGAGCGCGATCCCGCCGCCCAGCAGCAGGACAGTGATCCAGCCGGCCGCGATAAGCCCCATACGGCGAGCAAGGCTGCCGCGCTTGGGCGGGGTGAGAGGGCTGTCATCGTCGGCGATGTCGGACGCGCGCCCTGTCTGATCGCCGGTAGGCGATCCAGCAGGCGCGCCGTCGCGCTTACGCTCGAGGTGCGTCTGCGGGGTCGTCGAGGCTGTAACCGAGGCCACGGATCGTCGTTATCACTTCTGCGCCAAGCTTCTTGCGGATGCGAGTGACGAACACTTCGATCGTGTTCGAATCGCGGTCGAAATCCTGATCGTAGATGTGCTCGATTAACTCAGTCCGACTCACCACCTTGCCCTTGTGGTGCATCAGGTAGCTCAGCAGCTTGTATTCCTGCGCGGTGAGCTTGACCGGTTCGCCGTCGAGCGTGACGCGGCCCGAACGGGTGTCCAGCCGCACATTGCCCGCGGTGAGCTCTGACGAAGTATTGCCCGACGCGCGGCGGATGAGGGCGCGCAGGCGCGCGATCAGTTCCTCGGTCTGGAATGGCTTGGCCAGGTAATCGTCAGCGCCGGCATCCAGGCCGGCGACCTTATCCGACCAGCTATCACGTGCAGTCAGCACGAGGACCGGAAAATCGCGCCCCTCCTTGCGCCACATGCCGAGTACGGAAAGCCCATCGATCTCAGGCAGGCCGAGGTCGAGGATGACGGCGTCATAATCTTCGGTGCTGCCGAGAAAATGGCCGTCCTCGCCATCGGTCGAAAGGTCGACGGCATAACCGTTTTGCTCAAGCGTCGATTTGAGCTGCTGGCCGAGAGTTGGTTCATCTTCGACGATCAGGATGCGCATAGTCCACCAGTTTCTATTGAATAACTTGCCGGGTTGGTGCGCTTTTGCGCCGGACACGTCAAGCAAGCGGCACGAATGCGCATCCCTGCTGTCCCCCGGTCAATTGTCATCGATTGCGTTCTGCCTCAGCGCGAACGGTTGATGATCTGACCCGTGCGGGCGTCGACATCGATATAGGTGACACGTCCATTCTTGATGAACTTGAGACGATAGGCGCGCGCGGTCGCGTCATAGGCCGGGCCGAGATATTCGCTGCCCCGCATTCGCGGCAGCACGCGGCGCTCGATCTCGCGCAGCGAAAGCTGGTTGCCCGCCTTCATCTCCTTGCGCGCCTCGCCCTGGTCGTTGCGCGACTGCTCCTGCACGGCGAGCTCACCCGCGCTCACGGAAGTTGAGCCGAGGGCAGCCAGAGCGAAAGCGGCAAAAAGGGCATGGATCGTCTTCATGGTGTCGTCATGCCTATGCGCAGCGCGTTGAACAAGCTGTGAATGTCGACGTTGTCACCCGTTCAGCGTCACATTCAACTCTCGGTACTGCCCTGGACCATTTCATAGGTGATCCTGATCTGCACACCCGTAGAGACTTGTCCGGGCTGAACCGGGGATGCCGTGAGAACGATAGACTGCTCGGCCACATCGCGTGCGGCCATCTGCGGCATCGGACCCCGACCCGTAACGGCTTCGCTGATTTCCAGCACACGCACGCTGTCGTAGCCGAGCATCGACGCATAATCCTGCGCCCTTGCTTGCCCTCGTTCGATAGCGCGTTTGCGAGCGGTGTCCTTTGCACTTGCATCGTCCTCAATCGAGAAGTTCGGACCGCTAAGGTCGGTCGCACCTGCGGCGACGAGTTCATCGAGGGTTCTTCCCACCTCTTCGATATCGCGCAAGATCACGCTGACCCTGTTGCTTACCTGGTACCCGCGAAACACCGGCCGATTATCTGTCCGGTTGTAATCGTAGCGTGCATTCAGATTGATCCCGCTGGTCTGGATGTCCTTCTCATCGATGCCGAGAGACTTGAGACGGTCGATGACCTTGCGCATCTGGGTCGCATTCATCTGCATCGCTTCAACCGCGGTTCTCGCCTCGGTCGTCACACCCGCGCCGATTGTGGCTATATCGGGTTCGGCCTTGATCGTTTCGAAAATCGAGAGCTCGATCACGGGGCCTTCCGTCTCGATTTCCACCGTGGCTGCGTGAAGTGCCGTAGGCGAAAGAGTGATAGCGGTTGCTACGAGCGGAGCAAAGATGATGTGCTTCATGAGAAATTCCTCCATGGAATTCAAATTATTGAGGCTGCCAATCGATCCCGTGAAGTTGAGATTGTCCCGCGATGCCTGTTGGCGCTAAAGCTGAAGGGATGAGGGGACATCCAATGATGAAGACGTTTTTCGCCGTCGCTTTGATGGCGCTTGCCACTACCACCGCCGCCCAGCCGGCGATGGAGCCGGTGCCGCAGCGACCTGCGGGCGAAGGCGAAGGACCGTTCGAGACTCTCCTGATCAGGGGTGCGACAATGATCGACGGTACGGGCGCGCCACCCGAGGGGCCTGTCAGCATCGTGATCCGGGGCAACCGGATCGACCGGATCTTGCGTGGCGGCGGCGATGTACCGGCCGACCGGGTGATCGACGCGAGCGGTATGTATGTGCTTCCCGGCTTCATCGATACACACGGTCACAACGGCGATCCGTTCAAGGCTCCGCAGCCTTCCTACGGTTTCAAGCTTTGGCTCGCACACGGTGTAACCAGCGTGCGCGGTGTCGGGTTCGGTTGGGGCCCTAACGATCCCTCGATCGACCAAAAGCGACGCAGTGAGGCCAACACGATAACTGCGCCCCGACTGTTCGCATACCAGGTGCCCGGAACGGTCTGGGCGCAGGGTCCGGTGGACAGCCCAGAGAAAGGCCGCGCATGGGTCCGCTGGGCCAAGCAGCGTGGCTATGACGGGATCAAATTCTTCAACAATGAGCCGCCAGCCGTGCTTGGTGCGATCCTCGATGAGGCGGACAGGCAGGATCTCGGCACTGTCGCCCATCTCGGACAGCGCGGCGTTGCTGAAGTCAACGCAAAGAAGGCGGTCGAGCTTGGTCTGGATGGCGTGACCCACTTTTACGGTCACTTCGAAAGCCTGCTCGATGAAAGCCGCCTTCCCCAATATCCTGCCGATTACAATTACCTAGACGAGCAATCGCGGTTCGCCTGGGTCGCGCGGCTGGCCGATCAGGTTGGCGAACCAGGGAGCGATGAATGGAACGAGTACATCGATTTCCTGATTGAGAACGACGTGACGCTCAGCCCGACCTTCAACATCTATTCCGCCAGCCGCGACGTGATGAAGGCCCGCAATCTCGAATGGCACGACAGATACACGCTGCCGTCCTTGATGAGTTTCTATGCCCCGAGCCTCACCAATCACGGCAGTTACTACCATGATTGGACTAGCGAAGACGAGGTCGCATGGCGTGTATTCTATCGCAAGTGGTTCGATCTGACGCGCGAGTTCAAGAACCGCGGGGGCCGTGTCACCGCGGGTTCCGATCCCGGTTATATCTACCAGACCTGGGGCTTCGCTTACATCGGCGAGCTTGAGATGCTGCGCGAGGCCGGGCTTACCCCGCTCGAGGTGATCCAGGCGGCAACGATCAACGGCGCGCGCGAGATCTACGATCCCAAGGGCATCGAGCCGCCAATGGGTTCGATTGCAATAGGCAAACTCGCCGACCTGGTGATCGTGCCGGAGAACCCGCTGGCGAACCTCAAGGTGCTTTACGGCACGGGCCATACGCGTCTCGACCGCGAGACGAACCGGCTCGAAACGGTTGGCGGCGTGCGCTGGACGATCAAGGACGGGATCGTTTTCGATGCACCCAAGCTGCTCGAAGACGTGGCGCGGATGGTCGATATGCAGAAGTCGGCGCAAGACTAACCCGGTGGCCTTGCGGGCGAACGATGCAGCGCCTAATTCGCGCCGGTCATGGCACAGCCTCCTATCCTCAGCCTCGAAGGCGTCGGCTTGCAGCAAGGCGGCCGTTGGCTGTTCGGCGGGCCGGATCGCGAGGATTTCGACCTCCACATCGGCCCGCGCGACAGGCTTGCGCTGATCGGGCGCAATGGTGTGGGCAAGACGACGCTCCTCAAAGTCATTGACGACCGCATCGAACTCGACCGCGGCAAAAGGCGGGTGAAACCGGGAACACGGATCGTGTTTCTAGAGCAAGAACCCGATTTCAGCGGATTCCACACCCTCATGGATTTCGCGCTCGCAGGTGACAACCCGCCAGCGGAGCACGAGGTAGAAGCCATCGCTGGCCAGCTCGGCATCGACATGACGACGGAGGCAGCCACCGCGAGCGGAGGCGAGAAACGTCGCGCCGCCATTGCCCGCGCGTTGGCGCAAGAGCCCGATCTGCTGCTGCTCGACGAGCCCACAAACCACCTCGACCTTGGCGCTATCGACTGGCTCGAGGATTGGCTCACCCGGTACAAGGGTGCCTTCATCACAATCAGCCACGACCGCACGTTTCTGAAGCGCCTGACTCGCGCGACGCTGTGGCTCGACCGCGGGATCATGCGACGAAAGGAAGTCGGTTTCGGCGGATACGAGGCGTGGGAAGAGCAGGTATATGCCGAGGAAGCGCGCGCCGCCGAAAAGCTCGATGCAAAGCTGAAAATCGAGGCCCATTGGCTCGAGCGGGGCGTGACCGCGCGGCGCAAGCGCAACCAGGGGCGGCTCGAAAAGCTCCACCAGATGCGCGCCGCCCGCGCGGCCATGATTTCCGACAGCGGCGCTGCCAAGCTGAAGCTGGCCAATGACGAGGACTTCAAATCGAAATCGGTTATCGTGGCCGAGGACATCACCAAGGCATATGACGGGCGCACTATCATCAGGCCTTTCAGCCTACGCATCCAGAATGGCGACCGCATCGGCATCGTCGGCGCTAACGGCGCGGGCAAAACCACGCTCCTGAAAATGCTCACCGGCGAGATCGAACCGGACAGCGGATCGGTAAAGCACGCGCGCACGCTTTCGGGCGTGATGATCGACCAACAGCGCCGCTTGCTCGAACCCGATGCCACCGTGCGCCAGATCCTTGCCGAGGGTGGCGACTGGATCGACGTGCGCGGCAATCGAAAGCACGTGCAGGCATATCTCAAGGACTTCCTGTTCGATCCCAAGATCGTCGACACCAAGGTCGGCATCCTTTCGGGCGGCGAACGCTCGCGCCTGCTGCTCGCCCGCGAGTTTGCGCGCACCGCGAACCTGCTGGTGCTCGACGAGCCGACCAACGATCTCGATCTCGAGACGCTCGATCTCTTGCAGGAGGTGATCGCCGATTTCGACGGCACCGTCCTGATCGTGAGCCACGACCGCGATTTCCTCGATCGCACCGTGACCGTCACGCTGGGCCTCGATGGATCGGGGCGGGTCGATGTGGTCGCGGGCGGATACGAGGACTGGGAGCGCAAGCGTCGCAAGCCTGTTGCGAACAAGCCCAAGACCAGTGCCCCAGCCCGCTCTCCGGCTCCCCCGCCGCCACCGCCCAGGTCCGACAAGCTCTCCTACAAAGACCAGCGGGACTACGAGATCCTCCCTGCACGGATCGAGGAACTCGAAACCGCCATTGCAAAGGGAGAGGCGATCCTTGCCGATCCCGACCTCTACGCCTCCGATCCACAGCGTTTCGCGACCATATCAAAGGGCCTCGAAAATGCCCGCTCCGAAAAGGACGCTGCGGAAGAACGCTGGCTCGAAATCGCCGAGCGGATCGAGGGATGAACGACCAGCAGGCCAAGGCTCTCCACCATGAGATCAGGGCCTGCACGATCTGCGCAGATCAGTTGCCGCTCGGCCCTCGCCCTGTCGTCCAGTTCTCGCCGCGCAGTCGTATTCTCATCATCGGCCAGGCACCCGGCACGAAAGTCCACGAAAGCGGCGTGCCTTGGGACGATGACAGCGGGGACCGGCTTCGCGAGTGGCTCGGCCTCGACAAAAATGCGTTTTACGACCCTGAGAAGGTCGCGCTCGTCCCGATGGGCTTCTGCTACCCCGGCAAGGCAAAAGGCGGCGACGCTCCGCCGCGCAAGGAATGCGCTCCGCAATGGCACGCAGCCGTGCTCGACATGCTTCCGACCGACCGCCTCACACTGCTTGTCGGTGCATATGCCCAAGCCCATTACCTGCCCGGATCCCGCAGGCTCTCGATGACCGAGCGCGTGCGCCGCTTCGCTGAATTCGCTCCGTTTCTCCCGCTTCCTCATCCCGCCTGGCGAGTGCGAATGTGGATTGCGAAGAATCCGTGGTTCTCAACCGAGGTTATCCCAGCCCTGCGAGACCGTGTTATCCAGGCGTTGCGAAATTGACGAAGTTGACACCGTGTCAACCGGGCCAAGCGCTATGCAAACCGCGCAAATCCGCCAAATCTCGCCCAGAAAGCGAAACTGACACTTCTCCAACTTCGCTTCGCCCGATCGTCGCGATAACGCCACAATGCACGCGCATGATCGGAACACAGCACAAAGGGAGAGAACCCATGTCGATCGAACAGCTTGCGAAAGATTTCACCCAGGCCGTCGCCGAGGATAACGCGGACGCCTACCAGGCCTACTGGGCCGACGACATCGTCAGCCTCGAACCGATGCCCGACAGCCCGATGGCGCGGGTTGAGGGACGCGACGCATTGCTCCAAAAGCACGCGTGGTGGAACGAAAACGCGGAAGTGCACTCTTCCTCCGCCGACGGACCCTATGTCTTTGGCGACCAGTTTGCGGTCAACTACGAGATGGACGTCACCATGGACGGAGAGCGCAGCCAGATGAAGGAAGTCGGCGTCTACACCGTCAGGGATGGCAAGATCGCCGAGGAGCGCTTCTTCTACGGCTATGCCGGCCAATAGCGACCCTCACGCGATCCGGTAGAAATCGGCGACCCGTTCCAACGCAAGCTTTAGCACAAGCTTGCCACTGCGCGCGGGCCATCCGAGCGCCTTCTCCGCCTCGGGAAGCCCCTCGCCCGCGCAGACGACTCGCCAGAGCACGTCCTCCAGCCCCTTGCCCGCCTGCACGAGTGCGCTGTCAAAGCGCGACTTGGCAGCGATCTGGTGCTCGCTCGCGGACAACCCCTGATCCCCGGTCGATTTCGCGCGTACAGGATCCCAACGCATCGTGATGCTCGGAGATAATTGCGCGCGTTCGTAATCGCGCCGCAGCGCCTCGCCCGCCTCAAACAATCGCGTTTCGAGATGACCGCGCGAATGCAGCCACGCGATCGGGCTTTCGCCGATATTGACCGTGACAGTCCGCCGTTTTCCGCGCGCATCGCCTGCCCGCCTCGGCCCTTCGCTCGTCAGTTCGCGTTCCACCAGCTTGCGCGCCATATGCCAATCCTCCTGTGGGGTATCTCTCCCAAGGGATTGCATTGGGTGTGGTGATGTAGGAAAGTTCTTTTTACCAAATGGGTTCGAGTGAGGAAGGGCCGCCCGTGATCAACCGCATCCGAGATATCCGCAAAGCGAAAGGCATGACGCTCGCCCAGCTCGCCGAGGCCTGCGATCCGCCCACCACCGCGCAGACCATCGGCCGGCTTGAAACCGGCATGCGAAACCTTTCGATCAAGTGGATGGATCGCATCGGCACGGCGCTCGGCGTCGATCCTGAAAGCCTTGTGCGATCCGAAGAAGGACCGCAGGCGCAGATCGTCGCCTCGCTCAATGCACATGGGGCCGAGGCGCTGGAAAGCCCGCGCGAGGCGGTGCTGCCAACCGACCTTGCTGCTCAGGGATCGGACAATCCACTCACCGTCCTTTCCGTGGTCGAGAGCACAGGCGAGTATCGCCCCGGCGATCTGCTGTGGCTGCGCCAACTCGATCCGGATGATGCGAATGAGGCGATCAACCGCGACTGTCTTGTCCCTCGGCCCGGAGGCCGTTTTGCATTCGGGCGGTTGATCGATCGCCGGGGCACGCTGGTGGGATTGCTACCGCCCGGTGCCGGGCAGAAGCAACAGGTGGTCGATAACCCTCCCTGGATTGCCGTTGCGGTGATGCTGGTTCGCTCGCTTTGACGCGTTCCATGATACATTCCGCAAGCAAATCGGTGCTTTAACCGTGTTTGTTGCCACCTTCTTACCCCGCACGGGGGGAGGAATAGCGGTCTTGCCTTGGAATTGTCGGTGAAACACGTCGTCTCAATCAGCACGCTCTATCCCAACGCGGCTAACCCGCGTTTCGGCACATTCGTCGCGCGCTCGCTCGAGGCGTTGGCGCGGCGGGGCGACTGGCGCGTGACGGTCATCAATCCCATCGGCATGCCACCGGTCGCCGTGGGGCGTTACCGTGCATTGTCCGAACTCGACGAGCTGGCTGAGGAGCAAGGCGTCACCGTTCACCGGCCGCGTTTCACCCTGATCCCCAAGGTCGGCGCGCGGCGCAATGCGATGGCGATTGCCAAGGCTGTGATACCTCTTGCCAAGCGTATCCATGCCGAAAATCCAGTCGACCTGATCGATGCGCAATTCTTCTTCCCCGATGGCCCTGCCGCCGCGATGGTGGCGGAAACTCTGGATCTTCCGCTCACGATCAAGGCCCGCGGAAGCGACATCACGCATTGGGGCAGCCATGATCATGCGCGCGCGCAGATGCTCGAGGCAGCGAATGCGGCGACCGGCTTGTTGGCAGTGAGTGAGGCGCTAAAGGCGGATATGACCGCGCTCGGCATGCCCGAAGAAAAGATCACGGTGCACTATACCGGGCTTGACCGCGACCGGTTCCGGCCGCTCGACCATACCCAGCTGCGCAGCCAGGTCGGTCAGGCCTTGAGCTTCGATCTGCCGGACAATGCCCCGATGCTGGTGAGCGTGGGCGCGTTGATCGAGCGAAAGGGTCAGGCGCATGTCATCGCTGCCCTCCCCTCTATTCCGGGAGCGCGCCTGGTGCTGGTCGGAAAGGGAGAAGACGAGGCGAAATTGCGCGCACTCGCGAGCGAATGCGGGGTTTCAGACCGGGTGCATTTCACCGGAGCGATCGATCACGACCTGCTGCCGCTGATACTGTCGGCCGCTGACGTCATGGTTCTCCCGACGAGCAATGAGGGCCTAGCCAACGCCTGGGTCGAGGCACTCGCCTGCGGCACGCCTGTGGTCACCAGCGATGTCGGCGGCGCGCGCGAGATCATTACCGACGACGTAGCAGGACGCTTGCTCGAAGAACCTTCAGCCGAGGCGGTTGCAGCGGCGGTGAACACGGTGCTCAACGCCCCGCCCGACCGCATGGAAGTTGCGGCGCGAGCCGAACCCTTCGACTGGGAAACCCATGCCGAGGCGCTCGCTGCGCATTTCGAAAAGCTGACGCGGGGCTAGACCTGCCCGCGCGCCTTCTTTTCCTGAATGTCCGCTGCGCTTTCCTGCGGGACGAAGCTGTCCGAATTCACGCCCATCCAGATAAGCAGCGGGGCTGCCATGTAGATCGACGAATAAGTACCGATGAAGATGCCGAGCGTGATCGCCGCGACCATTCCGAACAGACTTGCCGGACCGAACAGCAGCAGCGGGAGCAGCGCGACCAGCAGCGTAAGCGATGTCATGATCGTTCGTGCAAGAGTCTCGTTGACCGAGAGGTCGAGCAATTCGGGCAGCGGCATCTTGCGGAATTTCTTCAGGTTCTCGCGGATGCGGTCATAGACGACGATCGTGTCGTTCAGCGAATATCCGATAATTGCGAGGATCGCGGCGATGATCTGGAGGCTGAATTCGAGCTGGAAAACCGCGAACATTCCGAGGGTCAGCGACACGTCGTGGAACAGCGCGAACAGGCCGCCTACGCCAAACTGCCATTCGAACCGGATCCAGATATACATCGCAACGCCCAGCATCGCGAGCAGCAGCGCGATCACCGCGTCTTGGCGGAATTCCCCCGCGACCTTGCCCGACACGGTCTCGTTACCGTCAGTCCGCACGCCGGGATATTGCTCCGCGATGGTGTTGATGACCTGGTTTCCGATCTCTGTTGCGGCACCGGGGGTATCTTCCACCTCTTCAGGAAGAGGCACACGGATCGACACGACGTTAGGCGCGCCGAACTCTTGCACGACCGGCGAGCCGTAACCGAGGCCGGCGACCAGCTGGCGCAGCTCGCCAACGGGCGCCTCCTCGCGCTGTTCGAAAGTCAAGCGGACTTCCTGCCCGCCGGCAAAATCGACGCCGTAATTGAGGCCCTGCGTGAAGACCGCAGCCCAGCTCAACACGATCAGCAGCACGCTGACGACGAAGAACGGCACGCGCAATTTCAGGAACTTGATGTTGGTGTTCTCGGGGACGAGTTTGAGCAGCTTCATATTGTGTCCCTCCTCACACGTTGATGTCGCTTGGGCGCTTGGCGCGCAGCCAATCGGCCACCCACATGCGGGTCAGAGTAACGGCGGTGAATACGGAAGTGAAAAGGCCGATCACCAGCACGACCGCGAAGCCACGAACAGGTCCGGTGCCGAACAGAAACAGCAGCACGCCGGCGATGAAGTTGGTTATGTTCGCGTCGTAAATCGCGCGGCTGGCTTCCCTGTAGCCGTTCTCGACCGCGGCCACCACGCGCCTCCCTCGCTTTCGCTCCTCCCGGATGCGTTCGTTGATCAGCACGTTGGCATCGACCGCCGCGCCGATCGTGAGGACGAAACCGGCAATGCCCGGAAGGGTCAACGTGGTGTTGAGCACAGCCATGATGCCCAGCAGGATCAGCACGTTGATGATGAGCGCGACCGTCGCGTAGACGCCAAAGCGACCGTAAGTGGCGATCATCAGCGCGATCACGGCGAGCGAACCGACCAGCATGGCGAGAAGGCCGCGCTCGATCGAATCCTGTCCGAGTTCGGCCGAGACGGTGCGTTCCTCGATCACTGTCAGCGGAACGGGCAAAGCACCCGAACGCAGCTGGATGGCCAGTTCATTCGCACTCTCCGCAGTGAATGTGCCCGAAATCTGCGCCGCACCGCCAAGGATCGGTTCCTGGAATACCGGGGTCGATAGCACCTTGCGGTCGAGAATGATCGCAAACTGCTTGCCCACGTTTTGCGTAGAGAGGACGGCGAATTTCTGCCCGCCCTGCTGATCGAACTGGATATTGACGACGTTCTGGTTGTTTTCCGGGTTTACGCCTGCCTGCGCGCCGGTGAGACTGTCGCCGCGGATGCCGCCCAATCGCTTGACCGCTACCGAACTTCCCTCGAACGGGGTGCCCTCGGCATAGGGGAATATCTCACTGCCCGGCGGTGCAATTCCCGCCTGCACGTTCTGCGGCAGCGCGGCTTCATCGACCAGCCGGAATTCAAGCTGGGCGGTCTTGCCGAGCAGGTCTTTCAGCGCCTGGGGATCTTCTAGCCCGGGCACCTGCACCACGATCCGCGTATCGCCTTGCCGGATGATTGTCGGCTCACGCGTGCCGAGTTCGTCGATACGGCGGCGCACGACCTCGGTCGCGCTTTCCATCGCATCGTTTACTGCATTGTCGATTCCGCTTTGTGTCGGGGTTAGCACGATGCGCTGGGTATCCACCACCGAAAGGTCCCATTCGCGAACAAGGTTTTGCCCCTGCATCATCGGCTCGAGGATCGCCCGCGCCCGGTCGATGTCAGCGACATCGTCGAGCATGAAGGACAGCCGCCCGTCCGCAGTCGAAACGTCGCCGATCCGGATGCGCGGTTCGGCCCGGCGCATTGCCGATCGCACCGCTTCTTCCATGTTCTCCAGCCGCTGCTCCGCAACCGCGTCGGCATCGGCTTCAAGCAGGAGGTGCGAGCCGCCTGCGAGATCGAGGCCGAGATTTACGGTCGGTTGCGGAAGCGCGTCGGGCCATTCGCCCCCGGTCGCGATGTAGATCGAAGGAACCGCTGCGAGCATCGCCGCGATCGTGATGACCCAGAGGGACACTTTCTTCCAAAGGGGAAAATCGAGCATTTCCGCGTGTTCTCAGTTCTCTTGGGAAAGGACGAGCGAGCTCGCTCAGTCGTTCGCGGCGCTGCCGCCCTTGGGGATGACGTCGCCAATGGTGTGCTTGACCGCCTTGACGCGGACGCCCTGCGCAAGCTCGACCTCGGCATAAGTATCGTCGACCTTTGTGATCTTGCCGACAAGGCCGCCTTGCGTGATGACCTGATCGCCTTTCTTGAGACCGGCAACCTTCTGCTGGTGTTCCTTGGTCCGTTTCATCTGCGGGCGAATGATAAGGAACCAGAAGATCAGGATCATGCCTATGATAGGCAGCCAGTTGATCCAGGCAGGTGGCGCTTCGGCAGCGGCTCCGCTTGCTGCGGCAAGAATTTCAAACATCTGTTATCGAACCCGTCAAAATGAGTGTTTCGTTCGGGTGAGGTCTAACGCGCAGCCTGTGTGTCGGCATCGCATTCCCTCCCTGCATCCGTGTAGGTGGGCGCGACTAGCAGCATTGCAAGCACCCCGCAATTGGCAGTGCCTGAGGTTGGCAGCGCTATTCGCAGAATTTCACGCAGCTTGATGCTTGCATGCCCGCACAACGCGCCTTATAGGCCGCGCCTCCACTGGATACGGGAAGTAGCGCAGCCTGGTAGCGCATCACACTGGGGGTGTGGGGGTCGCAGGTTCGAATCCTGTCTTCCCGACCAGTGGAGTACTCCTTTCAAATCTCGAACATCGGCTCCGCATGAGCACGGAACAGGATCGAACCTGTTCGGAGTCGAAGCCCAATAGAATTGGGCGGAGACGAACGAGCCGCGACAGCGGCGAGGACAGTCCTGTCTTCCCGACCAATGGAACGTTCGTCGATGATGGCCGTTCACTGGTCACATTGGCGCTTGCCATGTGGCAAGATTTATTCATGGCGCTGCGCTGACATTGCGCAGAATAGAAGCGACAACGCTCCCCCATGCATCGTTCCATCCTACTGCTTTCCGCAAGCGCTATGGCGCTGTCATCTCCGGCTGCCGCAAAAACCGCGATTGCCGGTGGATCCGACACGGCTGCTCAAGAAGGGAGTGCCGAGACCGAATCCGCGCGCACGCGGCGCGTTTTCACGCCAGAAGATTTCGAACGTTTCGCCCCGCGCAACGCGCTCGACATGGCGCAGCAAATCCCCGGCTTCTCGATCCGATCGGGAAACGGCGAACGCGGGCTCGGACAGGCCGACACCAACGTGCTGATCAACGGCCAGCGCATATCAGGGAAATCGAATGGCCCGATAGAGGCGCTTCAGAGAATCCCGGCTGACGAGGTCGTGCGGCTCGAGATCGTCGATGGGGCGAGCCTCGATATCGGCGGCCTTTCCGGGCAGGTGCTGAATGTCATCACCAAGTCCACCGGCGGCATCACGGGACAATTTCGCTGGTCTGCGGAATGGCGCAGCTTCGGCGTGCCATTCCGCTGGGGTGACGGTCAGGTGAGCCTTGCCGGCGGCGGCACGAACAGCGAATGGACGCTGAGTTTCGAAAACGATGCCGGTCGGCGCGGCAACGAAGGGGTCGAGCTGGTATTCGATGCCGACGGCACCCTGATCGATACGCGCGACGAGCAGTCGAACTTCAACTCCGACAATCCGGTGCTTTCCGGCTCCTATTCCCGCACCGCGCAGAACGGGAACATCGTCAACCTCAACGGGCAGGTCGCGGGCAACATCTTCCGCCGCAGCGAAACCTCAGAGCGCACCGGGGCAATCGAACCGGTCGACCGCTTCCGCCTGTTCGAATCCCGCGAGGACGAGTTCAATTTCGAGATAGGGGCGGATTACAGCTTCGCCTTGGGTCCGGGCTCACTTAAGCTGATCGGATATCACCGCTACGAGGACAGCCCGACCGTCAGTCTCGTCACCACGACCTTTGCAGACGGGCGTCCGCTCGAAGGGTCGCGCTTTACCCGCGATGCCGATGAGGCCGAGACGATCGCTCGTGCAGAGTACTCTTTCGGCGGGCTGGGCGGCGATTTCCAGATCGCGGCAGAGGGCGTGAAGAACTACCTCGAGATCGAATCCGCGCTCGAGGAACGCGATGCGGCGGGCGTGTTCCAGCCGGTCGAATTCGACGGCGCCAGCGCGCGGGTGGACGAGGACCGGGCCGAAGCGAGCGTAACCTACAGCCGGGCTCTCGCGGAGAACCTGCAGATGCAGCTTTCCGCCGGTGCCGAATATTCCGAGATCAGCCAGACCGGCGCGCAGGGGCAGACCCGCAGCTTCTGGCGGCCCAAAGGCTTTGCCGCGTTCGACTGGAAAGCGAATTCGACGCTGAACCTTTCGGGCCGGGTCGAACGCAAGGTCGGCCAGCTCAACTTCTTCGATTTCATCGCCTCGACCAATCTCGATCAGGACCGGGTGAACGTCACCAATGCCGATCTCGTCCCGCCGCAAAGCTGGCTGTTCGAGCTTGAGGCGACACAGTCTTTCGGTGCTTTGGGCTCGCTGAACCTGCGCGGGTTTTATGAAGATGTCAGCGACATCGTGGACCAGATTCCGATCGACGGTGGAGGCGAAGCGCCCGGCAATGCGGGCTCCGCCACGATCAAGGGGGTGGAGAGCGAATTGACGCTGTTGTTCGACCCGGTCGGACTTCCGGGCCTCCGGCTGGATGCGGAACTCGAAATTGCCGAAAGCGAAGTCCTCGATCCGCTGCTCGGAACACCGCGCGAGATTTCCGGTTTCGAACACCTCGAATTCGATATCGAGCTCCGCCAAGACTTCATCGGTACGCCATGGGCCGTGGGCGCGTTTTTCCGGACGCAGGAAAACCGCGCGGATGTTCGGCTGGACGAGGTATCGCTGCGCACCGAGCGCCCCGGCTTTGCGCGCGTCTTCATCGAGCACAAGGACGTGTTCGGCATGACCGCCCGGTTCCGTGTCGGCAACCTCGCCGATCAAGAGGACCGGTTCGAACGCACCATTTTTGCAGACAGGCTGGCGGGGATCGTCGATCTGAGGGAAGAACGAGAGCGTCGTTTCGGCACCATCTACTCCTTCGATATCGAAGGCTCGTTCTAGCGGTTGCGAAAGCCCCTTCTCCCGCCTAACCGATGGCGCGAGAGGACTTTGCATGACCGACACGACCGCCCTTCCCCGGATGCGCTCATGGCTGTTTGCCCCCGGCGACAGCGAGAAGAAATTGGGCAAGGCAATCGCGAGCGAAGCGGATATCGCCCTGCTCGATCTCGAGGATTCGGTGACACCCGAAAACAAGCCTGCCGCGCGCGAGATGGTCGCCGCTGCAATTGCTGGGGCGCCGGACAGGTCGCGCGTGTGGGTGCGGGTCAATCCGCTGTTGGGCGACTGGACCGAGGCCGATCTCGATGCGGTGGTCGCCGCCGGTCCGGGCGGCATCTTCCTACCCAAGGCCGAAGGCGGGCAGGATGTCGCGCGGCTCGATGCGCTGCTGCTCCCGCGCGAGAAGGATGCCGGTCTCGCGCCCGGCTCGATAAAGGTCGCTGCGCTCGTCACCGAAACAGCCGCAGCGATGTTCACGACCGGCACCTATGACGGCGCGCCGCGTCTGGTGGCGATGAGCTGGGGCGCCGAAGACCTTTCGAGCGAACTCGGAGCGCGCGAGCAGCGCGGGCCGGACGGCGAATACACCCATGTCTACGAAATGGCGCGCAGCCTGTGCCTGCTCGGCGCGGTAAAGGCCGGGGTGGCCCCGATCGAAACGGTCCAGCCCGAATTCCGCGACCTCGAAAAACTCGCCGAGCGCGCCCGCCTGGTCCGCGCGCAGGGATTTCGCGGGATGCTCGCGATCCATCCGGCGCAGGTCGCTCCGATCAACGAGGCCTTCACGCCGAGCGCCGAGGAGCTAGATCATGCCCGCGCCGTGATCCGCGCCTTTGCCGAGCATCCGGGCGCGGGCACGGTCTCGCTCGATGGCAACATGCTCGATCGCCCGCATCTCGCGCTCGCCGAGCGATTGCTTGCCGAGGCGGGCGAGGTATGACAGGCCCGTCGGGCGCGATTTTCCTACACTAACCTATTTGGTTATCAATGGTGCGACTCGCATCAGGAGCGCTCCCATGTCCATTATCGAATCCCTCATCGGCCCGATCGCCTCGATCATCGACAAGCTCATTCCCGACAAGGAAGCGCGGGCGAAGGCGAAGCTCGAATTGCTGCGGCTCGAAGGCACGCAGGAGATGGAACTGATCGAGGCGCGCCTCAAGGCAATCGTCGCCGAGGCGCAAAGCGCCGATCCGTGGACCAGCCGCGCGCGCCCGAGCTTTCTCTACGTGATGTATGCGCTGATCCTCTTTGCCGTGCCGATGGGCGTGATCGCGGCCTTCGATCCGATCACCGCGCGCGCAATCGGCGAAGGAATGACCGCATATCTCGCCGCACTGCCCGAACCGCTCTACGCGCTCTTCGGCACCGGCTATCTCGGCTACACCGCTGCGCGCCAGTGGGGGAAGATCAAGGGCGTTGAAAAGTAGCGGCATCGCGGGCTAAGCCCCGCCAATGTCCAATCTTGTCTATGTCCTGAACGGCCCCAACCTCAACCTCCTCGGCCTGCGCGAGCCGGAGATCTACGGCAGCACGACCTTGGACGAGATCGCAGGCATGCTGGAAGACAGGGCGCGCGAGCTGGGGCTCGCGATCGACATGCGCCAGACGAATCACGAAGGCATGCTGGTCGACTGGCTGCACGAGGCGCAGGCAGAAGGCGCGCGCGCCGTCCTGCTCAATGCCGCCGGCTACACGCACACCTCTATCGCGCTTCTCGACGCAATAAAGGCGATCCGCACGCAGGTGATCGAGGTCCACCTTTCCGATCCCAAGACGCGCGAGCATTTCCGGCACACATCCTATGTCGGCATGGCGGCGGCCAAGACGGTCGAGGGGCATGGCGCCGATTCCTATCGCATCGCTCTCGAAGCCGTAGCGTCAGGCGAGGTCTAGGACGCGGCGCCGATTGCGAAAATTGCATCGATTGCCACTTGCCAGCCGCAATTCGCGTGAATAGTCACACGCGAAACCAAACAAGGGGTGTGCATGGCGACGAACAAGTCCGCTGCCGGAAAAAAGTCCGGCATGAATATCGATTCTGCTCTGGTCCGCGAGCTCGCCGAGCTGCTGAACGAGACCGGCCTTACCGAAATCGAAGTCGAGGATCACGACCGCAAGATCCGCGTTTCGCGCGGGGGCGGCGTCGCTCCCGCTTACAGCGCTGCACCCGCTCCACTGGCTCCTCCGCCTGCCGCACCCGCTCAGGCTCCCGCGGCAGAAGCACCAGCAGCCGAAAGCTCTGGCGACAATCATGCCGATGCGCTGAAATCGCCGATGGTCGGCACCGCCTATCTCGCGCCCGAACCGGGTGCAGCCAACTTCGTGAAGGTCGGCGACAAGGTAAGCGAAGGCGACACCGTGATGATCGTCGAAGCGATGAAGGTCATGAACCCGATCGCCGCAGACAGGTCGGGTACTGTCAAGGCAATCCTTGTCGACAACGGCCAGCCGGTCGAATTCGACCAGCCGCTCATCGTTATCGGTTAAGCCGCCATGGGAATTACGCGCATACTGATCGCCAATCGCGGCGAAATTGCGCTGCGCATCCATCGCGCGGCGCACGAAATGGGGATCGAGACGGTCGCCGTGCACTCCACCGCCGATGCAGACGCGATGCATGTCCGGCTCGCCGATGCCGCAGTATGCATCGGACCGCCTGCTGCGACCGACAGTTATCTAAACCACGCCGCGATCATCTCGGCGGCAGAGGTTTCGGGGTGCGATGCAATCCACCCCGGCTATGGCTTCCTCTCGGAAAATGCCAAGTTCGCCGAAATCGTCGAGGCGCACGACATCAAGTGGATCGGGCCCAAGCCCGAGCACATCCGCACAATGGGCGACAAGGTCGAGGCAAAACGGACCGCAGGCGAACTGGGCCTTCCGCTTGTCCCCGGCTCGGATGGCGCCGTCGAGGATCCCGAGGAGGCCAGGAAAATCGCAGCCGAGATTGGTTATCCGGTGATTATCAAAGCCGCGAGCGGCGGCGGCGGTCGCGGGATGAAGGTTTGCGAGAGCGAAGACGAAATCGAAAGCCTGATGAAGCAGGCGGGTTCCGAAGCGAAAGCCGCCTTCGGCGATGCTACCGTCTATATAGAGAAATATCTCGGCAATCCGCGTCATATCGAATTCCAGGTCTTCGGCGACGGCAACGGCAACGCCATTCACCTCGGCGAGCGCGACTGCTCGCTCCAGCGCCGCCACCAGAAGGTGCTTGAAGAAGCCCCCTCCCCCGTCATCAGCCATGAAGAGCGCATGCGCATGGGCGAGGTCTGCTCAAAGGCGATGCGCGACATGGGCTATCGCGGCGCGGGCACGATCGAGTTCCTGTGGGAAGACGGTGAGTTCTACTTCATCGAAATGAACACCCGCCTGCAAGTCGAACACCCGGTAACCGAAGCCATCACCGGCGTCGATCTGGTGCGCGAGCAAATCCGCATCGCAGCGGGCAAGCCGCTCTCTGTCGCGCAGGAAGATCTTGAGTTCACGGGCCATGCGATCGAATGCCGGATCAATGCCGAGGACCCGTTCACCTTCGCTCCTTCACCCGGCAAGGTCACCTATTACCACCCGGCCGGCGGCATGCATGTCCGCGTCGATTCCGGACTTTATGCCGGATACACGATCCCGCCCTATTATGATTCCATGATCGCCAAGCTGATCGTCTACGGACGCAATCGTGAAGGCTGCATCATGCGCCTGCGCCGCGCGCTCGAAGAAATGGTGATCGAAGGGGTCAAGACGAACATTCCTCTGCATCAGGAATTGCTCCACCAGGACGACGTATTGCACGGCGACTATTCGATCAAATGGCTCGAGGAATGGCTGTCCGAGCGCGAGGGCTGAGCCCTCGATTTTGGCTCCATTTCGGGACGGTCGCTTCGTCGCATCAACCTGAAACCTTTTCGAAATGCGGTGCGGCATAGTATCGTAGGATCATGTTTGGTCCCGCGAAGACGACGGCATATCGGGCTATTGCCGGATTGAGCGGCATGTGGTGGGCGCTGGCCGTGTTCGGTCTTTGCGCCCTCCTCGCCTTCGTTATGCTGTCGCTAGCGCCGATTGGCTTCACGTGGGCAGCGCTTTTCGCCTTCATTTATGGAGTTCTCCGCCTCAAGGCATCGACCGCCGGTGCATTCGGCGCTGCGGTCGGAATATTTCTCGTCGTGCTGTTCGCAGTGCCGGCGGGGTCAATCAGGGCAGTCCACGCCAACCTCGCCAAATACGATCGGCCTACGATCGCCGTCAGCGAAACGATCAGGTTTGACGGGAACCTGCTGGTTTCTGCTCCGCCAAGCTCGATGGACCGCTATTTCCACGCAGAAACGGGCGAACCCGCCCGCTACACGCTGAACCTGTTGCTCTTGAGTGGTGAAGTCGAAACGATAACAGTGTCGTCCTATGATCCCGTCGACTTCGATGAGCTTCGCGCGGATTTCGGGCCGGATGCGGCTAAAGGACGGACTTTCGGCATTGCGGCGACTAACAGATGTCAGGCCTTGCTCCGGTCTTATCGCGATGACTTCTGGACGGTAGCCGTCGCTACTCCCGGGTCTCAGGAGGAATGGCGCAATCGGCGCGAGACGCTCGCACAAGACTGCATCGTACTGGCGGATTTGCCGGAACGGTTCGACTGGAAGGTCCGGTACGGCGTCTGGCACGATGCTGCGTCTAAGACGGAGAATGCAGCGCCCTTCAATCAGTTCGGCTTCCACCATATCAGATCACAGTATCGTCCATACCGAGCAGGGGTCAGGGTAAGTTTCGCCGAGATTATTGGCCCTGACGACGAACCGGTTTTCCGAGCCTTCAACCCACGTGCTCACGCCCTCGCAGCGCCCCTGCAATTCGACCGCGGAGGGTGGGTGTCGGGGTCGAGCGCCATCGAGCGCGCATTCGGCGGAATTACCGCGGCCTATGAAGAAACTAGCCTGAATGCGCCGATTTCCCGAGAGCAGAGCAACCTGATCCCCGAAAGCCTGAGATACGATTTCCCAATCGCGCTTTAAGAATTCTGAGCCAGCACTCGCCGTGATCGAGCAGATCTGAAACCGTCGGCTCAAACCCCCGCAAGCAACTCCTCCTCCATCGCTCCTTCGGCGAGGCCCTCCCCTTCGCTCACGTCTGTCAGCGCGTCGAGCGGGCAGGTCAGGCGGTATATGAACGCATCCGGCTCTTGAATGATCTCCCCCTTCCCGCCGAGCATCTTGGGAATGATCCGCGTCAGCAGCGTGCTTGCGAACTCGGAAAGGTCGACTGCGCGGAACTTTGCCTCTTCATCGATAGTTCCTTCGATTGAGTCATCGTAGCCGAGGGAAGAACCCGGCCTGCTCTCGCGCCATTCGATCGACAACATCTGATCCTTGTCGCTCGCCGCATCGAGACTCCATTGCACGTGGATCTGCGGAAGTTCCGATGCGGGCAGGCCCGATTGCACAAGACGCGAAGCAAGCTCCCACATGGCAAGACTGATCTGCTGAGCCCCCTGCGCCCCGACTTCGACGGCAGGGCCCTCGACATGCAACTGGTTGGCAGGATCGGCGAAAAGCGGATCAATCTGCCTTCGAACAACGCGTTGAAGCAATGCGGTCGATTGCTCGTCCTGCTCCATCACCGTCGAGGTGGCGATGGTGAGCGCGTTGATACGGCCGCGCAGCTCGCGAACGAACGACTCCGGCTCGCGGATTGCATCGACGCCCGGCTGGGTGAGCGAGGAAACCACACGAATGAGGTTGCGGCTCCGCTGCACCGCGTCGCGCGCAACATAGGCGAGGCGCAAATTCGCCGATTTGAGATCGTCGGTGCGATGCTGCACGCGCTCTTCGAGCTGATCGCGCGCATCGGTGAGTTCGCCAAGCGTCGTCCTGAGATGCGCGATCACTTCTTCGTGTTTGTCGGGGCTCGGAATGCGGACCAGCGTGGGAATGAGGCGGAACAGCACCGCTGCCGTGATGATCGAGACGATCCCCGTGGCGAGCTTCACCGCCCCCATCAATGGATAGATCGCGGTCCACAGCGTCACGATCGACATCGCATGGGTAACTCCGCAGAGCAATACGAAGCTCGCGGCAAGGGTCACTAGGCCGCGATGGCGGATGTCCGGGCGCTTGCGCAGGACCATGATCAGCGCGAGCGGGATCAGCATGTAGGCAAGGAAGATCAGAAGGTCCGATCCGGCCCATAGAACTACGAGCCAGGGTTCCCACAATAGGCACATGCCATGCGGCATGTATTGTTCGTATTCGAGCAATGCATTCATGGGCTTGGCTCCCCGCAGCTAAGATCCGATCAGGATTAATGCCTAGCCTGCGATCGGCCGGGACGCCTTTCGTTTAACTACTTATGTTTACTCCATTTTGATGCGAAATGCTGTTCCGCGTGGCGAAACTTGCAGCGCCGCCCGGCACCAATTCGGTTTTTGCGCGTTCGATTATGGGTGAAGCATGACGAGCTCCTCGACGCCCGCGCAAAAGATGCAGCGGATGGCGCCCCACTT
Source organism: Erythrobacter sp. THAF29 (assembly GCF_009363635.1). Taxonomy (GTDB): domain Bacteria; phylum Pseudomonadota; class Alphaproteobacteria; order Sphingomonadales; family Sphingomonadaceae; genus Erythrobacter. The sequence continues at coordinate 1,526,353 of NZ_CP045392.1, read as the reverse complement.
GCCGTGCCCGACACCCACGAAACGGCCAGGTCCGAAACGGGCGGCAGAAGCAGCGCAAAACGCAAGACCCAGATCGTTGTGGTGGGCGGCGGGGCCGGCGGCCTTGAGCTCGTCCGCAAGCTCGGCGCGAAATTCGGCCGCAAGCACCACGACATCATCCTCGTCGACAGAAACCTCAGCCATATCTGGAAACCTCTGCTGCACGAGGTCGCGGCAGGGTCGCTCGATGCCAATCTCGACGAAGTGGGCTATCGCGGTCACTGTTATCGCTGGGGCTATCGATTCTTCCAGGGCACCCTCGAAGCGATCGACCGGGAGGCGCGCACCATCAACCTGGCGCCGGTCTATGACGATGACGGCGAGCTGCTGATTGCAGGCCATTCGATCCGTTACGATTACCTTGTCCTTGCGGTCGGTTCGGTCTCAAACGATTTTGGCGTGCCGGGCGTGAAGGAGCACTGCATCTATCTGGATTCGCGGCCTCAGGCGGACAAGTTCCGCACCAAGCTGCTCAACCATTGCTTGCGCGTCAGCCGCGCGATGATGACGGCTCCCGACGCGGACGAACAGGTCAAGGTCGCCATCGTCGGCGGCGGAGCTACGGGAGTCGAACTCGCTGCGGAACTCTACAATGCGGCAGGCGCGCTGCGGCATTACGGTCTCGAAGTCTTCGACGAAAGCCGCTTGAACGTCACCCTGCTCGAAGCAGGTCCGCGCATCCTCCCTGCCCTTCCCGAAAAGCTCGCAGCCGCCGCGCGTGGCGAACTCGAAGCGCTGGGCGTGATGGTGAAAGCCAACACGCAGGTGATAGAAGCGCGTTCGCGAATGCTGGTCACAAGCGCGGGCGAACAGATCGAGGCGGATCTGATGGTCTGGGCGGCTGGCGTAAAGGGGGCCGATTTCCTGTCCGACCTCGGCCTCACGACCAATCGCCGCAACCAGATCATCGTGCGCGAGACGATGCAGACACTCGACGACGATCGCATCTTCGCACTCGGCGATTGCGCCTCCTATACGCCCGCGGGTGAGGACACGCCCGTTCCGCCCCGCGCACAGGCGGCGCACCAGATGGCGGGCACCGTCTTTGACAACATCGTTCGCTCGCTGAAAGGTAAACCACTCAAGAGCTTTACCTATCAGGACAAGGGATCGCTGATCTCGCTAAGCCGCTTCTCGACCGTCGGCAGCCTGATGGGCAACCTCGTCGGCGGCGCGCTTGCGGTCGAAGGGCGCATGGCGCGCTTCATCTACACTTCGCTTTACCGCCTGCACCTCATCGGCATTCACGGCTGGATCAAGGGACTGTTCCTGATGCTGATCGGGCGCGTGAACCGGATCGTGCGGCCGCGGCTCAAGCTGCACTGACGCTCGCCTCAGAAGTCGATCTTCACCCGCACTTCGCCGCCATTGGCGTTGAAACCGCCGACGCCTTGGCTGATTGCGTTCGCCTCGGCCTCGGCATTGTCGGACAGCTCGACCCTCGCTCGCGGGATGGCGTTGCCGAAATCGTCGACTTCGGGCAGTTCTCCTTCACCGAGCAAAGGTGATTGCTTGATCTCGCGGCAGACAACGATTTCAGGATTGAACGGATCGGGCTCGGGCGTTTCGCAATCGAGCTTGGGCTGTCCGAGCGGCGTGAGGTCGATGACGAGGGTGCCGTCTTCCCTTTGCTCGGTAGGTAGATGCGGTTCGACCACTTCCTGCTGCTGTTCTTCAGGCAGTGTCTGGGGCGCTGGAGGCGGTTCATCGAACAATGTCCAGCATTCCTCTTCAGTCGAATGTGAAGCCAACTGCTTCGGCCTCGGCGATGATTTCAGGCCCGGTCTTCATCGGGCTTTCCTGCGCAAGATCGTACCAGTCCGGTTTCTCGTCGACGAATATCTGGTGCTTGATCGGCATACCTTCGGGAACATCGAACAATCCGGCGAGGAAAGTCCGGTTACCGGTCGGCAGGAACTTGTACCATAGATTGCTGCCGCACTTCGAGCAGAACGCACGCTCGGCCCAGTCGCTCGACTTGTAGACGCTGATCCTATCTTCGCCCTCGATCTCGAACGCATCGCTTTCGAGGCCCGCATAGAAAGCGCCGCCCCAGCGCTGACACATCCTGCAATGGCAGATATCGATCTCTTTATGAAAGGCCGTGACCGTGATTTGCACCGCCCCGCACAGGCAGTGGCCCTTGAGCGGTTGGTCGGTGCCTTCGGTCATAAGGGAACGCCAGGTACCTGTTTCGAGGTGCGGATCGTGAGCGACGTCTTTACGCTCTCGACATTGGGAGCCGGCGTCAGGCTGCTGGTCAGGAATTCTTGAAAGCTTTGAAGGTCCTGGCTCACGATTTTGAGAATGAAGTCGATCTCGCCATTGAGCATGTGAACCTCACGCACCTCGGGCAGTTCGGCCATAGCCTCTTCGAATTCGCGCAGCGCGCTTTCGGCCTGACTTTTCAGGCTCACCATTGCGAACACGGTGATGGCAAAGCCAAGTTTCGAAGGGTCGAGATCGGCGTGATAGCCACGAATTACTCCGTCTTCCTCAAGCCCGCGAACGCGGCGAAGGCAGGGCGGTGCGGTCAGCCCGACACGCTGTGCCAATTCGACATTGGTGACTCGCCCCTCGGCCTGCAGTTCGGCCAGGAGGCGCTTGTCGATTTCGTCCAGATTGGCCATGATCGGTTAACTCCCCGGCGGATATCGCGGCATTGATTATCCGAGCCGAATATCCTGTATCCCTCTAGCGTAAGATCACACCCGCAAGAATGCGTGAGCGACTAATATTATTAGGTTTGCCAGCAACTGTCCCGCTTTGCAACGCACTGTGAGTGGTCGCCTGTATCATCACTCACGTGCTGATAGAGCGAAAATGGAACCGGTGCGCCCGAACCGTTATGCGCGCCCCCAGGAGATTTGACCCCGGATGTTCTTCGATGATCGCCTTGCCACCGTACTGCGCCAGCGCGCGCAGAGCGAGGCAGGTGCGCGCACGCAATTCCGGCAATTGCTCGATATCCTGGGTAACCGGAAGTTTGCGCCATCGGACGAACGCAGTCAGAGCCTCATTGCCGCCGCCTGGCTGAGGATGGACAAGCTAGCCGAGGATATTCCGGCAAAGGACCGCGCGGCGATGATCCGCGAGACCGGCTGGCGTTTTCGCAGCGCCGACCTGGCCGCGCATCTTGCCGAGCACGAACCCGACGTCGCCTCTGCCGCACTCAATCGAGCCGAGCTCAGTGCCGAGGATTGGAGCGCGCTGATCCCGCGGCTTCCGGTGCGGGCTCGCGGGTTCCTGCGGCTCAGGCGCGATCTGCCGGTCGATGTCGAGGACCTGCTTGAGCGGCTCGGCGTCTATGATCGCGGCTTGCCCTCGCCGCCTGCCGATTTCGTGCCGGACCAACCTGTATTCGCACCGCCAAGCCAGGGAGAAGACGAGCCGCTGGATCTGGACGAGATTGCGGAAGACCCAGAAACCCCGGCGCCAGAGCCTCAACCCACCCTCGAAACTCCCTACGATCCCGACGACAGCGGGCGCAGCGAAATCTCGGCACTTGTCGAACGTATCGCCCAGTTCCGCCGGAACCGGGAAGTTTCGCCCGCCGAGGCGGAACGCTCTCCGAAACTTCCACTGGGCCTGCCTGGAGAGGATGAAGACGGTGCGCGCGACAGGCAGGCGGCAAGCTTCGGTTTTGCCGCCGACGCGAGCGGGCGCATCGAGTGGGCGACAAGCGAAGTCGAAGCTTCGGTTGTCGGCATTCGCCTCACCCGCCCCGCGGTCCTTGGCGGACAGGAAGAGGAAAGTGTACTCGACCGCGCATTCGCGCGCCGCCAGCCGATCGTCCATGCCACGATGAAATTGCGCGGTGCGCCGGCAATCGAAGGCAGCTGGATTGTGGATGCGCAGCCAACCTTCACAACCGATGGCAATTTCGCAGGTTATGTGGGGCGCTTTCGTCGCCCGGCAGGAACCGACAGGGCCAACAGCCCAGCTGCGCGCGAAGCCGATCGTATCCGCCAGCTGCTGCACGAACTGCGCACGCCCGTAACTGCAATCCAGGGCTATGCCGAAGTCATCCAGCAGCAATTGTTCGGTCCTGCTCCGCACGAATACCGCGCGCTTGCCGCGGCAATTGCCGCCGACGCGGCGCGCATTCTTGCCGGTTTCGAGGAACTCGATCGCCTCGCCAAGCTCGAAACTGGCGCGATCACCTTCGATGGCGGACACAGCGATCTGGCCGCTCTCATCCATTCGACCACAAGGCAGCTCGGGCAGGTTCTCGTCTCGCGCATGGCGGGAATCGAATTCGAGAACGAGCCGGGAAGCCAGGTCAAGGTCGCGCTCGACAGCGAGGACGCAGAGGCGCTGATCTGGCGTCTGCTGGCAACACTCGCGGGCAGCTGCGCCTCGGGAGAAACGCTCAAAGCACAGCTGGAAGAGCGTGGCGGCTTAGCGCGATTCACCTGCGACCTTCCGGCCCAGTTGATGGCCGAAGAGGACGTGTTTGCCGCCGATGCAAAGCCTGTCGACTCGGCGGTAAATGCAGGCCTGTTCGGTGCCGGGTTCGCATTGCGGCTGGCACGGGCGGAAGCGCGCGCGGCACGCGGCGATCTCGAAATCGGCGAGGAAACGGTGACACTCACCCTGCCGCTCTTGACCGCCAGTGAGGCGCTGCCTAGCCAGCTCAAGCATGGGGAGCCCGGCGACGCAGCCTGATCGGCGCCCCTCGCACGTAGGTTCCAAACCGCTGGCACCGCGCCAGCTTCGATGCCGGGGAGCATTTGCGAATTGGCCGCAGGCTCGATCCTTACACCGCCCGATAGCGCCGCCCTCGCCCAATTTGGCGACGGCTTCGGACAGCGCGTGCTGCTAACGGTCGATACCGAGGAGGAATTCGACTGGAACGCTCCGTTCCGCCGCGATGGATACGGTCTGGAGCACGTCGGCGAAATCGCGCGTTTCCAGTCCTTCTGCGAAGAGATCGGAGCCCGCCCGGTGTACCTCGTCGACTGGCCCGTTGCGAACGATCCGCGCGCGGTCGAGATCATCGGCGATGCCGTCAAGCGAGCGCGTGCCGATGTCGGCGTTCAGCTTCATCCCTGGGTCAACCCGCCCTTCGAAGAGGAAGTCACCGCGCGCAATTCTTACGCCGGCAATCTTCCGCACGAGCTGGAAGCAGCAAAGTTCACTGCGCTGCGCGACACAATCGAAGCGGCATTCGGCACCGCTCCGCAAATCTATCGCGCAGGGCGATATGGCCTTGGCGAGCGGTCTGCACAGATGCTGAAGGATGCGGGGATAGCGATCGACACCTCCGTACGCTCGCTGTTCGATTACAGCGCTCAGCACGGACCCGATTACACCCACCATCCGCTCGCGCCCTATTGGGTGGATGACGAGCGTGCGCTGCTCGAATTGCCGATCACCAGTATCTACTGGGGCGTTCTGCGTCAGCTCGGCAAGCAAATCCACCGCGCCCAGCGCCATGTCCCGACTCTGTTCGGCGGGCTGTCGCGTTTCAACCTGCTTGAAAGGATTGCGTTGACGCCGGAAGGTGTCTCAACCGAGGAAGCGCTGCGCGGGATCGATATCGCGCTCGACGAAGGCCTACCGCTCCTCGTGCTGTCGCTGCACAGCCCCTCGATCGCGCCCGGGCACACGCCTTATGCGAAGACCGCAGAAGATGTTGCTGGGATCTATGATTGGCTGCGCGCCGTCTACGGCTACCTCGACAAGCGCGGTGTTGCGAGCGCATCGGTTGCCGATATCCTGAATGCTGTCGAACGATAAATCGGGACATTCATGCTGTTCACGCTTGTCTCTGGGCAGCGCTGGCTGTAGGGGCCGTGCTCGTTCACGCCGCGAGCCGGATTTCGGGAACTGGGGCCTGTAGCTCAGCGGTTAGAGCTGGCCGCTCATAACGGCTAGGTCGCGGGTTCGAATCCTGCCGGGCCCACCATCCCTTTCGATGGGGCGTGAACGTCAGAGATGAGTGTCGGGGAGTGGCGCAGCCTGGTAGCGCACCTGTTTTGGGTACAGGGGGTCGCTGGTTCGAATCCAGTCTCCCCGACCACCATCTCAAATTCTCAGCCAGCAATATTCGAGCGGCCGGGCATGTTTGCCCACTATGCCAATGGGGCACGTCGATTTCGATGCCTTGGGTGTTTTCACATAGCTCGAAAGGGCGGGGACAACGCGTTCCAATACTGACAATGCGTGCTTGATTCGCGATGGACGTTCTTTACGAATTTACGTCGGGTCAAATAGAGTTCCGGCATCGGGGAATGGGTGCGTTCTACGACAGGAAATTGGTAGGAATGGGAGAGAACGCGCGTCCATTGCAGGCCGAGATTTTCTCGGATGAGCGTGTTGCCGGGCGTCGCACGGTGAGGCTCGCGACGCAGCTGGCTTCTCCTACGGAGCGAGCCGAAGCGCTGATCCACGATCTGTCCGGACAAGGTCTTCGTCTCGAAACTTCGGTCGACATCGAGGAAGGCGAGCAATTGCTTGTCGAACTGCCGTACGTCGGCCCCGTCGAAGCAAAGGTCGTTTGGCGCAAAGGGTCGGTCTGCGGCTGCCAGTTCAACACTCCGGTATCACAAGCTGTCGTGAGCGCGGCCCTGCTTCGCTCCCCGATCGCGCGCCCGCAGGAAGGCGGCGAAACCAGCGTAGATGAAATCGAGATCGCTGTCAGTCCAACGTTGCAACAGATGACCGAATGGGAAATCGAGTTCGAGAGCGGCCGCGCGGCTGCTGGCGACCAGTTGCTCGGATTTCGCCAAAGATCCGACGGCATGATCGTAGCGATGGTGAAGAAGACGAACTGAGGGGCGCCCCTGGCCCATTCCCCTGCAATCAGATCTGACCTGCACCCCTTTCGGGTAATTTCGAGCCTGTTGTGCATCGTGTAGGCCTGCAAGGCTCAGGAAGTGTCGCCCTCATGCGCGTTCAGCAGACGGCGGAATCTTCTTGAGAACGAACTGCCACAGCCAAGGGGGGCACAATGGAAACCAATCGCAGAAACGAGACCGGGTCGGAAAAGACGCGCTGCCTCGCACAGGTCGAAACGGATCTCGTCAAGGCTGAAGACGCATTTGCCGATGCCGATGCAAGGTTGAAAGCCGCGCGCGCGGATCGGGCGGCTGCTATCGAGCTCATCAACGGCCACCAACGCGAAATGGACGCCCTTATCGCCGATATGCGGCGGCGCAGCGTGCCCGGGACCAAATGGCATCCGGAAGGTGCCGTCGAAGCCGAAACGCTCGAACTGGGCAAGGACAGCATGGTTCCCGACGACACCCGCGACACACAGCTGGAAGGCTCGCTCGTCTCGCGCGAGAAGAAGGAAGAGGTTTCGCGAAAGTTCGCCCGGTTGAACGGCAAGTCGCCGCCGGAAGGCGACGATCCGGTGCTGAAGGTGGTTTACGGACCCGACGAATAGAGCTTCACGCCGTGTCCCTCGGGATCCGGCGTTCCCGACCGGAAGCCCCCCGCTTTTCCGGTCGGGAAACCCCTTCATAGCCGTCCCCTTAATCCCAAAGCGCAATTGAGGCGCCCGCCCGCGAGGTGGTATTTCTGGCGTCAGGTTGGACGGTCAGGACCGAATTGCACATGCGCATTCCAGCAACCTTGAAAGCGTGGCCATCGCTCGGCACGCCCCGAACCATCGGATGGTGGGGGCGGCTGAGTGCGCTGTCATTCGGTGCAGGCGGCATAATCGGACTGGTCGTTGCGCTAGGGCTGGCACGCCCAGATAGCGCGGTAGGTGCAGCAACAGTTGCTTCCTTGCCGGGAGCAGAGAAGATCGCGGCTGTGTCAGGTCGTGTCGCTACGACAAACTCGTCGGAGAAAACCCTCGAGCCCCTGCACCAAGCTTCGATTGAAGCGGCGCTGACAAAGGCAAGGCCGTTCAAATTCTGGGGACCGCGCACGGACAAGCAGCGAGCCGCCGATTGCCTCGCCGCTGCCGCGTGGTACGAGATCGGCGATGACCACACCGGGCAACGCGCAGTAGTCCAGACTGTCATCAACCGGGTCAATCACCCGGGCTTTCCCAATTCGGTATGCGGGGTGGTGTTCGAAGGATCGCGTCGCTCGACCGGTTGCCAGTTCACATTTACCTGCGACGGCTCGCTTGCAAAGCGACGCCCTTCGACACGTGCATGGGAACGCGCGCTCGCCGTCGCGAACGAGGCTCTTGATGGTTTCGTGGATGGATCGATCGGTTCTGCAACTCACTATCACGCCGATTACGTCACACCCTGGTGGAGTTCGCATCTCGAGCGGCTCACGGCTGTCGGCCCGCATATTTTCTATCGCTGGTCTGGCAGCCGCGGTGCATTGAGGACACCGGCCCGGCTGGACGCTGAAATGGATTACGACGCGCTGGTTGGCCGGAGTTTCCAGGCTGGATCGACAGACGCCGATACCGAGACAGTGCCCGACGAAAATGCCGAACTAACCGCAGCCGAACCTATGGCGACTGCGGCGGCGAACACCGCGGCCGTGGCTGCATTGGCACCGAAAAGAAGCGCGAACCCGCCGATTTTCCTTCAGGTGAACGCTCAACAGGCGAGCGGGCGCTGGGCGGTTTCCGCGATGAAGGCATGTGCCGGGAAAAAGAACTGCCAGGTCATCGCTTATGACAGCGCGGCCTCGGTCAGCGCCAATAAGGCACGCAATCACGCGCAATTCGATCGCCCGCGATTCTTGTTCCTGCGCGATGCAAAATCGGGAATGGATATCGCTTTATGGGATTGCGAGAGGGTTTCCAGACCCTCTTCCAATCAGTGCCTGCCAGGAAATGGGGCGGCACTCAAATCGCTGCTGGCGGAGCGGTAAAGGCGAACCGAAGGGCTGTTTGCAGCCAGATCGGCCAGCAGTCGTTCAGGCTACCTGAGCCTTCTTCATAGCGTGGTAATCGGAAAATCCGTGGGTGCTTGCCCACATCGCAGCTTGCGTGCGATTGCTTACGTCGAGCTTGCGCAGGATCGCTTTCACGTGGACCTTCACGGTCGCTTCGCAAACGTCGAGTTCTCGCGCGATCACCTTGTTCGAATATCCCGCCATCAAGCAGCACAGAACATCGCATTCCCGGGCCGAGAGGTTGGCATCCTCCATTTCGTGCTCGATATCGTTGCCCGCAACACCGTGCGGAAACGTGTGCCGGGCCAGCATGTCTGCAAGCTCGGACGGAAGCACTTTCTTACCGAGCGCGACGAGACGGAATGCGGTGATGAGCGGCTCCGACTTGAGCGACTGGACGATGTAACCGTCCACGCCTGCATCGAAGAACTCGATCACACGGTCCATTTCGAAAGTATCGACGAGCACGGCGATCTTGGCCATCGGATATGCCGAATGCAGTTCCTTCACAGCAGCTAGCTGTGCTTCGGAATCCGGCAAGTCCAAAAGGATGAGCAAGTCGCTATCGAAATCTGCATCGATAACCTTGTCGACACGCCCCGTCGACATAACGACGTCATAGCCATCGGCGGCTAGAAGTCTGTGAAGCCCCTCACGTGAAATTTCGTTCGGACAGATCAAACATAGATCGCTGTTCATGAAGTGGTCCCACCCACAAGTTTCCAACAAATACCCCCAAGTGCCGATCGGGCATCTTTCACCAGGGCGCATTATCTTTTGTTGAAAACAGCCGTGGCGGCGACTCCGAACGGCAAGTGAATGATGATAGATTACCCACAAGGAATCAACAGGAAATTTTTAGCTAACCGTTAACCAAGGAAAGCCTTGTATCTTTTGGTAGCCTTTCGCGTCTTACGTTCGCAGAATTTCACGAGCGCGCAATTTTTCTTTCCGATTGACGCATAGATCTTCGATCAAACCGGGCATTTCTGCCGACCAGTCGGGAATGACTAAAAGAACGATTCGCGGATCGTAATCGTGTCGCCCGGAGCGACCTTAAGCGCGGTGTTGTCGAGACGGATCAGTCGACTTCCGGACCACAACTGTCGCTTGAGCACGATCGATTTTTTTTCAGCCCGGGGCGTGAATCCCCCCGCTTTGGCAACAGCCTGTTCGAGCGTGAGCTCGCCATTATGCGCGTATTCACCCGGTGCGTTCACTTCGCCGAGGATGAAGAACGAACGGTGCTCGAGGATCTCCACCGCGACCTTGGGATAGAGGACAAATCCGCCCTCTTTCAGCTTCGTCTCGATCAGGGTCGCGACCGCGCCAGGTGTCATGTCCTTGACGATCAGTGGTTCGATCAGGGGCATGGCGAGCGTGCCACCGCTGCCGACCTCGAACTCGCCCGAAAGCGTATCTTCGTCGAACACCGTGATTTTCACCTGGTCCCCAGCATCAACGAAATAGCCCTCTGCGACTTCGCTGTTGGCCGCCGACGCTGACTGGATCGGCAGATCGTTGGTCGCGCAGCCGGTCGCCACAAGACAGGCCGATGCGACGAGTGCAAATGTTGCGGCAGTTTTCGAAGCGTTGAACACGGCGATATCCCTCCAACCCGGCACCGGTCCAAGAGCACGGCACCTTCAGGCTGAAGATTACGACAGGGCGCTTCCCGATTGTATTACCATTCAGGGTGATAGGCGGCGATTTGAGGTCGACCGAAATCCCCCTTTGGTCGGATTAGACTTACAACCGATGCGCGATTGTTCCGGGCGTGGTTCTGGGGAAGTTTAGCTGCAGGCAGCGAGCGCCGGATTGGGGCGGCGTCGCTGCCAATGGGGCCATACCGTTCAACAGCGGCTGATCGATCAAATTACATGCATACGACCAAACACGAAACGGTGATGCGCGATGGGGGGGCGACCACAGGGGGGCCGTTCTTCAGCAGCGAATCCACGCCGTCGGAACGCGAACTTCTCGCCATGGCATCTGACCTGGTGCGCAGCAGCGAAGAGCCTGTCTCCGACGAGGCGAGTGGTCTTAGCCGGAGTCTCGTCCGTCTCATGGACCTGACGCTGGCTATTGGCCTGCTTGGCGTGTTGCTTCCGGTCATTCTGATCACGGGAGCCTGCATCGCCATGTCGAGTCAGGGCCCGGTGATATTCAGGCAGACGCGGATCGGGCTCGGAGGGCGCGAGTTCCAGTGCTGGAAGTTCCGCTCGATGCGACAGGATGCGAGCGAGCGCCTCGCTGCGCTGCTCGCCTCTTGTCCCGATATGCGCGCCGAATGGGAACGCGATCAGAAGCTCAGCGACGATCCGCGCATCACGCCGCTAGGCACATTCCTGAGATCATCGAGCCTTGATGAATTGCCCCAGCTCTTCAATGTCATTCGCGGGGATATGAGCCTAGTCGGCCCTCGCCCAATCGTGCACTCGGAAATCCCGAAATACGGGCGCTACATCACGCACTATCTCAGCCAGAAGCCGGGGCTCACCGGTTTGTGGCAAGTGTCGGGGCGCAACAACACCAGTTACCGACGCCGTGTCGCAGCGGACGTCCTGTATTCGCGCAAAGCCTCATTCAGAACCGATCTCGCCATCCTGTTCGCCACGATTCCCGCGGTGCTCAGCGCGGAGGGAGCGAGGTGATGGCCCGGAGATACGACAGTCAGAACAGCCAGAAAACCACCGCCCAGATGGCAAGTGCGGCTGGTAGAGCGATCAGCATGCCTCGGGCAAAGCTGCCTCGACCCGTTTCGGGGAGCGATTCCGGTACGGTTTCAACCGGCTCGGAGGCCTCTTTTGTAACGACGACCCTATTCATAATAGTTATCGACCTACTCCTTTTTGCAGCGAAGTGCCACAGGGAGATAACGTCTCGCACGCGCATTGGTTGCGCAACGCAAGAAACCTCCGCTTTGGACGATACCCGGCGCCCGGTGCCGCACGTTCGCCAACCGCGCGTCTGGCTCGACCGGCTGGCGCGCGAGTTCGCAGATCTTTTGCTCATCGTGAGGAGCGCCGAGAGCGTGCTTCCCGATGCGCTGGCAATCGCGCCCAAGGCATTGGCTTTCAAATCGCCGATCAAGCCCCGGACCGCGCAAACCTTCGTCATGCGTGCCGCGATCTTCGCGTGCCTTTGCATGATCGCTCCGCGTATGGCGCTGGCCCAGCAAGAGGACGTGGTCACACCGGTTGAACTGTTCGATCCCGCTTCGGGCGAAGGCATCCGCATTTCGCCCAATTTCATCCTTTATCCGGAGGCCACGGTCGAAGTTCGCTACGATGACAACCTCTACAATCTCGATACCAACGAGATCGAGGACGGGTTTGTGCTGCTGCGCCCTGCCCTCACCCTTGCGTCCGATTTCGGACGCCACTCGGTCAGCCTCGTCGGGAGCGCCGAATTCCGCCGTCACTTCGACATTACCGACGAGGACAGCGAGCAGTTCGATATCGAAGCTGCGACGACGCTTGAATTTGCCGACGGCGTGGATGTCGATGCCTATGCCGGGATAGGGCAGAAGATCGAACAGCGCGGCACTCTGGGAGACGTCTTTTTTACCGACGAGCCGGTGAGCTTCATCGAAAAGCGCGGCGGCCTTTCTATTGCTCGGACCGGTGGCAAGCTTGAGCTTTCGGCAGGCGCCGACATCGTCAACCGCGATTACCAGGACGTGCTGGTCGGCGGCATCGAAACCGACCTTTCGATCCGCGACGTCACGATCCGAAGCGCGCGCGTCCGTGGCGATCTCGGCGTGCGCGAGCAGACCGGCATCTTCGTCGAGGTCGGGGGCAACCAGATCGACTTCGATCTCGCTACCGTACCCGAGCGCGATTCGAGCGGCTTCTCGGTCCTCGTCGGCGTGCGTCACGAAGTCACCGCGCTTATCGAGATCGAGGCGGGTGTCGGATACATCCACCAGGACTTCGACGATCCTGCGGTCGACACGGTCAGTGACGTCAATTTCCGGCTCGGCGCGGTCTGGACGCCGAAACCCGAATGGCGACTGACGGCGAGCGCGACTCGCTTCATCGATGCGAGCCGAACGCTCGACTCCCCTGCAATCAAGGTCACGCAATTCCGCATCGGCGCGCAGCGCGCTCTTGGCGACCGTGTGCTGGTCGGCGTCGATGCGGGATACGCCGAAGAAAGCTTTCGCGGATTGCCCAGGAATGACGAGCGGATCTTCGTCACTGGCTCAACGACGCTGCGCGTGACGGACCGGATCGGGCTTACGGCGTCGGCCGGTTACCGCGAACAGGACGGCGGCGCGTCGGGCCGCGATTACAATGGGTTCTCGGCTGCCGTGGGAGTGAGGGCGGCATGGTGACCTCAAGGGATTTCTTAGGAGGGAAAGATGGAAGGTTCGCGTGAACTAGCCAGGGCCGGCGGCCCGGGCGGACCGGTAGGTCATTACGGAGAGCACTCCCTGATCGCGGCGGATCGGATGGATCTGACCGAGAGCGTCAGCTTTTTCCGAAGGCAGTTCAAGACGATCGTGATCGTGACCGCGGCGGCGCTCGCGATCGGCGCTCTGCTGTCCTTCCTGATGGGCAAGACCTACCTTGCCGAATCCACCGTCATGCTCACCGACGATGCCGCAATCGTCACCCAGTCGAATGCCAGCATGACTGCACAGCCGGTGTTGACCAGCGAAGTGGTCGACACCCAGATGCAGATCATCGCATCAGAGGAAATGGCGAAACGCGTGAGCGATGCACTCGCACTCGGCGCCGGGCTTGATGACGCGGGGCAGCGCGAAGTGCTCGACGAACTGCAGGCCAATGTCGGCGCGCGGCGAGCGGGCGAGAGTTACGCGCTCACCATCTCCTACCAGGCGGACGAACCGGGCACCGCAGCCAGCATCGCCAACGAATTCACCCGGCAATATGTCAATTGGGAACTGTCCGCCGAGCAGGAGCGCAACCGCGAAGCGCGCGCCATCGTCGAGGAACGTCTCGCCGAGCTGCGCGACCAGGCGCAGGCCGACACGCAGGCGCTCCAGCAATACCGGATCAACCAGAACCTGCCGAGCATGACCGGCGCGTCGCTCACCGAGCAGGAAATCTCGACCTACAACCAGGCGGTCACGACCGCTCGGGCCGAGGCAGCAGAGGATGAGGCCCGGCTCCAGACCGCCCTTGCGCAGCTGCGCTCCGGATCGACCGGCGACGACGTGGGCGAAGCGCTCGATTCGCCGGTGATTGCATCCTTGCGCTCGCAGGAAGCTGTGGCAGCCGCTGCCGTAGCCGACCTTTCGGCCAAATATGGTCCGAACCACCCGCAATTGATCCGTGCAAACAGCCAGCTTGCCGAAGTTCGCAGCCGCATCGAAGCGGAGATCGGCCGCGTCATCTCCAACCTTCGCGCCAAGCGCGCGGTTTCAGCGCAGCGCCTTGGTTCGCTCAATGCCAGCCTTGCCGCAGCGCGTCAGAACCTGTCGCGCAATAATGCAGCGATGGTCGGGCTAAGCGAGCTCGAGCGTGCTGCCGAGGCATCGCAGGGCATTTACGAGACCTATCTCAACCGGTTCAAGGAACTGATCGCGGCTGAAGGCAGCGAGAAACCGAATGCACGGGTGCTGACCTTTGCGAGCACACCGATTTTCCCGCACTCGCCCAACATTCCGCTCAACATGGCGTTGGCGCTGATCATCGGGCTGGGGCTCGGAATCCTCGCCGCCTATATCAAGGAGGCCTTGTTTCACGGGGTCTCGACCCCGGACGAGATCGACCGCGAATTTCCGGTGCCGTGCCTTGCCTCGATCCCGTTGCTCACGTCGATGGGAGGATCGTCCGAGCATCCGGCTACCGCAATTCAGGAAGCGCCGCGATCGGCCTTTGCCGAAAGCTTTCGCTCGCTCGGAGCATCAATCGACCTGGCAACGCAGGGTCAGGCAAAAGTCATCGCGATCACATCCGCGCTGCCGGACGAGGGCAAGACCGTCATGTCGTGCAGCCTTGCGAGCGTTCTCGCATCAGGCGGGCAGCGCACGATGCTGATCGATTGCGACCTTCGCCGGCAAGGCATCAGCCGCCTGCTCAACATGCAGGCTGGGCAGAAAGGGCTGGTGCAGGTGTTGAATGGCTCCGCGCCGATCGACTTCGACCAATATGTCGATGACGACGTGTTCTGCGTGCTGCCGCTCTCGCCATCCAAGGACGAGCCGGAGCACCTTTTGCGGGGTCAGGAATTCGTCGACCTGCTCGAGCAGCTGCGCGAGCATTTCGACCGCATCATCCTCGATCTTCCGCCGGTCCTGCCGATTGCCGCCACCCGCATCCTCGCCAGCCGCGCGGACGTGGTGGTGATGGCGACGAAGTGGCGCGAAACATCCAAGTTCGCGATCCGTGCGGCGCTGCGCCGCCTTCCGCCCGAACACGTCAACGTTCTCGGCATCGCGCTGAGCGGTGTCGACATGTCGCGGCGGCAGTTCCTCAATCCGCATGACCCGTACTTCTACTATTCGCAGTACGAGAACTATTATGCCTGATTTCTCGCCTCACCTCTGGCCGGAAGCGTGACGCCATGGCGCGCGGAGGCTTTTCCGAACGGCGCGTTGCGATCGTTCATTACTGGCTCGTCTCCATGCGCGGCGGCGAGCGCGTGGTCGAACGCCTCCTCCACCTTTTCCCGAACGCCGATATCTTTACCAATGTCTATGACCCGGCGAAGACCTCGGCGACGCTGAATAAGGCGCATATCGAAGCAGGGTTCGTGAACCGACTGCCCTTCGCCAAGCGGCTGTACCAGTATTACTTGCCGCTCATGCCGATGTCGCTCGAAGGGCATGACCTGTCCGAGTACGACCTTGTCATCAGCAGCGAGTCCGGCCCGGCCAAAGGCGTGATCACCCGGCCCGATGCAACTCATGTCTGCTATTGCCATTCGCCAATGCGGTATCTGTGGGATCAGTATCACCAATACCGCTCCGAAGCCCCGGCCATCGCGCGCGGGGCGATGCCGCTGATGTATCACCAGCTGCGCAAGTGGGACGTCTCCTCAAGCGCGCGGGTCGACAAGTTCGCAGCCAATTCGCGCTTCATTCAGCAGCGTATCCGCAAGGTGTGGCGGCGCGAATCCGACGTAATCCATCCGCCGATCGAAGTGGATCTGTTCAAGCCATCGGAAGACGTCGGACCCGAGTATCTTTGGGTCGGCCAGATGGTCCCCTACAAACGGCCTGACCTCGCGGTCGAGGCCTTCAACGCGAATGGTCGCCCGCTGACGATGGTTGGCGTCGGTTCCATGCTCAAGAAGCTGAAAGCGATGGCCGGCCCCAACATCACTTTCATCGACCATCTCGATTTCGCTTCGCTTCGGAAAGCCTATGCGCGTTGCCGGGCCTTCGTCCTGACCGCCGAGGAGGATTTCGGCATCACCCCGGTCGAGTGCATGGCATCGGGCCGCCCGGTAATCGCCTTCGGCCGAGGCGGGGCGCTTGACAGCGTGAAGGCGGGGACGACCGGCATTTTTTTCGACGAGCAGACGCCCGAAAGTCTGACCGAGGCGGTCGAGCAGATGGAGGCCTTCTTAGCGAACTTCGATCCTCAGGCAGCGATCGACCATGCGATGCGGTTTGCACCAGAACATTTCGATCGCAAGATGCTCGAGCTGGTCGGCAACGGTTGAGGGCGCGCGGCGATGGAGCTCACCTTTATTGGCCTGATCCAGATCGCCATTGGCGTTCTCATCGTTTTGGCGGGAAGCGTTCGCAGCGCCGTTCTGTTCCTCGTGGTGAGCGCACTGTTCGAAGGATCGGCAGCGATGACACTGCCCGCTCTTGGCGGGTCGTCGATACCCCCGGTCCAGTTCGCATTGCTTTTTATCGTTATCAGGATCTTTGCGCCCAGAGGCGGGTATCTCGGCTACCTCACAGCCGCGATCAACGAGAACCGCTGGATCGTCATCTTCGCGCTCTACGGCATTGTTTCCGCCTATGTTGCGCCGAGGCTCTTTGCGGGCACATTCGATGTATTCCCGGTGCGGCCTGATCCGGGCATGGGGCCGTTCGACACCATCCCCCTGACCCCCACCGCCCAGAACTTCACAGCCGCATTCTACCTGTTCGGCGCTCTGATGATCGCGCTTTCCAGTTATGTATTTTGCCGCGCGAAAAGCGGCGCCGAGGCCTTGTGCGCTGCAATCCTCATCGCAGGCTGCCTGCACATTGCGACAGGCGTGCTTGATCTCGCAACGCGCGGGACCGGCCTCGGCGTGATACTCGAGATATTCCGTAACGGCGGATACAGCGCTCTCGACCTGTCGGTATCTGGTTTCATCCGCATCAGGGGCGTGCTGCCAGAAACATCGACCTATGCGGGCATCGGCTTTGCGCTGTTCGTTGCGAGCGCAGAGCTCTGGTACCGCTCGATCCGCGAACGGGCCATGGGCCTAGTCGCGCTGGGGCTGGGCATCATGCTGGTGCTGAGCACGGCATCAACCGCCTATGTCGCGCTGGCGGCCTACGGCCTGTTTTTCCTGTTCCGCGCCATGCTGTTCCCGAATGCCGCACCGCATGGGAAAGTCATGCGCGCTACGATCGTTGCGCTTGGCATCGGGTTTGCGATCGCCGTCCTGCTCGCCCTCGTCCCCCGCCTGCCCTTTGCCGTCTACGAGATGATCCTCGACATGACGGTCGCAAAACCGGCAAGCGATTCCGGGCAGCAACGCTATTTCTGGGCAATGCAGGGGTGGGACGCGTTTCTCGCGTCGTGGGGTCTCGGCATCGGACCCGGAAGCTTCCGCTCGTCTTCGATGATCACCGCGATCCTGGGTTCGATGGGCGTGGTCGGCATCGTTTCCATCACGATGTATATCAAGACGGTCTTCCGCGCTTCGGCTCACTCGACCTGGGGCGTGGTCCCCGACCAGAATTTGTCAATCGGCGGAGCGCTCGGGACGGCAGCTCTGATCTGCCTCATTCCCGCAGCTATCGCGTCTCCGCATGTCGTTCCGAGCGCCTTTTTCGCGATCTTCGCAGGAGCCTCGCTCGGCCTGCGCACGCGTTCGAAAGCGGCACGGGAGCCGGCCGGGATCGACCCGCGCGAACTCGCATGGGATTTGCGCATGCCCGTGGCAGAGGAGGCCCGTTAGTGAAGAGTACAGTGCTCAAACCGGCGGAGCTGACCTCCGATCTCCTTTGCCGTTGGAGAGCCCTTTGCCGCATGTCGGCAATCTACCGCAGCCCGTTCTACAGGCCGCAATTCACTCTCGCCGTCGCTGATGTAAGGCCGGATACGCGCGTCGCGGTTTATGAAGACCGGGGCAACGTTATCGGCTTCCTGCCCTTTCACACGGCCCGAGGCGGCGCGGGAAAGCCGGTTGGCGGACAGCTCAACGATTATCAAGGGCCGGTCCTTGTACATGGAGCGCGGATCGAGCCGCGGGAGCTGCTGGAAGGGGCCGGACTGTCGAGCTACGATTACAACCACTTGCCGACCGAGATTTCAGGGTTGTCTCGCGGCGCGACCGGCTTTTCCTCCTCGCCGCAGATGAACCTTTCAGAAGGCTATGAGGCGTTCGTCGGCCGCAAGGACAAGAGCTGGACCAAGGCAAAGCGCGAAATCCGCAGGCGTTGCCGCAAGACCGAGAAAGAGTACGGCCCGCTCCGCTTCACCTTCCATGACCCCTCGGACGCGGTGTTCGAGCGACACATCGAAATGAAGAATACGCTGCTCGAGCGCGCGGGCACACGGTTCCGGATCAAGCGCGACTGGATCGGCGAAGTTCTTCAAAGGCTCCGGCATATCGAAGACGAGGACTTCAGCGCCCGGATGACGACGCTTCACGCCGGCGACCACCTGCTCGCAGCGCATTTCGGCCTAACGGCGCGCGGCGTGTGGCACTGGTGGTTCCCGTCCTACGACCTCGCAGCATACAAGCTCGGCCCCGGTATCAACCTTGTCGATCAATGCGCGATGGCGGCTGAAGAGCACGGCATTGACACGATCGACTTCGGACGCGGTGACGGTGCTTTCAAATTGCTCTTTGCTGACCGCTTCGTCGAACTGTGCGAGGGGACTATCGCGCGGCCCGGCAGCATGGCGAGGCTCATCCGGCAGGGCACGCAGGCGGTCGTCTCGGCGGCTGAAAGCCTCCCGCTTGGACAGTACAAGAGCTACCCGAGGCGTGCGGCGGCGAGACTCGTTTCGGGAGTGACGCTGCCCGATCGGAAGCACACGTGAACCTGCGGCTGGGGGTCATGCGCGGCGCCTTCTCGCTGGGCGGCGCAAGGATCGTCTCGAACCTGCTGGGCGCAGGCGCGATCCTCATTCTCGCCCGTCTGCTAACTCCCGAGGATTTCGGCATCGTTGCCATCGCGACCGCAGTGCTGACCGTGGTTCAGTCCTGCACGGACCTCTCGCTCAACAATGCGCTTATCCAGAAGGAGAACCTGGAGCGCTCACATGTCGATACCGCGTGGACGATGGCGTTGCTGCGAGCGCTAATAATCGTAGCGTTCTTCGTGCTCGCGTCCTGGCCGCTTGCGATCCTGTATTCGAACACCGAGCTCGTCGCTGTCTTCCTCGTTTCGGGGCTGACCGGGGCGATGATCGGCTTGCAAAACCCGCAAGTCTGGCTCGCGACGAAATCGATGCGCTTCGGCCCGCTCGCCATCGTTCAGTTCTCGCAAAAGGCCGTCGCAATCGGATTCGGCATAGCCTTCGCGCTCATGTTCCAATCCTATTGGGCGATCATCATCGGCAACCTGATCGGAGCCGTGTTTGCGAGCCTCATCGGCTACGCCCTCGTGCCCTACCTCCCGCGCTTTTCGCTGAAGAAATTCCGCGAGATCTGGGCGTTTTCGGGCTGGATGTTCTTCAACCAGCTGCTCGAGACGGTGAATTGGCGGGTCGACCAGCTCATCATCGGCCTCGTCGTCCCCAAGGGGCAGCTTGGCATCTACGCCGTCGCCGACAATCTCGCAGTCATACCAACGCGCGAATCGATCCAGCCGATTCGGCACGCCCTTTTTCCCGGCCTCGCCAACTTGTCGCAGGACGTGAAGCGGCTCGCCCGCTCGCACCTGCTCGCGCAATCCTCGATCGCGATGCTGATCGCGCCGCTCGGCGTGGGGCTGGCGCTTGTTGCGGAGCCGGCGGTCGCCATCGCATTGGGTGATCAGTGGACGGCGGCAGTGCCCTTCGTCGAGATCTGCGCGATCTACTACGCGCTCGGCACGTTCAGCATGGGTTTGCAACCGGTCGCGATGGCGATGGGGCAAACGAAGCTGCTTTTCATCCGTCAGGTGATTGCGGTTTTCATCAAGGTTCCGCTGATCGTAGGCGGGCTGATGACCGGCGGCCTGACCGGAGCCGCACTCGGGCGGCTGGTGAGCGAGTTCATCGTTGTGATGATCGAATTCGTGTTCTTACGGCACTTACTCAAGATCCCGGTGCTCAGCCAATTGAAACACCACGCGCTGACGCTGGCCGGTTTGCTCGCAATGGCTATCGTAGTCTTCGGCGTCGATACAATTCTCGCCGGATCTGGGATCGGAGCCCTGCCCACACTCGGGCTGCTTGTGGTTGTTGGAGGAGCGACCTATTTCGCCGCTGTGTTCCTCGCCTGGCGCATGACCGGAAGGATCGAGGGGCCGGTGACCGAATTGATGAAGGTTGCATCACGCTTCGCCGAGAAGCGCCGCGCAAGACGCACTGTCGCGATGGACCCGCCCACGCCAAGCGAAAACCACGTTTGACATACCGGCGCCCGGTCAGGCGAGACCGATCGGCCTGCCCTGCCCATATCCATCGAGAACCGCTTCGGGCGGGCGGATGAAGCCGCGCTCGCCATGCGCCTCGGAAACGAGCGCGCGCGCCATGTCCTCGACATCCTTGCTGTTGCGCGGCGCCCAGGGGAGCTCGGTTTCATCGGTACGCTCGCGCGGCACTTTCAGCATGTCGAGGGCGAACGGCGCAACATGGGCGAGCGTATCTCGAACCTTGGGCGCATAGCGGAACTTAAGGAAATCGACCTGCGCGTTAATCTTGTCGCCCGGCCCCTGGCTCGGGATGAAATCGGCCCAGATCGTGCCTTTCAGCTCCTCGCGATACCACGCGGCGGCGTCCGCCCAGCGCGGGGGACGGCGCTTCGACCAGGGCTTTGTCGAGGTGTAATGCTCAAGGCACGGCTTCAGCTTGCCGCCGAAATTGAGATAGGTTTCGTGGAGGTTCCAGCGCGGATCGAGCGGTTTCCACTTGTTCTCCAGCGCGTGGTTGAGCGCGTCTTGGTCGGGCGCTTCCATACAGCTCTCTGGATGGTCGGCGAGAAACTGGCGCGCGCGATCCAGCGCTCCGTCCTCGAGCATCTTCGGCCAGTCAAACACCATCACCCCCGATTGCAGGTAGGGCGCATCGTCGGCGAGGAAGAGATCCTTGCGCCGCCGCCGGATATTGCCGGTGAGGTAATAAACGAAATCGTGCACCGCCGCCGCCGGATAGCCTTCCATGTCGAAGGTCATCAGCGGTTCGACCGGCGCGAGGATGCGCGTATCGGCATCGAAATAGATCAGGCGGTCCACATCCGCCCCGAAGATCATGTCGAAATAGAGCCTCAAATATGCCGCGCGCGGCCAGCGCTGGTTGATCGGCTTGATCTTCTCGTCGACGAAATCGGGAACGATCACCTCGGCAGGCACGCCCTTGTCGGCAAAAAACGCGCGCGCCGCTGCAACGTCATTGTCGCTGACGTCGCAGGCCACCAGTTTCAGGCTCACATCGTAGCCTTCGGACAGGTGATCGCAGACCGATTTCAGCTGGCAGCACGCCGCCGGCAGGTATCCGCTATCCGAAGCGGTGGTGATGACGATCTTCGTCACAGGCACTCCACCACGCATTCGACCCCGATCTGTTCGAGCGATGCCGTGATCTCATCCTCGTAAATCCGGTTCATCACGATCACGAGGCCGGGTTCGATCTCGGCGAGCTGGTCGGGCGAGACGATCAAGTGGCCCGTGCCGGGCATGAAATGGTTGTGCCGGTTGGGATTGATGTCGGTGACGAAGTCGACCATTCCGGCAATCCCTAGCGAGGTGAGGAACGACACAGCCTTCGAGCCGGAGCCCCACAACACCACCGTCTGCCCCTTGGCCTTGGCCTGCTCGACCACATGGCGCCAGTGCAGCTTGTGCTCCTCGAGCCGCGCGGGGAAACTCGCAACGAGCTCGGCAAGATCGCTGTTGCCATCGCGCGGATTGGGCAGCAGCGGTTCGCTAGCCGGGACGGCCTCGATGGTGAGGTATTGGTCGTCATATTCGACCGCAGTGCGCGTAACCTCGAAGCCCGATTGCTCGAACAGATATTGAAGCGAAGCGGAGGTGAAGTACGAGCAATGCTCGTGGTAGATATCCTCGAAGGCGCAATGGCGGATGATACGGTCGGCTTCGGGAACCTGGAAGAACACCACGGTTTTCTTGTCGGGATCGAGCCCTGCGCGGATGGTCTCGATGAAATTCGCCGTCTCGGGAATATGTTCGAGCGTCATCTTGCAGCATAGGAAATCGGGCTGCTCGTCGCAGTGGCGCGGCTCGAAATATTCGGGGATCAGGGTCACGCGCTCGGCGCCCTCGACACCCTCCAGCCGCTCCGGCAGCGCGCTTGGGTCGACGCCGATGCCGCGGTTCTCGCCGAGCTGCGAGAGGAGGACGAGGAACTCGCCCTTCCCGCATCCGATCTCCATCACCTCGCGCTCCTTCAGGTCGTGTCTTTCGACCATTTCGGCCGCGAGATTGCGGTGGAAGCGCGAGAATGTCGGCGAGAAGCCCTGCGTCTCTTCGTAGCGGCCCGAATATTCGGTCAGGTCCTGGCGGAAGCTCGCATTATAGATGAACCCGCATTCCTCGCAGAAGCGCAGGGCAATCGCGCCGCGACTGCAATTGATAGCCTCTGCGCGGGTTTCGAAGAGGATGCACGAATTGGTCGGGACATTGTGGACCTCGTGAAACAGCACCGTCCCGCCCGACCCGCAATTGGGGCAGGCGAAGACTTCGCCGTCATCCTCTATCTCGGAATGGCTGTGTGTAAGCGTGGAATTGTCGATCAGGTTCATTTGACGATCCTTGGTTCGGGCACGGGCACGATGAATTGTCCGCCGGCCTCAAGGTATTCACGTTGCTGCGCGATGATCTCGTCGGCGAAGTTCCACGCGAGCATCAGCACGAAGTCCGGCTGGCGTTCGACCAGCGCTTCGGGCGGAAGGATCGGCAGGTGCGCGCCCGGCATGAACTTGCCCTGCTTGTTGACGTTGCGGTCGACGACGAAATCGATCTGCGAGGTGTCGAGCCCGCAAAAATTGAGCATCGTTGCACCCTTCGCCGCCGCACCATAGGCGGCGATGGAGTGTCCTGCCTCTTTCAGCTCGGCGATCATGGCGAGCAGCTTCGTGCGCAGCTCCTCTACCCGGGCGGAAAACTCGGCGAAGAATTCCGGCTTATCGAGGCCGATATGGGATTCGTTCGCCAGCATCGCGGACACCGATTCCCCGACATCTTCCTTCTTTTCGACGAAGATGCGCAGCGAACCCCCGTGGATCGATAGCTGCTCGACCCGGTTGAGATAGAGGCCGTGGCGGCGGAACAGCTTGTGGAGCGCGGTGAGCGAGAAATAGCACAGGTGCTCGTGATAGATTGTGTCGAATTCGACATGCTCGATCAGCGGCAGGAGATACGGCATCTCGATGACCGCGACGCCATCGTCCTTGAGGATCTTCCCAATCCCCGACACGAAGCCATTGGTGTCCGCGACATGCGCCAGGACATTGTTGCCGTGGACGACATCCGCCTTGCCGTGCGCATCGACGAGGTCGTCTGCAAGCTCCTCGGTGAAGAACCCGCACACGGTTTGCACCCCGATCTTGCGCGCCGCATCGGCAGGACCATCGGCCGGGTCGATTCCGAGCACCGGGATACCATGCTCGAGATAGTTGCGCAGGAGATAGCCATCATTGCTCGCAAGCTCGATTACGAGGCTTTCCGGCCCCAGATTGCCCTCCTTCATCCGCGCGAGGGCATTCGCGCGCGAATGCTCCATCAAGGCAGGCGAGAAGGACGAGTAATAAGGATAGGCATCGGCAAACAGGATGTTGGGCGAAACCGTCTCAAGGATCTGCACCAGCGAGCAATCTTCGCAGAACGCAACGACAAGCGGGAAGGTGAGCTCCTCCTCTTGCAGCATTTCGGGCGTCAGCAGCCGGTCTGCGAGAGGCGTCGAGCCGAGATCGAGAAACGGCTTGAGCGATCCGCCGCCGCAGGAACGGCAGCAAGTCTCGGTGCGCGAATATTTGCCGGGCTGTTCAAGTGTGATCTGGTTCATTGGTCAGTTCTCATGCTGGAGCCATGTGCCGGACCGGAAACAGGTCCTCGACGATATGCCCTTCGTCGACGCGCTGACGGACATGGGCGATGCGTTTGAAGGTCGGACCTTCGAAGGCGTCGAGCGTCAGGCCGCTCGAGTGGAAGGCGTCGTAAAGCTGTTCGACCCCGCGGCGGCAGGTCCATTGCGGTTTGAAGCCGTGAAGCTTCCTCGCGATGTAGTTGCAGTCGACGCGGTAATTGCGGACGTCGGGGCTTGCATCCTCGGAGAACCCGACGCGCGAGTTCGGCACCACATCACGCACGATCTCGGCGATCTCGCGGATCTGGTAATTCTCCGTGGTCAGGCCGACATTGAACACCTCGCCGTGTACGTCTGCCCGGTCGGCTTCGAGCGATGCGATGTAAGCGAGCGCGATATCCTCGACATGGACGATCGGGCGCCACGGCGTGCCGTCGCTCTTCAGGTGGACCTCACCCGTACAGGTCGCCCACGCTGTGAGGTTGTTCACCACTAGGTCGAAGCGCAGCATCGGCGAGAGGCCGTATGCGGTCGATGCGCGCAGGAAGGTCGGGCTGAAGGTGTCATCAGCGAGGCCCGAAATCGCGAACTCGGCCTCTACCTTGGACGTGCCGTAGGGAGTGACAGGGTTGAGCGCCCCGCTCTCGTCGATGAAGTCGTCGCCCGATGCACCGTAATTCGAGCAGGACGAGGCGTAGATGAAGCGTTCGACCCCGGCCTGTTTTGCAAGGCGGGCGAGGTCGATCGAAGCCTGCGCGTTGATCTCCTGCGTAAGACCCGGACGATAGTCGCCCAGCGGATCGTTTGAGAGGCCGGCGAGGTGAAGAACCGCGTCGAAACGCGAAAGCTCATCAAGCGCGCCCGACGAGCGCACGAATTCGCGCACGTCCCCGCCGATCGAAGGGATCTCCGCTTCGGGCTTCAGGAACTCGCATTCATCGAAGAGGCCGCTGTCCAGCCCGCTGACGTCATGACCTCGCTCCAGCAAGCGCGGCGCCAGCACCGTTCCGATGTACCCCCTGTTCCCAGTCAAAAGCACTTTCACGTTTTTCGTCCTTCCATATCTTCCAGGGCGCTTTCCCCGACGCCCAGAATTCGTTGAGAACCTGTTTTTCACGCATGGTGTCCATGCACTGCCAGAACGAGGTGTGGCGGTAGGCCATCAGCTGACCGTCGGCCGCGAGCCGCGAAAGCGGGCGCTGCTCGAACATCTCTTCTTCGTGGTCGATGTAGTTCATCACCTCGGGCTCGAGCACGAAGAACGCGCCGTTGATCCAGCCCTCGCCGATCTGCGGTTTCTCGTTGAATTCGGTGATAAGATCGCCGTCGAACTCGAGGTGGCCGTAGCGCGCGGGTGGGCGCACTGCGGTGAGCGTTGCGAGCTTGCCGTGCGACTTGTGGAATGCGAGCAGCGCGGCGATGTCTATATCTGCGACGCCATCGCCCCACGTCACCATCGCTGTCTGGTCGCCGAGCCAGCTCGAAAGCTTCTTGATCCGGCCGCCTGTCCCCGCCTTCGTGCCCGTCTCGACAAGATCGACGTTCCAGTCGGGCACGCAGTCGGGCGTATGCTGCACGCAGGATCCATTGCGCGTACCGATCGAGATGGACCCCGAAACGCTGAAGTGCTCGCGGAACCAGCGTTTGATATATTCGCCCTTATAGCCGAGCGCGATGCTGAAATCCTTGAAGCCGTAATGCGAATAGATCTTCATGATGTGCCACAGGATCGGCATGTCGCCGATCTCGACCATCGGTTTGGGCCGGACATCGGTTTCTTCCGAAAGCCGTGAGCCGAGCCCCCCGGCCAGGATCCCGACTTTCACATTGGACATGTCGTGCTTGGTCATGGTCACACCGCCTTGCTTGGATCGGGATTGCGGCTGGGACGGACGAACATGCGCTTCACGCCCCCTGCGAGTGCAGGAGAGACGATGTTGGCGAGTTCGAGCCCGTAACGGCCGAGTTGTCGTGGTCTGAGGCTCCGCCCCAGAAGGTGCCCGTAGAGCCTCCAGGGCGAGACGATATCGCCATGGCGCGAGGCAATCTCGAACAGGTGCCGGGTGAGATTGAGGTGCTCGGCAGCCGCCCCCCGGCTCTTCTTGCCGGTCTGCCACAGGCTGCGCTGCACCTTGTCGTCGATGTTGATCGAGCGCTGTTCGTGCTCGCGGTTGTAGAAGATTGCGTCCTCGACGCGGACGAACTTGCCCATCAGCGCCGCCTCGGCGAGCACCGCGCGGTCCGACCCGTAATAGGGACGGTGCAGCGTCGACTTCGCGAGGTTCTCGCGCCGGAACAGGCCGAAGATCGGGAAGCACGTGCCCGCAAGCTCGATCGCCTGGCGGAAACGCATCGCGGGATCGTCGCTGTCGAGCGATGGCGTGTCGGCACCGGTGGGCGTAGTGATCTCGTTCGTCGGAGTGATGCCTCGCGTCGACCCGAAAGCCAGTGCCACATCGGGTGATGCGTCGAGCACCTTCACACATTCGGCGAGGAAATTGGCGCTCAACTGATCATCATGCGCGCACCATTTGAGATAGCGCCCGCGCCCATGCTCGAAACCGAGATTGTAGTTCGCCGATGCGCCCAGATTCTTCGGATTGCGGATCAGGACAATGCGCGGATCCTTCGCCGCGTATTCCTGCACGATCGCGCAGGTTTCATCGGTCGATGCATTGTCGCAAACGACGAGCTCGAAATCGGTAAAGGTCTGCGCGAGGATCGAGTCCAGCGCATCGCGAATATAGTTCGACCCGTTGAAGACGGGCATCGCCAGAGTCACTTTCGGGGTTGCTGCGGTCACGTCACCTTCCAACTTCGAAAAGCTAGGCCACACCGCTTGCGCGGCAGGCGATTATCCCCACGCGGCCATTGCCGTCGCGTGGACCAGGGACCTGACCCGCTGGCGTACTCTATCGCCGATAGCCCCCGTTTTTCCTGGCCTTGGTCTACCGCTGAGCGGCGAACACCGGAATACGCGCAAGGTGCTTAGACCGAAGGGGTTGGACGCTAACCCGAAAGGTCAATTTGCACCCGAATTCGTGGCGAATGCCCCTTTCGGGCAATCCCCATGAGGCGCAATGGAACTAGTCCTTGTTATCCTTTGCTCCCGAGGGGTGCGCGCCCTTTAATATCGGGCCGATACGCATCCGCGAGTGGGGGGTGCGGGAGGAGGCATCGATGAGCGCGAAAGAGGGAACCGTCTTCGTCCTGACGAATGACGCAATGCCGGGCTTCGTAAGGTTCGATTTCACCACGAGAAACGATCTCGCCACGCGGATCGAGCGGATCAACCGGGGCGAATTGCCGGTGCCGTATCGGCTCAATTTTGCAGCGTTGGTGCCAGACTGCGCGCTGGTCGATCGCAATGTCCGTTTCCTGTTCGGCGACTATTGCGAAAAGCCAGGATCCAACTTTTTCAAGCTGAACCCGGACATCCTTCGCGCCGCGATCGAACTGGCCGCAACCGAGGTCATCGAGCTTAGCGACAAGGAACAAGGTATCTCTCCCGGAGAACGCGTCAAGATGGATCAGATCAAGGCGTATCACGACGCCGTCTGGTTCGAGGCGCTCAACCTCGATGCGGGGACCAAGCTGCACTTTTCGAAGAACGAAGCGCTCACTTGCACTGCCATCGGAAACGGAATGGTCGAATTCGACGGCACTGAAGCAACCCCCGCAGAGGCATCGGCGAAGGCGATGCAGGCATGCGGTTTCGACTGGCGAGATGTTTCGGCGACAGAATACTGGATACCCGAGACCAACGGGCTGAACCCCTCCAGCAGCGAACATGCAGGTCCGGCGATTAACAGGGTGCTGCGCGCGAAACATGCGTCTGCCGAAAACGGATCGGGGTCTCCGATCATGTTCGTCCGAAACAACAAGATATGAGCCGTCTTTCTCTGGCTCGCGCGTTTGGAGTGGTTGATTGAGGTATTTCTGGGGCCTCGACCTGATCCGCTTTGTCTCGGCCCTGATGGTCGTGATGTTCCATTTCGGCGGGTTCGGAGCGAACGTTCCGGCATGGCCCGTACCTGCGAGCGAAGCGCCGCTTGGCTGGCTTCAGCCGGTCGGTTGGCTGGGATGGGTCGGGGTTCAGATATTCTTCGTTCTGTCGGGCTTCGTCATCGCTGCGAGCGCGCGCGGATCGACATTCGGAGTGTTCCTGAAAAAGCGGGCGATACGGCTCTTGCCGGTCCTGTGGCTGTCTGCAGCGCTGGCCCTCATCGTCCGCGCGCTGTGGGGGGAGCCGCTTGGCGAACTGCTCCCCGCTTTCCTGAAGACGCTCGTGCTCTCGCCCAAGGGACCATACATCGACGGTGTCGTCTGGACGCTTGTGGTCGAGGCGGCGTTTTACCTCTGCACCGCGCTCGTAATCCTGCTTGCACCAATTCTGGGTGGCACTGAGCGCGCGCTCGACCGGTTCGCATTGCTGCTAGGCGCTGCGAGCGGAGCGTTCACACTGTTCTACTTCGCGTGCAAAGTGACAAGCGGCCCGATCGCGCAAATGGGCGCTGCCCTGCCGCTCGGGTCTTTCGCGTTCGATGTGACGCTGCTGCGCCAAGGCGTGTTTTTCGCGCTCGGAATGCTGATGTACCAGGCGGTCGACCAGGGAATGACCTCTTCAAAGCTATGGGTGATGATGGGGCTGAGCGCACTGTGCATGCTCCAAATCTTCAACAATGTCGGCCAGATGCCCGCCGCGCTCGCGCCGATCGCAGTCTGGTCGGTCGCAGCCGCGCTCATCTATCTCGGAGCGCGCTTCGGAGACAGGGTATTCACGCGGGACGTACGCCCGATCATGCGCCCCATTGGGCTGATGACGTATCCGCTATATCTCAACCACTTCGTCCTCGGCGCAGCGCTGATGCCGATCCTTGCAGGCTGGATTGCCAACACCGTGGTTCTGTTTGTCGTCATGCTCGCGATCCTGCTCTTCAACGCATGGTTCATGGCGCAGTATCTCGAAAGCTGGGCGCAACGTCATCTCAAACGGGCACTGCTCGGATCGCCACGAGTGAGGCAGCCTGCAAGCCAGCTGCGAGAGGCGCGGCCCTGACATGCCGCGCATTGACATCCTCAATGTGAAGTACAGCCCGAACCTCGGTGACGGCGTGATCGCAGAATGTCTCGAAGAAGAAATCGCGAGGCAAAGGCCAGGGTGGGACGCAAAATCAGTCGACCTTGCAGGGCGTCAGGACTTCGGTACCGGGCTCGATTCCGCGAGGGGGCGTGTGCTGCGCGTCGTCGACACGATGCCCTTGTTCCTGCGCCGCATTGCCCTGTTCCTGATCCTTTCGGCCCTCGTTCGGTTCCGTCTACGCAGCCATTGGCGAAGAGAGCTTAAGGGCTCGGATGCGATTGTTCTTGGCGGCGGACAGCTAATTGCCGGCGCCGACTTTAATTTCCCGATCAAGATCAATGGAGTCTTAAAGGAAATACGCCGTCCAAGGCGGCCTTTCGCGGTGTTCGGCGTCGGGGTTGCCGGGAACCTGAACCGAACTGCGAAAGCGCTGTTCAAACGGGGTTTGAAGCCGCTCGAAATCGTCCATGTCGCTGTCCGCGACGGGGCTTCGGTCGCCCACTGGGACAGCCAGATCGCCGCGAACGGCATCGCCACCGCAGCACGCTGCCGGGACCCCGGCCTCCTCGCAGGCGAAGTCTATTCCAAAAGCGCGTTCGGCGAGGACAGGGTGAGACCTCTGGTGGGACTGGGCATCGTGAACCCGCGCACGCTCGATCGACATTCAAGCGCGGTACCTTTGGGGCATGTCGATCGGGCACTCGATCAATCGGCGCAGTTGGCCCGATGCCTGCTGGCATCAGGCTTCGACGTTTCGCTGTTCACAAACGGCCCGCATGATGACGAGAAGTATCTCGGCCTCGTCCTCGAAAGCGTCGGAAACCCGAGGCTCAGGCGATCGCCCCGCCCTCGCCTCCCGCGCGACCTTGCAGGCATCGTTCGCTCGTTTGACGCGGTTGTTGCCCACCGGCTCCATGCAAACATTCTCGCATATGCCTTTCGCATTCCCCATGTCGGTCTTGCCTGGGATCCGAAGGTGCGGGCGTTCTTCAACTCGGTCGATCGCGGGCCGTTCGTGGTCGACCTTGTCGACAGCCCGCCGCATGCAGTTTGCAGCCTTGTCGCGCGCGCCTACCGCGACGGGATCGACAGGACCACGCATCGAAGGGTCGTGCAGGAGACGCGGCAAGCAGTGGGTGTGTGCCTAGATCACCTCGCAGCGGGCATGGGCGAGGGACGAAGCGAGGAAAAGCTAAAGCTCCAGAATTCGGTCGGGGCGTGAACGCCCTCTGATCCAGTCGAGCATCCCCACCAGGTTCCCTTTCAACCGCCCGCGGCGGTCGACAAAGGGTTCGGGCCAGATCGATTTGACACCGTTAACGATCAGGTATTTGGCGATATTTTCATACATCGGGCGCTTGGGCGCGGTGCCCTTGCGGATAAGGTAGACCGAGTTGGCAACCTGCGAATATCCAAGCCGCACGCCCGATGTACGGCCCGCCTTTATGCCTCTGTGCGCGCCCACGAGCCGGTCAATTCGGCGCAGTTCCCCTTCGGCGAGCAGTTGGTTGGTAAGATCGAGATCCTCCATCCACCCGTAGAGTGGCAGCGCCTCGTCAAATCGTCTGTCACCCAGCGCCGAGGCGCGAACCGCCATGTTGCATCCGTAGAGGCCGAATACCGGCTTTTCGTTCAGATCGCCCCCGGGAAAATCCGTCGCCTTGCCCCGGATCGCCGCCAGCGCCTCATCGCGCGACAGGCCGGGGCCGTTGACACCATCAGCGACCACAAGCCCCGTCGCGCCCACCAGGCTCGGGTCGCTTTCGAATGCGTCATGCAGCCGTTCAAGATAGTGTCGATCAGGCACGAAATCGTCGTCGAAAAAGACCAGCAGGTCACTGTTCGCTGCGACGATATCGATCGCACGGTTCCGCTGGTGGCAGCTGCCTTTGTGCTCGCAGACCAGCGTTTCGTTGCCGAGCACCGGATCGCTCTCGGGCGCATCGTCGGGATCGATCACGGCGAATAATGTGCGGTCGGGTCGGCGAGTCTGCGCAAGCAGGTCTGCCACGAGGTCTTCCGCCGCCTCGCGCCGTCCCAGGGTCGCAACAATCACCGCAATTCGCACGTTTTCCCTCGCCCAAGGCCATTGCTGAAGACAAGACCTAGCGGCTTTGGGCGCGGATTTGGACTGACCAACAATCGTAATACTTATTAGCCCATGCCTGCCGTCTGAAGTGGCGGTATCACAGTCAGGTAATGCCTACGGACACAGACACCGGGCGGCCCCTGAGCATCGCCATCCTCGCTGGCTCCGACCAGGTTTTCGAGCCGTGGGAAGCCAGCCTGTTCGAGCGGTTGATGCACTCTGCGGATTTCTCGCTGGAAACGTTCCTCATAAGCGATCACTCCGGCCCAAGGCAAAAACCTTCGCGCGTGTATCGGGCGCTCTTGGATCTCGAAGAAAGGCTGTTCACTAGAGGCAATCGGCAAGGCATCCCGATCACCGACGATCGGTTCGCCGATATTCCGAAGATCGCGCCGCAAGCAATCGGGGTCGACGGGCAAATCGATATCGTCCTGTCCCACATCCCTGGCATGGATTGCTCCTCGATTTCAGAACGTTGCGACGAGGTGTGGGAGTATCACTTCAATGTGAGCGGCCCGGATATGGTCGGGACATTCGGCTTTCGAGAATGCCTGGAAGCCCGCCCGATCACCAAAAGCGGCATCATAGCGCATAGGGCGGGCGGCTCGCGCGGCCTGCTCGCCGTGAGCAAGAGCAACACGAAAATCAGCGCAACCTTCAACGCCGAATATGCCAAGGCCGTGCTGTCATCCCTGGTCGAAAAGGAACTGCGCCGAACCGCTCGCCAACCGGACCGCGGCGCTGCTTTCGTGCCGCCAAGCCTCGATAACGCGCCGATCCCGCTTCGCTCGCCTACCCCGCTGGAATGCCTGCGCTACAGCTTTGGACTTGGCACGAGAATCGCGCGCCGTGGGGCAGATAGTCTCCTCAAGAAAATCGGTGCCCAGCCCGAGAACTGGTCTTTGGTTCTGGGCGAAGGGGAAGTGCTTGGTTCTTCCCTCGAACGTCTTACCGAGCTCAAACAGCCTAAGGGCGAGTTCCGCGCCGACCCCTTCCTGTTTGAGACAGAGGACGAGCGCTGGGTCTTTTTCGAATCCTACAATTACCGCACCAAGCTGGGAAGCATTTGCGTGGGGCGGATCGAGGGTGACACGCTCATCGATGTGACCCCGCTCGATTTCGGCGATGTGCATTGCTCTTACCCCTTCGTCTTCGAGCACGACGGCGAAATTTTCCTCATTCCCGAAACGCACGAGAGGGAGCGCATAGAGGTATGGCGCTGCGCCGATTTCCCTCACCGCTGGGAACTTCACGCGACAGGCCTCGAAGGCGAGTCCGCCGCCGACACGGTATTCGTGGAGTGGAATGACGAGTGCTGGCTCTTCACCAATCTCAGCCGCCACGATTTCGTCGATCACTGCGCCGAACTGCATGTATTCAAGGTGAGCGGTCCGGACCTCGCAAATATCGAGCCGCATCCGCTTAACCCGGTCGTTGTCGATTCCACCCGTGCCCGAAATGGCGGGCGCCCTTTCGTCAGCGAAGGCCGTCTTATCCGTCCCGGACAGATCACCAGTCACGGCTCCTATGGCTATGGCCTTGCACTGCTCGAAGTCACCGAGCTTTCGATGGACACCTATGCCGAGCGCGAGATCCGCCGGATCGAACCGGAGGTCGAGCAAAGCACGATCGGCTGCCATCATGTCGACCATTCGTCCGGCGTGTTCATAATGGACGCGCGCCGCGCCTATGGCTCCAAGCTCCTGGGCGCGCGTCCCATTGCCGTGAGGGCCACATGAACCCGCGCCGGATCGTCATCCTCAACGATCGCTCGGCGGCACTGGGCGGCGCAACTTCATTAGCGTTGCTTTCCGCGCGACTGCTTTCGGAAGCCGGTCACGAGGTGGTGTACGTCACCGGCGATGATGGAACGCAGGCGGAGCTGCCCTCCTCTGTCGAACTGATTGCGCTCGGTGGCAGACCATTGCTCGAGCTTCCCGCCCTTGCCCGCACGGCGAAGGGCCTGTGGAACCGCGATGCACATGCTCTCGTCTGCAAGGTTATCCGCGAATTCGCCGGCCCGGAGACTGTGTTCCATCTTCACGGTTGGGCGCAAGTCCTCTCGCCATCGGTGATGGGGGCTCTGGCGCGCGTCGAGGACAGTCTCGTGATCCATGCTCACGACTTCTTCCACGCCTGTCCGAACGGGACCTATTTCGACTTCGTCGATGGCGAGGTCTGCACTCGCAAGCCCATGAGCGCAGGCTGTTTCGCGGCAAATTGCGACAAGCGCAGTTACGCGCAGAAGCTGTTTCGGACCGCGCGGATGGCGGTCAAAAAGACCGCACTAGACCTCGGCAGCACGCGCGCGTTAATCGCGATGATCCATCCCTACATGGCGGATCACCTTGCGCGGGCGGGGATTTCGAGGGACCGGATGCGCGTGGTGCGCAATCCGGTGAGGCCATTCGTGCGCGACCGTGTACAGGCCGAAAAGAACCGCGAAGTCTTCTTCATCGGGCGGATCGAGCATGAGAAAGGCGCGGACCTCGCAATCTCGGTCGCGATCGAAGCGGGCCGCCCCATCAGGGTGATCGGAGAAGGCTCCGATCGCGAGCGCCTCGCCGCGCAGTATCCGCAAGTGCAGTGGGAAGGCTGGAAATCGCACGAGCAGATCGCGCAGCTGATCTCGAAGGCGCGAGGGCTCGTCATGCCGAGCCGGCTACCCGAACCCTTCGGCCTTGTCGCATTGGAAGCGCTGCAAAGCGGGGTGCCGCTGGTGGCCTTTGCGGATTCGTTCATCGGACGCGAGGCGGCGGAGCGTGGCTGCGCATTCCTTGCAGCGGACCGGAAACCCGGATCGCTGGCCGACGCTATCGGGACACTCGACGACGATGAGGCCGTAGCGCGCGCCAGCCGTCGGGCATTCGAGGATACGAGCGACTTGTCGACCATCCACGAAAGCTGGCTCGAGCGTCTGCTGGAACTCTACCGCGAAGTCCTGTCCGCCGACCGCGCACCGAGCTCGGATTCGCCCGCCAGCACTATTCCGCTTAGCCGGACCAAGGAGGCGATTTCGCAATGATCATACTGTCTCGCGATTCCGTTCCGCCCCCAGCCGGCCTCACCGGAAAGACCTATCGCTTCACCTCCGACCGCGGAGATCTCGACGAGCGCGTGTTCTTCCTCGTAGCCGAAACTTTCGAGGGGATGATCAGCGAGATCGACGAAGCGATCCTGCCACTTGCCGGAATGCTCGCTCTGGTTCGGAGCGAGGATATCGACCTTGGAGACATCGAGGTCGACCCGTTGCTTCACCGAAATGTCCGCTCAGGGCTCGCTCAGATGCGCCAATGGTATCCCGAATTCGAATTGCCCGAATTGGGGGGTATCCGCGATGCCGGTGAGGTCCCGAAAGATCCGGCACCCGGCGCCGTATGCCTGCTTTCTGGCGGGGTGGACAGCATGTTCACGTTGCTGCGCCACAGTGGCGGCAACTCGGCCCGGCCTGAAAGCGCGACGCGACGCGAGCTCACGCACGCGGTTCACATATTCCACACGCCGACCGCCAAGGTTGATCTCGATCGGACCAATCTCAGCACTCTGGAAGCCTCAGCCAGGCACCGCGGCCTCGAATTCGTGACGATGTTCACCAACATGATGACATTCGACCGCCAGCTCGCCGACCGGTGGGCCGATGTCGGCCACGGTGCCGGGCTGGCGAGCGTGCTCCACATCCTCTCGCGCGCAGTCGGCACGGGGCTGATGGCCTCCTCTCACACATTCGGCGGGCTCATGCCGTGGGGATCGAGCCCGCTCGTCGATCCGCTTTGGTCGGGCAACCGCATGCGGATCATCCACGATGGCTCGACCTACCAGCGCGCGGAAAAGACCGCCTTCATCGCGTGCTCGCCCGAATTCATCGAGAGCCTCAATGTTTGCGACAACCGCGTCGAGGACGTGGGGTATTCCAATTGCAGCCACTGCCCGAAATGCCTGCGCACGATGGTCACGCTCGACCTGTGCAGCGACGGCGAGACAGAGCAGTTCGTCGCCTTCGACTGGTCGGATTACTCGCCGGCAAAGATCGCGACGATCTTCCTGCGCACAGAG
The DNA here is from genome assembly GCF_009363635.1 of Erythrobacter sp. THAF29. GTDB lineage: Bacteria > Pseudomonadota > Alphaproteobacteria > Sphingomonadales > Sphingomonadaceae > Erythrobacter. The sequence continues at coordinate 1,490,928 of NZ_CP045392.1, read as the reverse complement.
AGCGACAAGTCCTTCATCCGCGAGATCGAGGGTCTCGCGAAAGGGCGTCGCCCCGATATCGTCGCAGCCTGCCACAAGGCGCTCGCCAAGAGCGCCTATCTCAGCCCGGTTTCAGCAATCGAGAAGCGGGTGAAGAAGTCGGCTTTCGGGCGGCGCAACAGGGACGCACTCATCGCGCTGCGCGGCGCGATCTACCGATCGGCAGGATGGGCGACGAAGCGATGAACGAGGCGGCACGATGGACGGCATAAACGGCTTCAAGCGGATCTTCCTGTTCCTGGTGGTCCAGGCGGTCCTGCTCGTCGCATGCGGGGCCTATCTCGCGCTTGTTGCACTGTCGCAGGCGGGAGAAGCGAGCCTTGCTCTCTCTGGATCGGCAGCGTTACTCCTTACTGCGCTGATCCTGTTCGGGCTGCGCTTCGCCTGGTCGATAGGCGCGAGCGGCGTCGAGCTGTTCTGGGGGACGAGCGTAAAGCTGCATGTAGAACGCCTGATGCAACCTGCGCTGACTTTGGGTGGACTTGTTTTGGTTGCTGCAGCGATCCTGCTGGTTGTTGCCGGGGACGCATCGATTGCACGCCTGATCGAAGCGGCGTTGATCGCCGGCGCGATCCTTGCCCCGCTCGGAATATCCGCGCTGCTGATCATATCGGCGGCGCGGCGATTGATCGCCTATCGCAAGGGCCACCAACTGATGGAGGCCAACCTCGCCGGGCATCATGGCCTCGACCGGGTGGCTGCCTCGATCGCGAGCGAAAGCGGGTCTGGCGACACATCGGTGAGGCCCGACCCGCAAGGCTTCACCTTTGCAGGACTCACCTCGAAACCTTGGCACGACACCGCCGACTTCCCCTGGGTCGCCGCGTTCGAGGACGCCGTCGACACCATTCAGGCCGAATTCGAAGAGGTTATGGAGCGCAACAGCTCGGCAATCACGACCTACAAATATGCAGGGCTCGAGGGCAATTTCTGGCAGAGTTTCCAGTTCGCGACGCGGCACCGCGAAATCCCGGAGAATATCGCCCTCGCCCCGCAAACGGCTGCGCTGATCAAGACCATCCCGCACTACCCAGCGTTTCGCGATGCGATGTTCTCGGTGCTCGGCGGTGGGGGCGTGATAAAGCCGCACCGCGACGTCTCGAATGTCTTCCTCACCATGCACCTGCCGCTGATCGTGCCGGGCAACGGCTTCATGGAAGTCGCCGGGATCAAGCGCGAATGGAAGCGCGGCGAGGCGATGATTTTCGATTCCTCCTACCACCACCAGGCGCAGAATAATTCCGGCGATCCGCGCGTGGTGCTGCTCGTCGACTTCCTCCACCCGGACCTCACAGTTGATGAGGCCGCCTGGGTTACGGCATCGAAGTTGTGACATGCGGTACGGCGTAGCAAGCCTCGCCTATCCGGCCTTGGCGATATTCGCGATGCTCGGTCTTTTCAGCTGCGATGGCGCCGCGCGACCTGCAAAAAGCTCCTCATCCACAACACTGGACCTTACGCAATTCGAGCCCTCCTTCCGCGAGGATTTCGACGGCCTCGACGTTTCCGAATGGGGGTGCCTCACTCGCTGGATCGCCCACACGCCGTGGGGCGGGGATTTCGGCTCGGCACGGTTTGCGGCACCCAAGGAAGGTTTCCCGTTCACCACCGAGGATGGCATACTGCGGATCGAGGCGAAGCGCGGCGAAGACGGCCGCTGGACCTCCGGCATGCTTTCGGCATGGGACGCGTGCAACAGCGGCTTCGCGCAGAAGTTTGGCTATTTCGAAACCCGTGCGAAGCTGCCGAAGGCTCCGGGATTCTGGCCTTCCTTCTGGCTCATCGGCGTCGATAACCGGCGCGGCTCTCCCGAGATCGACGTGTTCGAATTCCGCACGCACGAACCGGGCCAGTTCAGCCTCGGGGTCATCCGGCATCCGAGCAAGACCGACAGCTCGAAAATAAACGCGACGACCAAGGCCAGCGTCGAACCCGGCATGCTCAGCGAGAGTTTCAACACCTACGGTGTCGAAATCGCGGAGGACCGGACCGTGTTCTATCTCAATCGCGAAGAGATCTGGCGGACCGAAACGCGGGAGGAATTTCACCAGCCGTTCTACCCGCTGATCTCCTTCCCCGCCGACACGAGCGAGATGACGGATGCAACGCCAGGCTCGGTCGTGATGGAGGTAGACTACGTCCACGCCTACAAGCGCAAACCACTGAGGTGGTGAATGTCACGCAGGTACGCGCTGGGGAACCTTGAAAGTACGCCCAGTAATCGTGTCGCGGGCGAGCCAGTAGAGCATGATCGGGTTCTTCACCGCGCGTGACAGCGAATAGGGTAGCCAGGCCGAACCGTAAGGGAGGTAGAGCCGTGCGTTCGCCCCGAAACGTCTGCCCTCTTTCATCGCAGGCTCGATGGGGAGCGGAAACACGAATTCCTGCTCGAACGGCGTTCCCGCATCGGCGAGGATTTGCATCGCCTTCGCGGCAAGCGGCGCGTCATGCGTCGCAACTCCGACAAAGGCCGCGCGACCGGCAAGCCTCTCTATCACCCGCAGATATCCTCCGCGAAGATCCATGTCAGGGTCGTGCGGGTCCGCCCATTGCCCCTTCACCACGCGAACCCTGACTCCGAATTCGATCGCGCGTTCAGCGTCTTCGAGGCTGCGATGCCAGCGCCCTGGGATCGCCCACCCCATTCCTTCAGGGCCGGTTTTTTCGAGGCTAGCGATAATGTCGTCGCTCTTGTGCGGATCGTGCGCGTCGAAAACGACCTGCTGGCAATTCTTCCGCGCGCGCTTCACCACGCGGTCGACCTCCTCCTGCCGCTCCCAGAGCTCTGGAAGCTTCATTGCGAGCGCCACGTCGAGGCTGCGCTCGGCGCTATGATCAAGGATCCTGAGATACTCGTCGGCGACTTGTGGCGGCCCCTCTTCGCTGCTGTTCCAGTAGCAAAGCGTCCCAGTGAAGCCCGCTTGCGCGGCGTCTTCGGCCAGTCCGAGCGCGTCGTCGAGCTTGTCGCCGGCGACATATTTGCGCGTGGCCTGCTTGACGATCGGCATGGCAAGTGGTGCGAGTAATTTACGCATCGGCTCCCCGCCGTTTCATTCGCTCGGCCAGCTTCTTTTGAAGCACAGCGAGACCATCGCCGGCAAAAGCCGACAGACCGGCAAGGTTGTACGGGTAAGTCCGCAGCGTAGCGATCGGGCGGGCATCGCCGGCCCAGAGCTTGGTCCAGCCCGCCTCCTTGCCCATGAATTCATAGGATTTGAGCCCCTTGAGCGCGGCATACCGGATCGTCTCGCGCATCAAGAGATTGCCCGGCGAGACCCCCTTGAAAGCCTCGTCATAGCCAACCTTGATGAGCCAGAACGCGCGGTCGCACTCGACGGCGAATTGCATCGCTGCTGCCTTGCCGTCTATCCGCATGAAGCACAGCCGGAGAATGCCCTCGTGCGCCGCGCGCCGGGCGTAATCGCGGTAGAAGGCTTCGGTTTTCTCGTCCTGGCTGATTGCGGTGCCAGAGCGGCCTTTCCATCCCTTTGCCTCGACTGCGAAAGCCTCGTCCAGCAGGATGCGCAGCTCATCCCGGCGCGGCTCGACAATTTCGAAGGTGACTTCGCCAATCTTAGCCGCCTTGCGCCCCATGCGGCGGAAATCGGACCGGCGACGGCTGTTGAAATGGCTTTCAGGCTCGGCCCACGAGGAATCGAGTTCGATTCGAGGCATCGCCCGCGTCGGCTGCATCACCGTAACGATGTGGGCCTTCCCGCGGCAGGCCTCGGCAAGAAGCTCGAGAAAGCGCGTATCGGTGGGGTGATGTCCGAATCGCAGCGGAGTTCCGCAATTGGCGATCCGCTGCGCCAGCTCCATCAAGGCCCGCTCGTCCCCAGCGGCGACTTCGATCGATTCCCACAAATCCTCCGCGCCCAGCAAGACCGGTCTTTTTGGCCCCGAAGACGGCACGGCGAAAGGTGCCAGCGCAACCGGGTCCGATGCAGAGCCGACCAGAAACGCCCGCACATCGCCTTGTGCGAGCGTCTCCTGATAGGATTTCGCCCAGATATACTGGCGCATTGGCGTGCGCGGACTGGCCGGGATCTTATCCCAGCTTTCCTTGGGTATGCTGGACAACGGTATGGTCGTCGCCATGTTCATGCCCACGTTTTACCGCCAAATTGGCAGGGGCAGCCAGCGCTCTTCGGTCGTAATGCCTTCGGGCAAATCCCTTTTGAGACGAGCCCAGATTGCCCGCTGACCTTAGCCTTCACCGCTGTTATACCCCACGCGTCTAGACCTGGTTGCGCAGGGGGTATCCGCCATTGGACGAGACAGAGTGCATCGTGATCGGCGCAGGCGTCGTCGGTCTCGCCTGCGCGGCCGCGCTGGCGCGGGCAGGACGCGAAGTTATCGTGCTCGAGGCGGAATCGCACATCGGAACGCATACGAGCAGCCGCAATTCCGAAGTCATCCATGCGGGCATCTACTATGCGCCCGGTAGCCTCAAGGCGAAGCTGTGTGTGCGAGGAAAGAAGCAGCTCTACGCCTTCGCCGAGGAACGCGGTATCCCGCACAAAAGGCTCGGCAAGCTGATCGTCGCGACAAATGCGGGACAGCTCGGCCAGTTGCAGGCGATCAAGGAAAACGCGATCGCGAGCGGTGTGCGCGATCTCCGGTCGCTTTCTAAGGCGGACGTACGAAAGCTTGAACCAGCAGTCGAGTGCACTGCCGCGCTTCGCTCACCCTCCACTGGGATTATCGACAGCCATGCGCTGATGCTGGCGCTGCAGGGAGATCTCGAAGCGCATGGCGGGATGGTGGTCTGCAATACGCCGGTCGCAGGCGGACATGTCTCGGATGAAGAGTTCGTTGTCGAAACCGGCGGCGAGAATGCCACTCGAATCAGGTCGCGCATGCTCGTGAATAGCGCGGGCTTGTGGGCACCCAGCATTGCGCATTCGTTCGATGGTATTCCGGGAACGGCGATCCCGCCCGAAAACTACGCCATCGGTCATTACTATCACTTTACCGGCAAGGCACCTTGCGAGCGGTTGGTCTATCCGATCCCCGAACCCGGGGGGCTTGGCATCCACCTGACGCTCGACCTGGCCGGACAAGCGCGGTTTGGTCCTGACGTCGTGTGGATCAAGGATGTGGACTACACATTCGATGAAAGCCGCCTGCCGGTGTTCACACGCGCGATCAGCAGGTTCCTTCCTGATATCGATGCATCCCAGCTATCGCCCGACTACACAGGGATCCGGCCCAAGATTTCGGGGCCGGGTGATCCCTCAAGCGATTTCCGCATCGACGGACCGAAGGCGCATGGTGTGCCAGGGCTGGTCAACCTGTTCGGGATCGAATCCCCGGGCCTCACCGCCAGTCTTGCAATCGGCGACTACGTCAACGCCTTGCTCGATTGAGCTAAGCGTCAACCTTTCGGGACGAAACGCACTGTGATGCCGCCCGAGGATGCAAGCCCAGCTTCGAGCACGCTCGCTGAGGTCACCTCCATCTCTTCGATCAGATAGGAATAGGGATTGGTGTCCCAGTGCGCGTCGGTTCCGTCGCGATAGACCTGCGCAGTGTAGGTCACACCGTCTTCGAGGAATGTAAGCGGTATCGACAGATCGCGCGGAGTTTCATCGGTGACCGCACCCAGGAACCATTCCTTGCTCTTGCGCCCCTGCCGCGCGATCGCGACGAATTCGCCCACCTCGCCCTGAAGCGCGATCGAATCCTCCCAATCGGCCTCGACATCCTTGATGAACTGGAAGGCATCCATGCGCGCCTCGTAATTCTCGGGCAGGTCGGCAGCCATCTGCAATGGCGAATAGAGCACGACATAAAGCGCCAGCTGCTTTGCCAACGTGGTTTGCGGCCGGTTCGACGGGTCGCCGCGCTGCATATCCTCGCGCACCGGCGGCTTCTCGTTCGGCTTCAGATCGAAGATCCCGGGAGTGAAATCCATCGGACCCGACAGCATTCGCGTGAAAGCGAGGATGGATATGTGCTCTGGCGGGTTGGGCGGCGTACCCCACGCGTTGAATTCCATGCCCCGCGCGCCTTCGCGGGTCATCCAGTTGGGATAGGTGCGGCGCAGCCCGGTATCCTTCACCGGTTCGTGCGCGTTGATCGAGATGCCCCGTTTCGCCGCCGCCTCGACCACGCGCAGGTGATGGCCGACCATGAACTGGCTGTCATGCCATTCATATTGCTTCACGCCGTTCGCATCGTGGCGCACGATATCGCCCGCATCGGCGACATAACCGGTTTTCACCTGGGTGATGCCATTGCGCTGATAGAGGTCGAAAGCGTCCTCCATCTGCGCTTCGTAATTGCTCACGTTCCCGCTGGTTTCGTGATGGCCGATGATGCGCACACCCTTCGAGCGCGCATATGCGGCAAGCTGCTCAAGGTCGAAATCGGGATAGTGCTCGGTAAAACTGAACAGCTCGCCATTATTGAACCAGTCACCGTCCCAACCGGTGTTCCAGCCTTCTACCAGTACGCCCTTGAAACCGTGTTCGGCTGCGAAATCGATGTAGCGCCGCGTGTCCTCGTTGTTCGCGCCGTGGATGCCGTCATTGCCCCAGGTGCGATCGCGGATATGCATAGCCCACCAGATGCCGACATATTTGCCCGGTTCGACCCAGGACACGTCACCGAGCTTATTCGGCTCATTGAGATTTAGGATGATATCGGAATTTATGAGGCCAACCGCATCGGGCGCGACTTGGATGGTGCGCCAGGGCGATTTGAACGGCGCCTTGGTGTGGACTTTGATTCCGTCCGATCCTGGGCGCAGGGCAGCTTCGAAATTGCCTGGCCGAAGCGCGAGGAGCGACATTCCCGAATAATCGACCAGCGCCGCTTCGTGGATCGAAATATGCAGCCCCGTGGGCTGACGGAAGGTGACCGGCGTGTGCGCATCGGCGACAGTGCCCGCCGCGCCGGTACGGTAGATATATTCGTAACGGTTGAACTGGCGGCTCGGCGTCCACCATGCGTCCGCCTCGCTCCCGATATTGAACTGGGTCAGCTCATCGGTGATGCGCACGTCGCCTTGCAAAGCATCCTGCTCGGGCAGTTCATACCGGAAACCGATGCCGCTATCGAAGACCCGGAAGCGCACGACCATTTCCCGGTCAGGGCCTTCTTCGGTAGCGAAGGTTACGGCCAGCTCGTTGTGATTGTCCCGCACGATCCGCCGTTCGCCCCAGGGTTGCTCCCAGCTCTGGTCGACCGCGGCGCGGGTCGAACCGGCGATCGCAAGGTCATCCTCGAAGCCGTGATGATCGGCAAACAGCAATCCCAGCCGTGCCGGCTCCATCGCCTGCGTGCCGCCATAGGCGACGGCATAGGTCGCATGTCCGCCATCGTCGGACACCGTGACGGTAATCGAGCCGTCCGGCGAAGACACATCGAGCGTTTCGGCGTGGAGGGGAGTAGCGATGCCGGAGAGCAGCGCCACCGAAATGATAAGGCCCAATTTCTGTTTCATGTCGTTACTCCCTCAATCGGCCTCGCGGAAAATCCGGTAATCCCAAGGCTCAAGCGATACGCCATAGGCATCGCCCTTGTCCGGGCCGAATATCGCTTCGGTGCCGTCGAGCGCGTTGATGAAAGTGCCTTCGTGGCGCGCGAGTTCGAACGTCACGTCATGCGCACGCGGCGAAAGGTTGAATACGGCGAAGACCCGGTCGCCCGTGTCCCCCCGCACGAAGCTGAGCACATCGCCCGGCGCGCTGTTGGGCACATCGACTAATTGAGCGCCATAGCGACCGTTCCACAGTGCCGGCTCTTTAGTTTTCAAAGCGATCAGCTGACGAAAGAGGCTGTCATACCGGCCGGTCTTCCACTCGATCTCGTCCTTCTCGAAGAATTCGAGCTGTTTGGCGAGATCGGCCTCTTGCCCATTGTAGATCAAAGGAATTCCCGGCCCCACGAAAGACAGCGCAATCGCGGCTTCATAGGCCGGCCCATAGATTTCGCTCGCCACGCCGTCCCACGAATTCTGGTCGTGGTTGTCGGTGTAGTTCATGCGATAGGCGGCGTGCGGCCAGGTTTCCTTCTGCCCCGCATAATAGCCGCGTATTGCGTTCGCATTGCCCTCGCCCTTAGCGACCCGCTGGAGATTTTCCTTCCATTCCCAGCCATAGGTTGCATCGAACGCCTTGGCATGGAGGTCGCGCGTCTCCCATTCGGCGAGCATAAAGACCGGCTTGATCGCGTCGAGCTGCTTGCGTGCCGTCTCCCAGAAATCGAGCGGGACGTAACCCGCGACATCTGCCCGGTATCCGTCGATATCGAATTCCCGCACCCAGTAAGCGAGGCTTTCGGTCATGTATTCGCGAAGGCCCGGCTGCGAGTAATCGAAGTCCGCAACGTCCGACCAGTCGGTGCCTTCGGGCGGCATCATCTCGCGCTCCGGATTGCGGGTATACCATTCGGGATGTTCGGCAACGAGCGGGTTGTCCCATGCAGAATGGTTGGCGACCCAGTCGAGTATGACCTTGAGCCCCAGTTCGTGCGCGCGGTTCACGAAGGCGCGAAACTCCTCCTCGGTGCCGAGATCGGGATTGACCGCGCGGTAATCCTTCACCGAATAGGGGCTGCCCAACGTGCCCTTCCGCTTCTCCTCGCCGATCGGGTGGATCGGCATCAGCCACACGATATCGACGCCCATTTCGGCAAGACGCGGGAGATGTTCCTGCGCTGCGGCAAAGGTGCCTTCGGGCGTGAATTGCCGCGTGTTCATCTGGTAGATCACCGCATCGCGGGTCCACTCGGCGTTCTCGAACTTGACGTAGGGCTCCGGCTCGTAACTTGTCGCCGTCGGCGCAGTATCACAACTGGCAAGAACGAGTGCCGCTCCGCCTGCGAAGAGCAATTTGTGCACTCTCATCATTGGGGCTCCGCCAAGCGTTCTTGCATTTCCCTCACCGCGCTGGTCGCATCGGTGACGAACAGCGTCGCGATCGCCGCGAGCACGAAGGACACGCCTCCGATCGCCATCGCGTATATCGGTGCACCCTCGAAAAATACCGTCAGCAGGAAGCCGAGCAGCGTAGCCGCGATCAGCTGCGGTACGACGATGAAGATATTGAAGATGCCCATATAGATGCCCATTTTGCGCGCCGGCACCGATCCTGCGAGAATTGCATAGGGCAGCGATACGATCGAGGCCCAGGCAATGCCGAGGCCGATCTGCGACAGCCAAAGCACCGCAGGATCTCGGACGAAGATCATCAGCGAGAATCCGATTGCACCAACAAACAGGTTGATGCTGTGCAGCTTGCGCCGGTCGACTTTCGAAGCAATCACCACGAATGCGAGCGCCGCAGCAGCCGCCAGCCCATTGCGGACCGAACCCATCAGGCTCCACCAGTCGGCCCCGTCCTGGTAGCCTTGCGTGGTCGGGTCGGGTGAGGCGAAGTGGTAGTCGGTCACCGCAGGAGTGCCGTAGATCCACAGTGCGAACATCGCGAACCAGCTGAAGAATTGCACCACCGCCAGCTGGCGCATGGTTTTGGGCATCGCGAACAGATCGTTGACGACTTCCATGAAGCCGTTCTGGTCCATGTCCGACTGGCGAAGCATTCCGGCGATGATCTGGATCACTCCGAACGAGGCTATCAGCCCGGCAAGGATGTAGAGCTCCTGCCCGATGGGGATCCAGTCGGGTTGCGCGCGGCCATAGGCGACGAAGGCAGCGAACACCGCGCCGATCACGACCCACACCGCGCCGCCGGAGAAGAATTGCGCCGCGGTTCGCTTGACCGTCTCGGCAGCTTTATCGACGATACCGAGAGCCTCGTTGCGCGCCTTTTCGAATGCGGCGATTTGTTCGGGGCTGTATTCCTTCGTCGAGAAGACAGTCCACATCACCGCAACGAGCAACGCCGCGCCGCCAATATAGAAAGCCCACTGCACCGTCTCGGGAATCTCGCCCGCCGGGGCTGTGTTGGACAGTCCCATCCAGTTGGTCATCACCCAGGGGAGCGCGCCCGCGATCACCGCGCCAACACCGATGAAGAAGCTCTGCATCGCATAGCCCTTCGTCCGCTGCCTGTCGGGCAGGTTGTCTCCGACAAACGCACGAAATGGCTCCATCGTGATGTTGAGCGAGGCGTCCATGATCCACAGCATGCCCGCCGCGACCCAGAGAGTCGGCGAATTCGGCATGATGAACAGCGCAAGCGTCGCGAGTATCGCGCCGACGAGAAAGTACGGACGACGACGCCCGAACGCGCTCCATGTCTTGTCCGACATGTGCCCGATGATCGGCTGAATGATCAGGCCCGTCATGGGAGCGGCGATCCACAGGATCGCAAGCTCGTTGACCTCCGCGCCCAAGGTCTGGAAAATGCGGCTCACATTGCCGTTTTGCAGCTCGAAACCGATCTGGATTCCCAGGAATCCAAAGCTCATGTTCCAGATCTGCGCCGCGTTCATCGCCGGCTTGCGCCCGGCCATGCTGGTGTTCATTACGATCCCCTCTCCCGCCGCTTGCCATGCTTGGTGCGTGACTTCGCAGCCTCAGCCGCGCTAACATAGGCGCGGACACTCGCGCTTGTGAAAGCGCTTGCCGCGACACAGTCTGCCTTTCCTGCAAAAATTTGCAAGAACCTTCGCAATTTGCTGCGGAAAGGTTTCTGTGTGCTCTCTCCAAATCCACATCATATTTTTGTAATATATCGTGTTTTCGGAAAATTTCCGCAGCACTCACCAAAAATACAAAGAATTGCAAAACGCATCGGTTGGTGGCATTCAGGTGTTCGGAGGGGAATGCAATGAAACGAATCCTGCTGCCAGTAGCCGCGGCCCTGATGGGCGTAACCGGCCTTGCCTATGCAATGGGCGATCCGCCTGAGGAAGAGAGTTCGTTTCGTGACCGCGCGCCTTCCGACGAAGTGGTTTATTTCGTCCTTCCCGACAGGTTCGAAAACGGCGACCCGTCGAACGATACCGGCGGCATCGAAGGCGACAGGCTTACACACGGCTTCGACCCCACGCACAAGGGCTTCTACCACGGCGGAGACCTAAAAGGACTGACCGAAAAACTCGACTATATCGAGGGGATGGGCGTCACCGCGATCTGGTTCGCGCCGATCTTCAAGAACAAGCCGGTGCAAGGCCCCGAAGGCGACGAGAGCGCGGGCTATCACGGTTACTGGGTCACCGACTTCACTTCGATCGACCCGCATTTCGGGACCAACGAGGAGTTCAAGGCCTTCGTCGATGCCGCTCATGCGCGCGGGATGAAGGTCTACATGGATATCATTACCAACCACACCGCCGATGTCATCCAGTACGAGGAAGGCAATGCGTTCGACTATTCCTATCGCAGCCTTGCCGATTACCCCTATTCCCGGCAGGTCACGACCAGCGCTGCAATCAACGAGGGTTTCCTCGGCGACGATGTCCTCACCGAGGAAAACTTCGCGAAGCTGACCTCGCCGGAATACGCCTATACGCCGGTCGTCCCCGATGCGGAAAAGGACGTGAAGGTCCCCGCATGGCTAAATAATCCGATTTTCTATCACAATCGCGGCAGCACCACATTCTCGGGCGAAAGCAGTCGCTATGGCGACTTTGCCGGTCTCGACGATCTCTACACAGAGCATCCGCGCGTGGTCGACGGGATGATCGAAATCTACCGGAGCTGGATCACCCGCTTCGGGATCGACGGCTTCCGGATCGACACTGCCAAGCACGTTAACCCCGAATTCTGGCAGAAATTCGTGCCCGCCATGCTCGAGACTGCCGAGGCGGAGGGGATTCCCAATTTCCACGTCTTCGGGGAGGTCTATTCGGAAAGCCCCGACAGCGGCTTCCTTGCCCGTTTCACCCGGCGCGACGGTTTTCCCGCCGTGCTCGATTTCGCCTTCCAGACCGCGGTTCGCGACGTGGTCGCGGGCGACAAACCGCCTTCGGTGTTGGTCGACATGTTTGCAGGCGACGTGAATTATGAAGGCGGCGAAAAGGCCGCGCTCGCCATGCCGACCTTTCTGGGCAATCACGACATGGGCCGGTTTTCGACCCTCGTGAAATCGGCAAACCCTGACATTTCGCAGGACGAACTGCTCGCCCGCACGAAGCTTGCGCATGCGATGCTGATGACTTTGCGCGGCTCTCCGGTGATCTATTCTGGCGACGAGCAGGGCTTTGTCGGCGATGGCCACGATCAGGCCGCGCGCGAAGACATGTTCCCCAGCCGGACCGATAGTTACAACGACAACGATCTGATCGGAACCGATGCGACGACGGCGGATGCGAATTTCGACACTGCCCACCCGCTCTATTCCCTGATCCGCGAACTGGCTGCGGTCCGCGCGAAACACGCGGCGCTGCGCAGCGGCAAGCAAGTCGCGCGAAGCTACAATGACATCGCGCCGGGCCTTGTCAGCTTCTCGCGCTTCGATCCTGAGACGGGCGCGGAATACCTGTTGGCTTTCAACACGTCTTCCGATCGGCTGAATGCGTCGTCCGTTATCGGATATGGTGCGCGCTCGGTCGAAGCGCTGCACGGATCGTGTCCGCAAACGGTTAGAGCGCCGGGGAGTGTCGCGCTCGAACTTCCTCCTTTCGGCTGGTGTATCGCCCGCCTTTCAGAGACCGCTCAATGAACGATAGCACCCCGATGACCCGCGACATGGCTGTCGCCGCCGATGACGATTGGTGGCGCGGCGCGGTGATCTACCAGATCTATCCGCGCAGCTTCCGCGATACCAATGGCGACGGCATCGGCGATCTTCGCGGCATCGTCGAGGGTCTCGATTACATCGCCTCGCTCGGCGTCGACGGGATCTGGATCTCGCCGTTCTTTACGTCGCCGATGCGGGATTTCGGCTATGACGTCGCCGATTATTGCGGGATCGACCCGAGCTTCGGGACCTTCGAAGATTTCGACGCGATCATCGCCAAAGCGCACGATCTCGGCCTAAAGGTCATCATCGATCAGGTCTATTCACACACTTCGGACGAGCACGCCTGGTTCAAGGAGAGCCGTCAGGATCGCACCAATCCCAAGGCCGATTGGTATGTCTGGGCCGATCCCAAGCCCGACGGATCGCCGCCGTCCAACTGGCAATCGGTGTTCGGCGGATCGGCATGGCAATGGGACGGTCCGCGCAAGCAATATTACCTGCACAATTTCCTGACCTCGCAGCCCGATCTCAACATGCACAATCGCGAAGTGCAGGACGCGGTGCTCGACGTCGCGCGCTTCTGGCTCGATCGCGGGGTCGACGGGTTCCGCCTCGATGCACTCAATTTCTCGATGCACGATCCCGAGCTGCGCGACAATCCGCCTTCGGGCCTGCCGATGGAGCTGGTGACCCGCCCGTTCGACATGCAGGTCAAGAAATACAACCAGAGCCATCCCGACATTCCGGCTTTCCTTGAACGTATCCGTGCGACGATCGATGAGTATCCGGGACGCTTCACCGTCGCCGAAGTTGGGGGGGCGGAGCCGCTCGAGGAAATGAAGGCGTTCACCGCCAACGGGAAGCGGCTCGATTCCGCTTATAATTTCGACTTCCTCTACGCGCCCGATCTTACCGCAGATGTTGTGCGAGAGACACTGTCGCAATGGGACGGAACGCCGGGCGAAGGCTGGCCTTCCTGGGCGTTTTCCAATCACGATGCCCCGCGCGCGATCACACGCTGGGCGGGCGACAGACCGCTCGACCACATTGCCCGCCTCTCGATGCTCCTGCTGCTTTCCCTGCGTGGAAACCCGATCATCTACCAAGGCGAGGAGTTGGGCCTGCCGCAGGGCTATGTCGCGTTCGAGGATTTGCAGGATCCCGAGGCTATCGCGAACTGGCCGCACACGCTCGGCCGCGACGGCGCGCGCACTCCGCTGCCATGGGATCCGAATGCTCCGCAGGCCGGGTTCTCCTGCGCCAACCGCACCTGGCTGAAGCTCGATCCGGCCCATGTCGATCTCGCTGTGGCAAGCCAGATGAGCGACCCGCATTCCATGGTGAGCTACACGCGCGACTTGCTCGCAGTCCGTAATGTCCACCGCGCATTGGTGACCGGCGGTAGCCGACTGCTTGACACCCCCAGCGGCATCGTCGCATTCGTGCGAACATCAGATGAGGGCGATGTGCTGTGCGCCTTCAATCTCGATGAGAATGCAGTCGAATGGACGCCGCCAGCCGAATTCGCAGCGGCGAAAGTGTTCGCAAATCAGGACAGCGCGAACACGATCGGGAGCGTCCCGGCACGAATGGAAGGACGCTCGGGCTACTGGGCGCGGTAGGGGATAACGGGCTGAATGCAGGATGCCGATACCAGAGCCAGAAAGAACGCGCGGTTGGAAGACATTGCGCGCGAGGCAGGCGTCTCGATCTCCACCGTATCGCGCGCGCTCAATGACAGCCCGGCGGTAAAGCGGCGGACCAAGCAGGAAATCTGGAAAATCGCGCGCGCGCACGATTATGATTTCCGGGTCAATATGCCCAAGGGTCCGGTGGGTGCCGAGGCTACCATAGCCGTAATCGTCCCGGCTCCACAGGCGCGCGAGACACGGGTTGCCGACCCGTTCTTCCTCGAACTGCTCGCCGGGATTGCCGAGGCCGCGCGCGACCGCAACGCCGACCTTGTGATTAGCCATGTCTTCCCGCGCTCCGCCGAAGACCTCGAATTCGCAATGACCACGAGCCGCGCGACCGGCATGATCTTTATCGGCCAGAGCTCGCTCCACGAAGCGTTCAACTCACTCGCCTCGCGCGACGACCGGTTCGTTGTCTGGGGTGCGGAATTTTCCGACGCCCAATATTGCACGGTCGGTTCGGACAACGTTGCAGGTGGCAAACGCGCAACCTCGCATCTGCTGAGGCTCGGCCGACAGCGCATCCTGTTTCTCGGCGACACCGAAGCGCCCGAGGCAGAGCAACGCTTTCGAGGATACCGGCAGGCCCTTGAAGAGACTGGTCGCGAAACCGACCCGGCGCTCACAATTCCTGCGCATTTCGATGTGCATTCAGGCGAAGCTGCAACCCGATCGGCCATCGACCGGGGGATCGAGTTCGACGGTATCTTCGCCGCCAGCGACCTTATCGCGATCGGCGCCATCCGCGCGCTCACCAAGAGCGGACGCAATGTCCCCGAGGATGTGTCCGTCGTTGGCTACGATAACATCCCGGCGGCGCGGCTTGTGACACCTCGGCTCACGACCATCGATCAGGACACCAACCTTGCCGGGCGCATGCTGGTTTCCAAGCTGATCGACACGCAGGGTCAGCAGGCCACGTCGGAGCGGCTGGAGACAAGCCTCCTCATCCGCGAGAGCTGCGGAGGCTGAAGTGAGCGATCAACGCGGCCCGCTCGAAAGCATCGTCATCGTCGGCGGAGGGAGCGCCGGCTGGATGACCGCAGCCGCCCTCGCCGACTCGCTCGGGTCCAGCTGCACGATCACCCTGATCGAGAGCGAGGCTATCGGCACGGTCGGCGTGGGTGAAGCGACCATCCCCCCCATCCGCAATTTCAACCAGCGGCTAGGCATCGACGAGGCGACTTTCGTCAAGGAAACCGCGGGCTCTTACAAGCTCGGCATCCAGTTCGTGGATTGGTCGCGGCTAGGCCACAGCTACTTCCACCCGTTCGGCCAGTTCGGCGCGGAATTCGATACCGTCCCGTTCTACCATTACTGGATGCGCGAGAGCCTTGCCGGAAGGATCGAGGGACCGATTGACGAGTTCTCGATGTGCTGGGCCATGGCGAAGGCAGGCAAGTTCGCGCATCCGCAGCCCGACCGGCGCAAGATCCAGTCGACCTTCGACTATGCCTATCACTTCGACGCCGGGCTCTATGCCGCCTTCCTGCGCAAGTTCGCGGAGGTACGTGGAGTCAAGCGTATCGAAGGTCGGGTGGTCGATGTCGCCCGGAGCGGCGAGGATGGGTTCATCGAAAGCGTCACCCTCGATAGCGACGAGAAAGTGGCGGGCGAATTCTTCGTCGATTGCAGCGGATTTCGCGGGCTTTTGATCGAAGGCGCGCTTGAAGCGGGGTACGAGAACTGGCAGCACTGGCTCCCCTGCGACCGCGCTGTCGCGGTGCCATGTGCCAAACAGCATGACATCACACCTTACACACGCTCGACAGCTAAGGCCGCCGGCTGGCAATGGCGCATCCCGCTCCAGCACCGCACCGGCAACGGCTATGTCCATTGCAGCGAATATGTCGGCGAGGACGAGGCGACCGAAATCCTCATGTCGTCGCTCGATGGCGAGCCTGTGGGCGACCCGCGCATGTTGCGTTTCGTTACCGGGCGCAGGCGGAAGTTCTGGGACAAAAACTGCGTTGCGATCGGGCTTTCGGCGGGCTTCATGGAGCCGCTGGAATCGACCAGTCTCCACCTTATCCAGTATGGCATCCTGCGTCTTCTGGCGCTGATGCCGGACCGCGAAATGTCGCCGCTGCTCGCGCGCGAATACAATTCGCAGACGACCGCCGAATACGAGCGGATCCGCGATTTCCTGATCCTGCATTACAAGGCAACGACGCGCGATGACGCGGAATTGTGGCGCTATTGCAGCGCGATGGAGATTCCCGAAACGCTGCAGTACAAGATCGATCACTTCCGCAATCACGGCATGATCGTTTCCGACGAGCGCGAGCTGTTCGCCAACCCCAGCTGGATCGCGGTCTATCTGGGGCAGGACATTGTGCCCGAACGCGCGCCCGCAATGGCGCAAATGCGCGGGCAGGTGCCGGTCGCCGACCGGATGCGGGCGATTGCGCAGGCGATGGAAGACGCGGTGGCTGAAATGTCCGCGCACGGCGATTTCCTCGCACGGCACTGCCGTTCGCCGATCGCGGCCTGATCCCACCGCATTTCTTGATCGCGTAAAAAGAAAGGGCCCGCCGTCTCCGGCGAGCCCTCACCTCTTGGAGAGTCTTGCGACCCAAGCTGTCGTTTAGAACGACTTTTTCACGGTGAAGTTGAAGGTACGACCGTAAATCTCGTGACGGCTCGGGAAGGTCCCGATGACGTTCGTGTTGCTTGGATCGAACAGGTCGTTCTGCGTCACGAACGGCTCGTCGGTCAGGTTGAAGACTTCGACCTGGAAGCCGAGGCCTTCGAGAACTCCGGAGCCCTCCTGGAAGGTGTAGCCGATCTGCGCGTCGACGATGGTTTCGCTCAGCGCATCGGCACCGCTCAGGCTGCCGTCGAAGTTCTGGACCTCCGACAGGAAGCCGCTGCGATAGCGGGCACTGATCTTGGCCTGGAGACCGTCGCGGTCGTAGAACAGGTCAGCCGACCACACCTCTTCCGAATAGCCCGGAATCGACAGGAAGTCGCCGGTTTCATCCTGCACTTCGGCTTCTGCAAGCGTGTAGCTGAAGCTGCCGCCAAACCCGTCCAGAGCCGTCGTTAGATCGGCAAAGTCGAGACGGAACGTGCCTTCGACGCCGAAGATCGAGCCTTCGCCGAAGTTCACCGGACCGCTGAACGAGCCGGTTGCCAGTTCAGGGGCCGTGGTAAGAATGTCACCAAAGCCAGCAAGTCTGATCTGCTGTTCGAGATCGACGGACTGGTTGAAGTCGATCACCCAGTTCGACAGATCCTTGTAGAAGGCTGCGATGACGAGCGCCGAACCAGCCGAGATGTATTTCTCGAACGACAGATCGAACGAAGTAGCTTCGTAGGGCTGCAGAAGCGGGTTACCGCCGCCGAGATTGAAACAGACCAGCGTCGGCGGATTGAAGCCGATCACCGTATCCGGGATCTGGTCGTTGTCGGAGTCTTCGCAAGCCAGCGGATTGAAGTTGACGTTCTGGTTTGCAGCGAGCTGATCGAGGCGCGGACGCGTGATCGTCTTCGCCGCCGCAAGCTTGAAGAAGGTGCCGTCGGCCACTTCGAAGCTGAGGTTCAGGCTCGGAAGCCAGTCGTCATAGCTCTCTTCGATCGTGTTGATCCCGCCAGCAACGGTGCCGGTCGAGGTCTGCTCGGTGTCGACATATTTCAGGCCGACATTGCCGCGCAGCGGAACGTCGCCGAGCAGCGTGTCGATATTGGCCTGGATGTAGAAGTTGTGGACCTTCTCATCGACCACCCATTCCGTGTCGAACGTCGCCTTTTCGACATCGTAAGTGCCATCGGTCAGGAAGCTCGACGGATCGTATGCGAGGATGTCGTTGCCGAGATCCTTGGTATCGGTGCTGCCGACGATCACGCTCGCCGGGAGCATGAACGAACCGTCCACGAATGCAGCCGACGGACGCAGGAAGCTCTCGTTCGAGTCGAAGTTCTTCTGGCGATCCGTGTAAAGCCAGCCGACCTGGATGCTGTCCAGGAAGCCGCCGTCGAATTCCCACTCGGCTTCGGCACGAAGCTGGTGAAGCTCGTCTTCGATGATCGGCTGCTTGATGAAGCCAACCTGGCCCCAGCCACCCGGGTCGGTGAGCAGCACGTTTGCGGGATCCGTGTAATCGAGACCCGTCGCAATCGTGTATTCGCCATTGTCCGGGAAGGTGAAGGCGAATGTGTCTTCAACCGCGGCGTCGTTGGCCTGGTTGCCATTCTCCGCCGCACCGGTACCGGCATAGCTTTCGTAGTCGATGTCGTTACGCTCGAGGGTCGAGTAGCCGTAATCGACGACGAAGCTGAGATTGTCGGTGACGGCGAAATCGATGTTGATACCGGCCGCCCATATCTCGGACTCGTTGCCCTCGGTATCGGTACGAAGGATCGGAACCACGTTCTCGTAAGTTGCCTGATCTGCGAACGGCGGCGAACCGGTGATGCCGCTGGCGACAACCTGCCCACCGTTCGACCAAGATGCGATCGGGGTTTCCGTACCACGGAAGATGCCCGAGTCCTGCGTATCGCTGTAGAGACCATCGAGAGTGATGGCGACGCGGTCGTTCGGCTCGAACTGCAGCGTACCTGCAACCGAGACACGCTCGAACTCGCGGCTCACCACACCCTGGCGGGGGTTGTCCGCCGGATAGATCAGGCCGTCAGCAGTGCGCGCGACCTGGAACCGGTTGGTCTTCAATTCGCGGCTGATAAACTGGGTCGGGTTCGACTGCACGGTCGCTCCAAGAGCCCAGCCAAGCGTGCCGTCGGCATTCTGATCGATATAGGACGCGAAGAAGCGGTAGCCATCGTCGGGGAAGTCCGGGTTCAGGCTGCCCTGATCGTTGAGCACGTAGCGGGCCGAGAGGTTGACCGTGCGCTCGTTGAAATCGAGCGGCTTGACCGTCCGAAGGTCCACCGCGCCGGCGATGCCGGTTGCGGCGAGACGCGCATCGGCGGTCTTGTAAACAATGCCCTGGCCGATCAGTTCGGAGGGGAACTGGTCGAATTCGATGCCGCGATTGTTACCCGCCGACACAACCTCGCGGCCATTGAGCAGCGCGAGCGAGAAGTCGGGGCCGAGGCCGCGGATCGAGATCTGTTGCGAACGCCCGCGAACACGCTGTGCGGTCACGCCCGGAAGGCGCGCGAGCGAGTCAGCGATCGAAAGATCGGGCAGCTGGCCGATATCCTCGGCCGAGATAACTTCGACGATTGCGGACGATTCCCGCTTGGCCTCGAGAGATGTCTCGATCGAGCTGCGGATGCCGCGCACAACGATGACGTTTTCGTCATCAGACGTTGCGACTTCGTCCGACGATGTGTCTTGAGCAAAGGCAGGAGTAGCCGATGCAACCATTGCCAGGCCGGTGGCCGCCCCACAGAGCAGACGAGTGCTGGCGGAAAAACGCTTAAGTCCCATTCAAATACCTCCCCACGCATCACGATTTGTACGTGTTTGCAGTTTTTTTCATAGCGGAGAATTCATGGCAGGTAAATCGCCAATCGGGACCCTTGCGTATTTCGCCACAAAGCTCAATTTCCGTTGCCTAAACAGTATCTTAACTCTCACGCTCCATCATTTTTCACCGTTATCGCTCGAACTATCACCAGGTTGTGGCGCACAGGTCACACTTTTGCCGGTTGCGCATGCGGGAATGGGTTGGACTCGGGCGGTTTGGACAGTTGCGAGCGCGGACAGGCCCCACATTTTAATATCTACTTTTCAATTATTTAAGGTAGATCAATTGGCTTTCAGCTCGGTATTTGATAGCGTTCGAATGGTGAGTTGAACGAGAGTTGAGAGCTGTTTCTCCGATGAAAATCCGGCCAAATTCGATCAGCAGCGCGCGACAATCCGCTTTTTCATCGGAAAATCATACCTTTCTGGAAGTCGGCGACTTTCTGGAGGATCCGGAAAGCGCCGTTGATCGAGCCTCTTTGCAAAAATTTGCAAAGATCACGCCGCAGTATCCCGGCATCCGCGCCCCGCTGGAAAACGACGTTGCCGCAGAATGGGTCAACGCGCTCTCACCGTTGCTCGATAGCGCCTTCGGACCGGCGCCTAACGAATGGGCGATCCAGGCCTGGTATTCGATCGTCACGACCGCTCCCGAAGACCTCATTCCGGTCCAGTGCTTCCCGCATGTCGACGGGACCGATCCCGATCAACTCGCGATGATGTTGTATCTGGACGAAACGGATCACGGAGGCACCGCGTTCTTTCGCCACCTCTCCACCGGCTTTTCAGCGCTGACCGACGCCACCTATCCGCGATATGCGCACGCGTTGCAGGCGGAAGTCCGCGAGGCCGGGCTCCCCCCTGCCCGCTACGTGACCGATGGAGGGCCGCATTTCGAACGCATCCACGCTGCCAGCGGCGCATTCAATCAGGCGGTGTTCTATCGCGGGAACATTCTTCATTCAGGTATCATCGACAACGAGGCACAGCTTTCCCCCGATCCGCGCAAAGGCCGCTTGACGATCAACGCCTTTTTCCGCCCATTGTGACCCCATGAGCGAGAGTGCAATCGAGAAGCTGGTGATCGTCGGCGGAGGCACGGCCGGGTGGATCACCGCCGCTGCCTTTTCCCGTCTCCTTGGCAGGACTTTGAAGATCGAGCTAGTCGAATCCGATGCCATCGGCACGGTCGGGGTCGGTGAGGCGACCATCCCGCAAATCATTCGCCTCAATGGCATCCTCGGCCTCGACGAATACGATTTCCTCAAACACACTCACGGCACGTTCAAGCTCGGGATTGAGTTCGTCGACTGGGGCAGGCTGGGATCGAGCTACCTTCACACTTTTGGCGATGCTGGCCTCAATCTCGCCGGCGTGCCTTTCCACCAATACTGGAAGCGTGCCGCGGCGAGCGGACACAGCCATGACCTGTGGCATTATTCGCTCCATCGCCATGCTGCGGACCAAGCGAAGTTCGCCAAGCTCGACCGCGTGGGCAACACCGCAATGACGGGCCTCGCCTACGCATACCATTTCGACGCAGGACTCTATGCCCGTTACCTGCGCGCCTATGCCGAACAGCGCGGCGTGACCCGCACCGAAGGCATCGTCACCTCGGTCCAGCGCGACGGCGAAAGCGGCGATATCAAATCAATCACTCTCGAAGGAGAGCGCGAGGTTAGCGGCGACTTCTTCATCGACTGCACCGGTTTTCGCGCGCTCCTGCTGGGCGACGAGCTTGGCATCGGATATAAGGACTGGTCCAAATGGCTTCCATGCAACAGCGCGCAGGCGGTTCCCAGCGAGCGGCTTGAAACGCTTGTCCCCTATACTCGCGCGACCGCGAAAAAGGCGGGCTGGCAATGGCGCATCCCGCTACAACACCGCACCGGCAACGGCCATGTCTATTGCAGCGACTTCATCTCCGACGACGAGGCGGGAGAGGTCTTGCTCGCCGGGCTCGATACCAAGGCGATGGCCGATCCCCGCCCGATCCGCTTCACCACCGGCAGGCGCGAGCGGTTCTGGTCGAACAATTGCGCGGCCATCGGACTCTCAAGCGGTTTCCTCGAACCGCTGGAATCGACCAGCATCCACCTCATCCAGGCCCACGTGAACCGGCTGATCCAGCTCTTCCCGCGCGGCGGCGACAGCTCGGCTGAGCGCGACGAGTAC
The DNA here is from genome assembly GCF_009363635.1 of Erythrobacter sp. THAF29. GTDB lineage: Bacteria > Pseudomonadota > Alphaproteobacteria > Sphingomonadales > Sphingomonadaceae > Erythrobacter. Next base: position 1,468,987 of record NZ_CP045392.1, on the reverse strand, counting down.
AACCTGCGCTGCGCAGCCGAGTTCGAGCAGATCCGAGATTTCCTTATCCTGCACTACAAGCAGACCGAGCGGGATGACTCCGATTTCTGGGACTATTGCCGCAACATGGATGTGCCCGACAGCGTGACGCACAAGCAGGAGCTGTTCGCTTCCTCGGGCCGCGTGGGCCGCGATGTCGATGACCTGTTTCGAGAGGCCAGTTGGGTTCAGGTCATGCTCGGTCAGGGCATCACCCCGCAAAGCCACGATCCGATGGCTGACGGCATGACCGAGGCGCAGCTGACCGAGTTTCTCGGCAATGTCCGCACCCTGATCGAAAAATCGGTCGCCCCTCTACCGACCCATGAGCAGTTTATCGGGCAGCACTGCGCCTCGACCTGACAAGAACTCGACCTGCCCACGAAGGATTGGGCGGTCCGCGACGTTTAAGTGATAATCTGCGACCAGTCGCGACACGCAGTTACATGACATGTACGCGCGATTGGGTGCAGGTTCATCTTGCCTGTGCTTAGTGCGGGAGCAGACGAGCCATTGCAATGAGTGCTGCCCATATCGCCCTTTCCCGTTTCGGCTATGGTCTGAAACATGGTAACCGCGCCCCTTCCGACCCGCGGCGCTATCTGCTGCGCCAGCTCGACACGTTCGATCCGAAGCCGGCAGTCATCTCCGCTCGCAAGGATACATCGGCCGAAGCCGGCCTCTATATGAAGCTTCAGCAAGCGGCGCAGAAAGACCAAGTCATGGCCAAACGCATGGCCGAAGAAGGGCGTCCGCGCGAACCAAGCGCGCTACTGGAGTTTCCCCCCGAAGTCCGAGCGGCGTTTCAGACCGCGACCAAGACAATGATCCGCGACGGCGGCTACCGTTTGGATATGGCGGTGAGCAGCAATGCGCCGATGGTCGAGAGGCTGGTGCATTTCTGGTCGAACCATTTCACCGCATCGTCCGCAAAAGCGCAAACGCGCCACCAGATCGGCAATCTCGAATTCGGCGTTATCCGTCCAAATGTCTTGGGGCGTTTCTCGGACATGCTGAAGGAAGCGGCGTTGCATCCGGCAATGCTGATCTATCTCGACCAGTACCAGTCGATCGGACCGAATTCGCCATTGCGTAAGCGCATCGGGCGACGAGGCATGAACGAAAATCTAGCGCGCGAGATCTTCGAATTGCACACGCTCGGCGTCGATGGCGGTTATTCCCAGGCCGATGTGACGGAATTCGCTCGCGCGCTTACAGGCTGGACCATTCACGGACTCCCTCGGCTAGACCGGTTTTCGCGGTTGCAGCCAGGAGGCGCCGCATTCGCCGAAGCGGCTCACGAGCCCGGGACACGCCAGATCATGGGCCGTAGATATTCGCAGAAGGGACCGCAGCAGGCCCTCGCAATCCTCGACGATCTCGCAACGCACCCATCGACGGCGAAATTCGTCGCGACGAAGTTAGCGCGGCACTTTGCCGGAGACGACCCGCCTGCCTCGATCGTCGCTCGCCTCGAGGCGGATTTCATGCGGACAGGAGGCAACCTCGAGAGCCTGACGCGAACTCTCATAGACTCGCCAGAATGCTGGGTGGATAGGCCAGTGAAGTTCCGTCAGCCCTTTGAATGGTTTGTATCCGTTTTGCGATTTACGGGCGACCGCAAACTTAACGAGCGCCAGAAGTTCAGCATGCTGCGCCAGCTGGGTCAGTCGTCATGGCGTCCCGCATCGCCTGCCGGCTATGATGACACGGAGGGCAGCTGGGCAGGCCCCGATGCGCTGGTGCGCCGGGTCGAACTCGCTGAAAGGATTGCGCGCGGAGTGAACAGCGACGGCGTTTTAGCCCGCGCCGCAACCGCTTTCCCGGACGCTCTTAGCGAACACACCCGCCTGTCCCTCCGCCGCGCCGAGAGCGATAGGCAGGCGCTAGCTCTGCTTCTGGTCTCGCCCGAAATGTTGCGGAGATAACCTGATGAGCATCGACCAACTAGATCGTCGCGCATTGCTGGCTGGAACGCTCGCGCTGGGTGCGAGCAGTCTCGCGATGCCGCGTATGGCTTTCGCTCGGGGAACGGGTTCGCGAAATCTCATGTTTGTCATCCTGCGAGGCGCGGCTGATGGATTGGCGATGCTGGCACCTGTGGGGGATCCCGGTTTCGCACGCTTTCGCGAGCCAACTCTGCGCGATTACGAAGGAGCCAGAAAAGCCGATGGTTTCTTCGCAATCCACCCCTCGCTCGAACAGACTGGCAATGCCTACGCGCAAGGCGAGGCGCTGTTCGTCCATGCAGCGGCGACTTCCTACCGCGAGCGGTCCCATTTCGACGGGCAAAACATGCTCGAGACTGGCGGGGCAAGACCCTATGATCTGAAAGATGGCTGGCTGAACCGCCTGGTCGGCTTGATGGCAGAGCAAATGGGCCAAGCCCCGAGGGCATTGGCGATCGCTCCAACCATACCGCTGGCCCTGCGCGGCGATGCGCCCGCATCCAATTACGCTCCCTCCGCGTTGCCGGGCGCGAGCGATGATCTCAAGGCGCGGGTTGCGGCCATGTACCAGAGCGATCCGCAACTGAGCGCTCTATGGACGCAGGCGCTCCGGACGCGAGCGATGGCGGGAGGCGATCGTGCGACGAGAAGTCTCAGGGATGGCGCCTCTGCGGGAAGGCTCGCTGCGCGCTTGATGAAAGGCGACCAGGGCGCGCGGATCGGCATGGTCGAGATCGACCGTTGGGACACCCACATCAACCAGAGTGGAGTATTCCGCCGACAGGCCGTCAATCTCGATGCGCTGCTGGGTGCCTATCGCGAAGGCATGGGTTCGGCGTGGGCAAACACCATGGTCATCGTCGCCACCGAATTTGGAAGGACCGTGCGCATAAACGGTACGAACGGAACCGACCACGGTACAGCAAGCGCGGCGATCGTCTTGGGAGGAGATGTCAAAGGCGGTCGGGTGATTGCCGACTGGCCCGGGCTTTCGGACAGTGATCTGTATGAAGGTCGCGATCTTCGCCCGACGATCGCTTTGCAGTGCCTGTTTGCGGGCGCAGCGGCCGAACATGTCGGAATCGAACCGAACCTGGCGATGAAGCGTCTCTTTCCAGACCATTCCGACGCGCCGCTTACTGGTATCGTACGCGGCTAGTTCCTACTCCGCAGGCTGAGGAATTGCCTCTTCGACGGCCGCGCGTTCTTCCGCTCTGGCTCGCGCACGGTCGCGCCTGTGCAACAGGAAAAAGGTCAGCGCAGCGCCCACCAATGGCAGGTAGAAGTGCAACAGCCTCCACGTGCTCATCGCGGGCACCAGCACGCCCATTGCCACGAAGGGCGCGAAAAGCAGCAGGAAGGCGGCTTCCGCCCCGCCCGCGCCGCCCGGTGTGGGCACGATCGAGCTGATGGTCTGGACGAGATACTGGAGCAGCCAGAAAAGCACGGGCTGCCACTCGACGCCGAAAGCCGCAAGAACAAGGCCCGCGATAGAGAAACGCACGACCCATTGGAGCGCGGAGAACCCGAGATTGACGAGCGCGATGCCCTTTCCCCGGCGGAACACGTCGAGCCAGTCATTAAGTATCTGAACGATCCAGCCCTTTACCCGGCGAGTGAAGCGCCCTGCCCACTCCCGGACGCGCTGGCCCATCAATCCGCCAGCGATCACTAGCACGATCGCCGCGATGGCGAAGAGCACCCACAGAACGGCCATTGCGACCGTGCGCAGCGTCCCGTCGAGCCGGGCAAGCAATTCGGGATCGGAGCTGAAGAACTCGAAAAAGGCGAAGCCGGTAATGCCAAGGCTCAGTAGAAGGAAACCGACCAGCAGGAAAGTGTCCTCCGCCGCCTGAAAAGAGATGAGAGTGACCGATCTGCGAGAATCCACGCCTTCTCCCATCAGGAAAAGCAGCTTGATCGGCATGCCCCCGGTCGCCGATGGCGTGACCGAATTGGTCACCATGGTGCCGGTTATGACCTTAAGGGAGTTTCGGAACCCGAGGTCCAGCCCAAGAAACCTTGCCCAGATCCACAGCCTGATGGAATTTGCGATCATCGGCACGAAGACAAGCAGCCCGGCCAGCACAAGCAAGCCGGGCGCCTTCACCTTTTCACTGATGTCGATCCCGCCCAGCGAATAGACCAGCACCGCGACGTTGCCGAGCGCGACGATCGGCAGGATGGAAAGCGCAATCGTAAGCGTGCGCCGCGGCAGGTTCTGCCAGTGGTCGACCCCCGGATTGCCGGTGGTTGTCGTTTCCTGTTCGGGCGAATTTGGCCGGGTCACGAGGCGAAGCTCAGCGCGCGTTTCAATGGCTCGGCAATCGCACCTTCGCGGCGGGCATCGCGCGCCTTGAGCGCCTCGACATATTCCACGTTGAGGAGTTGGTCGAAGGTTTGCTCCCATCGATTGTGCGAATTCGCAAGCGCGATCGAGCGTTCGCGCATCCCGGCATAGTCGCCGCGCCAGACCTTGACCACGTTCTGGGCCATTGCGACGTAATCGTCGACGGGGCCCAGCGCGCCGGTTCCTTCCGGCACACGCTCGGGCATCGCGCCGCTTGCGACTCCGACGACCGGAAGGCCCGAAGCCTGCGCTTCAAGTACCGAGATACCGAAGGTTTCGTCGGCCATCCCGCTTACGTAAATGTCGCAAGAGGCAAGCGCAGTCGCGAGTTGCTGGCGGTTGGTGATGTAGCCGGGAAAGGCGATCGGCAGGCCCTGAGACTGCTCGATCAGGCTTTCGCGCAGCTTGCCTTCACCCAGCAGCACCATTGCCGCGTCAAGCTCGGGCGGCAGGTTCTTGAACATGTCGACGAGTGTGTAGGCGCGTTTTTCGTTGTCGAGACGCCCGGCATAGATCAGCAGCGGCCCTTTGCCTTCGGGCAAGCCGACCTTGCGGCGATAATCGGGATCGCGGTGGCTCGGGCAGAACTGGTCGACATTGACCCCGAGACCAAGCACGCCCGTGTTTCGCTGACCGACCTTGTTGATCATTCGCTCCGCCTCGCGGTTCAGCGCATAGACCCGGTCGAAGCGGTTATAGGTCATCCAGGCATAGAAATAGCCGACATTCTTGAAGAAGGTCGCGGGGTAATGACCCGATAGATCCTTCATCACGCGATAGATCTGCGCGTTGGGAAAATCGGTCCGGTAGCCGGCCACGAGCGCGGTGTCGGGATACTTCCAGCGATGACGTATCACCAGCCAGGGAAGCACCCACGGACACTGGCTTTCGATAATGTTCGGCATGTATTCGCGCAGGAGTTCGAATACGGCGTCATTGCGATTGATCCAGCGATAGTTCGGGCTGCCCCATACCTGCGGCGCACCGACCTCGGCAAAAATCGTGCGCCCTTCGACCGTGATCTTGTCCTCCGGTCCGGGCACTATCTGCAGCAGGCGGTGGTCGGTATTTTCAAGGAAATAGCGGCGCTTTTCCTTGAGGTAGGTCGAAATGCCGCCCCCGCCGCTCGCCGACCAGCTTTGCGTGATGTCGCAAATGAGCTGGTTTTCGGGCAGCTTGGTAAGACCGCCCGATGCCGCGCCTGCGCCCGCTGATACCTCATCTAGCAGCGGCGGTTGCGCGCCGAAGGCACCAATGCCCTCGTCGATCTGCCCCTCTGCCCCATCGATGGGTTGACGGTTCCGCGTCATATGTTGGCCATCTGTCTTTCTGTTGTCGTCAAACACACGAGCGGCCCGGCGCCTGAAGCGTACAAATCCGGCCCTTTTGGGTCAATCGCGCGCCTAGATAGGCGTGGATTCCCGGGAATAAACCCCGGGCGATGCGACCCGGCGTTGTCTTGTTGCCGGGCGCCGATAGTCGGAAATGGAAGGTAAAAGCAAGCTGGCGCCTGAATACGCCCGTGCTCAATCGCCGTTCTGGCGCACGTTTTCGATGAGCCGTTCGTCGAGCTTGTCACCATGAAGTACAGAGACGTCTCCGGTAGTCTCAAGCACGACCGCACGAACCTCGCTGAAATCGAGCACGTTCGCCTCGCGCAGTTTGGCGATCAGATCGCTTTCGGCGACGCGCGACTTTTTCAGGGCATCATGGAGAATTTCGCCGTTGCGCATGAGCATGAGAGGTTCGTTCTGCGCGATATCCTCCCACGTGTCCGACGCCTTGCGAAGCCTCGCTGAGAGCCACTGGGCGATAAACAGACCGACCATGGCGATGATGGCCTGCAGGAAGATCGCCCATTTGTCCGCCTGAGCCGCGCCCGCGAGCAAGCTGCCGAGCGCGACGGTCATGATAAAATCGAAATTGGTCATCTTGGAAAGCGACCTGAGGCCGTTGATACGGATCAGGACCGTTACCCAGATGAGAGCGATCGTCCCCAGCAGGAGGCTGCGGATCACAAGGTCGATTTCGGTCTGAGAGTGAAACATGGCCGTTCCCCTTTCGTCAAGAACGGCCGGACGAAGGAAAAGCTCCCGATTCCTCCATGATCGCGGGCGCGCTCGGGATCACGCCGCCGGTCTTGATCGAGCGCGGCTCGTTGGCGAGGATACCGACCACCGTGGTCCACACCGCGACGTTCTGACGCAATTGGGCAGGATCGATCTTGTCGAGTGTGTCGTCGGGCGTGTGGTGCAGGTCGAAATAGCGCGTGCCGTCCTGCTGCAGATCGATGATCGCGGCCTCTTGATCGCGCGCGATGTTAAGGTCGGCTCCGCCGGTTGCGACGATCGAGGAATCCGCGACGCCAAAGCGCGCAATGGCACGTGCAAGCTTGGCGTGCAGATCGGGATTGCCCTCTCGGAAATTGCTTTCGAATCGCCAGATTCTATCGGCGCCGAAATCACTCTCGATGCCGACAGCGATCGGCTCGTCGAGGTGCGCCGCGCTGTAGGCACGGCTGCCCCAAAGTCCTGTCTCCTCCGCCCCGGCAAGCAGCAGGCGGATCGTGCGCAGCGGCTTGCCCGTCGCTTCGACATTCTTGGCTGCCGCCGCGATGATTCCGCAGCCCGCGCCATCGTCGAACGCGCCCGGCGCATTCCACCAGCTGTCGATGTGGCAGGCAATGAGTACGGGCGGCAGGTTCGGATTTCGACCGACGATCTCGGCGACTACGTTGCCGCTCATCGTCGTGCCAAGGCGGCGCGGGTTGAGTTCCAGCCGCAAGGTGACTGGTTCGCCGTCGGCGCGCTCGAAGATGCGCTCCAGCTGCTCGGCATCGGGCACGCTCAGCGCGGCAGCGGGGATCGGCTCCACTCCTTCAGGAAAACGGATGACGCCGGTATGCGGGTTGCGGTGGTAGTCCGTGCCGATGGACTTGATCACGATGGCGCTCGCACCTTTGCTCGCAGCGAGACCGGGCCCCACGAAGCGCGCTCCGCCGAAATAGCCGTAATGCGACCCGTCCATCGACGGGCGCATCTCGTGACTGACGAAAGCAATCTTGCCCGTAAGGCTACCATCTGGCGCTTCCGCGAGATCGGCGAGCGACGGGAAGAACACGACTTCCGATTCGATCCCACCCTCCGGCGTCGCAGCGCTGTTACCGAGAGGTTGCAGGACAAGGTGCTGAGGAAACGGGCCTGTCACCTGCGCGCGATGGATATTGCCGGGAACCCAGGTTTCCATCTCGAAAGGCTCGACCGCGACGTTTTCAAAGCCCTGCCGCTCAAGCCATGCGACCGCCCATTCGCGCGCTCGCTTCTCGGCCTCGGTTCCCGCTTGTCGCGGCCCGACCTCGGTGGTGATCCCTTCGACGAAATCCCAAGCGATTGTGTCTTCGTCATGTGCGAGATCAGCAGCCTGTTCGAGAGTCATTGGCTGCGGGAATTCGCGGGCCTCCAACGAAGCGGCGAGCAAGAAAGCGGCGAGCGCGAGTGCGATATTCTTCATGCCGCGCTAGCTATGGGAGCCCGGCGGAAGTGTAAACAGGCAGCGGTGCAAAGGGCGCTCAGGCAGCGTTCGCCCTTGCCTGTTGCTCCGCAGCGCCCGCACCGGATTTCCGGCCACTTTCCGCCACCACGACCCGGTCGCGCCCTGCTTCCTTCGCTTCGTAAAGGGCGCGGTCGGCGCGGGAGAAAGCCCGTGCATAGCCTTCGCCGCCGTGAATGGCGGTCACACCGAAACTGGCGGTCAGCCGGATATCGGCGTTGATGCCTTCGTGCTGGAGCGCAGCGAAAGACTTCCGCAGTCGCTCCGCCAGCCGCGCAGCCTGCGATTGCGTGCAGTTCGAGACAAGGAGGGAGAATTCCTCGCCTCCGATACGGCCTGCGATATCCGATTGCCGAATTGTGCGGCTAATCAGCTTGCCGAAGCTTCCTATCGCGCGATCTCCCGCCTGATGGCCCCAGAGGTCGTTCACCTGCTTGAAGTGATCGATATCCGCCACGATGAGACAGGTGGGGACGCAATCGTCTTCACCTTCGGACAATGCCTGGCCGACCTTCTCCTCGAACGCCCTTCTCCCCGGAAGCCCGGTTAGCGGATCGCTGTTCGCGTCATCATGGATTGTGCGAAGCTGATCGGTGACCAGCGCGACGATAATCGTTGCCACGAGGATCAGCATCAAAATGGCGGAGCTCGCCATCAGGACGGCATGTCCGACCGACTCCCGGTACTCGACCGAATTCATCGGCCCGGTGTAGAGCACCACCCCGATAGGCCGGATGAAGAACTGGATAGCGATCAGCGAGATGACGAACACAAGCGCGCGATCCGCGAATTCGCAAGAGCCGCTGCGGGCCATGATCTGCGCGGCCATAACGAACACGATCCCACAGAACCCGTTTAACGCGAAGAGCCAGACCGAAACGTCTCTTGCCGGATCGGAAACAAGCAGCACACAGGCCGTCGCAAGCGCACCCGCTATCCAGATCGCAAGAGGCGCGCGTTGACCCATTCGATTGCAGGCAGCCCAGGCCATCGTGATCACCGCTGACATGCTGAGAAAACCGACGAGGATGCGAATTTCGACCGCGTTGGGTGCAGAGGCGTAGTGATTGACGGTAAAGCTCAACCCGATGAGCGTTGGCGCAACAGCAAAGCCAAGCAGGTGCACGGCATCCCGGTTTCTCAGCCAGAGTACCAAGCCGGCAATGGCAAAAATGAACGACATCCCGGGAGTTATCAGCCCGAGCACCTGATCCGACACGTGCGACCCCTTGGTTCTTGTTGGGTAGAACCTACGGTGGTCGAGGTTAAGGTCGCGCTAACCGATGGCTGTGCGAATTGGAGCAGCGGTTGTCGCCGGTGCGGCAGGGCCAGCCGCAAAATCCGGGTCCGGCTCGGTATCGGAATTTTCGACCCTGTTCCGCCCGTTGTTCTTGGCTCGGAACAGCGCTGCGTCGGCTCGCGCGAACAACCGGGAGTAGGTCTCACCCTTCCGTGCCGTCGCCACGCCAAAGGACGCGGTCAGCCTGATGTCGGCGCCGAGCTGTTCGTGCACGAGCTTTCCGAAAGCTGCGCGGATGCGCTCGGCAAGCTGCTCTGCCGCGGCATTGTCGCAGTTCCAGATCGCAACGCAGAATTCTTCGCCACCGATCCGGCCTGAAATATCGCAGCCGCGCACGCGGGTCTCCAGAAGTTTCGCAAACGCCGTAATCGCCGCATCGCCCGCCTGATGACCCCAGATGTCGTTGACCTGCTTGAAGTGATCGATATCGGCGACGACGAGGCTTACGGGAACCATCTCCACTTGCGCGCGCGGCAACAGCTGGCGGATCGAATGTTCGAACGCGCCGCGATTGCGCAAACCGGTGAGGTCGTCGCGGTCGCCGCGTTCTCTCAGCGAAGTCACCCACTCCGCCAGCGTCGCTCCGATCAGCACCATCGCGGTCGAGATTGACTTCACCGCAAGGACCAGCCCGATAAGCGAGTAGTAGATCGAGTCGCGATAGGCCGCGACGTCGATCGAGCGTTCGAACATCAGCGTGAGCGTCGGGCGGACGAGGAAATCGACCGCCTGGATCGTCAACACGGTGATCATCGCAAGGTCGATCCAGTCGCGTCGCCGCGCATTGAGCAGCGTCGCCACGCCCATCACGAACATCACGCCATAGCCGATATTGACGATCAGCAACCTCGGATCGGCTTCGTCTGAAACCGACACCACGAGAGCAAGCACGGTGGCCGAAACGAGATAAACGGCGATCTGGCTCTTGATATGCAGCCTCTGCCCTACCCGCTCGCACACCGAGGCAAGCAGTACGATCGCGCCGATGCTGTAGAAAAACTGCGTCGCGTGAAAGAGGAAGGGCGAGCTTGCCGGCAAAAGGTGGGTGATGAGGAAGCCGGTGCCGAACGCGGCATAGGATATCGCATAGCCCAGGACGTGCCGGCGCATGCCGCCCAGACGCCACATGATCGCGAAGGTGATCGCGATCACGATAGCCACTAAAGGCGTGATAAGTCCCAATATTTGCGTTTGCATCGACCCGGGGTTCTCCGTTTCACCCGGACTAGGGCGATAAGGTTAAAGCACCCTTTAGCAATTCGCGCAGTTCGCAGATTTGAAACGGCTTTTCGCAGAACGCCAACCCGTTCCCAGGCGCGCCTTGCCCCGCGCCGCGATGCGCACTATCTGCACGCCCAAGCTATTCTCAAAAGATTCTGATCGACAAGGACGACCCCGATGGCCGCGCAATACGCCTATGTCATGAAAGGCATGACCAAGAGCTTCCCCGGTGCCCAGAAGCCGGTGCTCTCGAACATCAACCTGCAGTTCTACCAGGGCGCCAAGATCGGCATCGTGGGCCCGAATGGTGCCGGCAAATCGACCCTGATGAAGATCATGGCCGGGATCGACACCGATTTTTCAGGCGAGGCGTGGCCGGGCGAAAACATAACGGTGGGCTATCTGCCGCAGGAGCCGGAGCTCGATCCGACCAAGACCGTGCTCGAAAACGTCAAAGACGGCGCGCGCGAAACCGCCGACCTCGTCGAACGCTACAATGCGGTCGCCGCGCAAATGGCCGAACCCGATGCCGATTACGAAAAGCTGGGCGAGGAAATGGCCGAGCTCCAGACCAAGATCGACGCGGTCGATGGCTGGACGCTCGACAACCAGCTCGAAATCGCGATGGAGGCGCTGCGCTGCCCGCCTTCCGATGCGAGCGTCGAAAACCTTTCGGGCGGCGAGAAACGCCGCGTCGCGCTGACCCGGCTGCTGATCCAGAAACCCTCGATCCTGCTGCTCGACGAACCAACCAACCACCTCGATGCCGAGTCGGTCGAATGGCTCGAAAACCACCTCAAGGAATATGCGGGCGCGGTGCTGATGATCACCCACGATCGCTACTTCCTCGACAATGTGGTGGAGTGGATCCTCGAACTCGATCGCGGCTCCTACTATCCGTATGAAGGCAACTACTCGACTTACCTCGAGAAGAAAGCGAAGCGCCTCGAACAGGAAAGCCGCGAGGAATCGGGCCGCCAGAAGGCGCTCTCCCGCGAGCTCGAATGGATCCGGCAGACCCCGTCCGCACGTCAGACCAAGTCGAAGGCGCGTATCCGCAAGTTCGAACAGCTCCAGGAAGCGCAGGAAAACCGCAAGCCCGGCAAGGCGCAGATCGTCATCCAGGTGCCCGAGCGTCTCGGCGGCAAGGTGATCGAGGCGAACAACATCTCGAAAGCCTATGGCGACAAGCTGTTGTTCGAAAACCTCTCGTTCAAGCTGCCGCCGGGCGGGATCGTCGGCGTGATCGGCCCCAACGGCGCTGGTAAATCGACCCTGTTCCGGATCATCACCGGACAGGAGAAGCCCGATAGCGGCACGATCGAGATCGGCGAGACCGTGCGCCTCGGCTATGTCGACCAGTCGCGCGACGACCTCAATCCCAAGAACAACGTCTGGGAGGAAATCTCCGACGGGCTCGATTACATGCAGGTCAACGGCCACGACATGTCGACTCGCGCCTATGTCGGCGCGTTCAACTTCAAGGGTGCCGACCAGCAGAAGAATGTCGGCAAGCTTTCGGGCGGCGAACGCAACCGCGTCCACCTTGCCAAGATGCTGAAAGAGGGCGGCAACGTCCTGCTGCTCGACGAGCCGACCAACGACCTCGACGTCGAAACGCTCGCCGCACTGGAAGACGCGATCGAAAACTTTGCCGGCTGCGCCGTGGTGATCTCGCACGACCGCTTCTTCCTCGACCGGCTGGCGACGCATATCCTAGCCTTCGAGGGCAACTCACACGTCGAGTGGTTCGAAGGGAACTTCGAGGCCTACGAAGAGGACAAGCGGCGCAGGCTCGGCGATGCAGCTGATCGGCCTACAAGATTGGCTTACAAGAAGCTGACGCGGTGAATTTCGCCAAGGTAAGCGAGCGGCGTGCCAACCTCTTCTGGCGCACGCTCGCCTTTGCCTGCATGGGCCTTCTGCTACTTCTAATGGCCGGGTTTTTCTGGGCGACCTCAACGCCTGGGCAATCTTACGAAGGGGCGATTACCGCGCCCGATGACGTAGGAATGCCAGCGCGCCTTGAAGCCGATGTGCGCAACCTGTCCGAACAACCGCGCAACCTCGATCATTCCTCGTCGATCATTTCTAGCCTTGCTTACCTAAGCGGGGCACTCGAGGAGATGGGCTACGCGGTTGAGCGACAGGAAGTGCTCGCGCCTGCGGAAAACCTAATAGTGACAATCCCTTCAGCGGCCCCGAATAGTCCAATCCTGATTATCGGCGCCCACTACGACACAGTGCAGGTTTCCCCCGGTGCCGACGACAATGCGAGCGGTGTCGCGGCACTGTTAGAAATCGCCCGCAGGCTCAAGAAACGGGGTAGCGGGCCTACTGAAGTGCAGCTGGTGTTCTATGCCAACGAAGAACCCCCATACTTCCAGACTGGAGCAATGGGCAGTCACGTCCATGCAATGTCCCTTCTCGAACCCGACCGGGTTGCGGGAATGATCTCACTGGAGACGATGGGATACTTTTCCAATAAGCCGGGAAGCCAAAACTACCCATTTCCGCTTTCGGTGCGCTATCCTTCGACCGGCAATTTCATCGCTTTCGTAGGCGACACATCGTCGCGCGATTTTCTGCGCGAGACAATTGGGCAATTCCGAAAGAACGCGCGCATTCCCTCGGTTGGAGGTACCGCGCCCTCAATCATCCAAGGCATCGACTGGTCAGATCACTGGGCTTACTCGCGATTGGGAATTCCTGCTTTCATGGTCACAGATACAGCGGTTTTTCGTAATCCAAATTACCACCGCATTTCCGACACTCCAGAAACTCTCGATTACGCCCGCTTGGCGCTTGTGGTGGAAGGCTTGGAGGCAACCATTACGGATAGGTTTATAGAGAAACCTTGATCGCCACCCACCTCATAATCCACGGACACGTCCAGGGCGTGTTCTACCGCGACTGGACGGTCGCAACCGCCCGCTCCCTCGGCCTTGCCGGATGGGTGCGCAACCTTCCCGATGGCACGGTCGAGGCGCATCTGGAAGGCGAGCGCGGGGCTATCGAGCGCATGATTGCGGCGATGCATGACGGCCCTCCCCGCGCTGCGCCCACGCGGATCGACGCGCGCGAGGTCGAGCCGCAGGGCCTGCGCACCTTCGAGCGGCGCTAGTGCCCCCTACACTTCTAATCTAACGAAAACCCGTGGAGCACCTCGCCGCGCTCCGTGCGGGTGTTCCGTTCGCCGCCACAGGCCGCTAGGATGCGCGAAGGCAATGGGTGGGAGCTGTTATGAAATGGGGATGGCTGACCGCCGCACTGGCTCTCGTTGCCTCAAGCTTTTCCGCGAGCACGGCAAGCTCCGAGATCGACGCCTTCATCAAGGCTGAGCTTCCGACAAGCGCGGCGCCGGGCATCGCCTATGCGCGGGTCAAGGACGGCACGGTCACGGCAAGAGGGTTTGGCGAACGGCGCAAAGGAAGCGGAAAGAGCGTAACCGCCGACACGCTCTTCCCGATCGGCTCGGTCACCAAGAGCTTCACGGCGCTCGCGATCATGCAGCTGGTCGAGGCCGGAGTGCTTGGCCTCGACGACCCCGTTTCGCAGCACCTGCCCGCATTTGCCGGCGGTCCCGCGGGCGGAGTGACCCTGCGCCAGCTGCTCAACCACACCAGCGGATATTCGACCGTTCAGGGCAACAGCCAGCACGGCAACACGGACGCTTCGCGGCTTGGCCTGATCGAATATGCCGGAGAGCTCGCGCAGGTCACGCCCACACACGCGCCGGGCGCGGTGTGGGAGTATTCCAATGCGAACTACCAGATCCTTGGCGCGGTGATCGAGGAGGCGAGCGGCGCGAGATACGCCGACTATATCGAGACGCGGATCTTCGCGCCTCTCGGAATGATCGATAGCGAGGTGGTTGTCGGCCCCGCTCCTTCCGCCATGGCGACCGGCCATCGCCCGTGGTTTGGCGGTGTCCGCGCCTTTGCTGGCGGCGAAGGGTTCGCGATCAATGCGCCGGCCGGAGGGATCGCGTCGAGCGCCCGCGACATGGGCCGCTATCTCGCCATGTGGCTGAGCGGCGAGGACGACATCCTCTCAGCAGAGGCAAAGGCGGGCATGATAGCGCCGTCCGGTCCGTCCTCGCCCCATTACGGGCTGGGCTGGTCGATCGATCCGGAGCGCGGGACCGTCTATCACACCGGCCTCGTCCCCGGAGGAGAAACGCTCGCCTCCTTCAGCCCCTCCGAAGGGAAAGGGGTGGTGGTGATGGTCAACGCGAATGGCGGACTGGGCTTTGCCGACACATGGTACCTAATCGGCGGTGTCGGCGCGCGAGCCATGGGTCAGGCCCACGATGATGACGGATGGCGCTGGGGGCCGAGGATCGCTTATCTGTCGATCGCGCTCCTGCCGCCGCTGTTCCTGCTCCTCGCTTTTGTTTCGTGGAGGGGCCGGTCAGCCTTGCGCGCCAAGCGGGAGAGCACGCCGGGCAAGCTCAGTCTCTGGTTTCCGGCGGTGGCCATGATTGGCCTCGCATGGTTCCTGATCAGCATGCTGCCGCGCATGTTTGGAGGTTCGATCACAACGCTCCAGCTCTACCAGCCCGACTTCGCGTGGTGCATGATCGCCGCCGCAGTCCTTGCCCCGGCATGGGCAGTGCTTCGATTGGTGCTCGCGTATTCTGGAGATCGAAGCCCAGGCTAGCCCCTCGTTTCCTACTCGCGCTCACACCGCTAGGGTCGGCGCGGCTCTTTCACACCGTTCTTCCCCGTTTTCGCGCACCGCAGGCACGCACCATGATGCCGAAGCATGTTGGAGAAGTGTCAAGCGTGTCCAACATGCTCTTTTCCTCGAATTTTTAGATGCTTATCGTCGAAAACCCCGCTTGACAGGGTGTCAACTTCGTCAACTTCCAGGCGAAGCGCGTCAGGCCGCAAACTCACGAACGGATGCGCCTTCGAGCATGTCGTAGGGCACTTCCACGCTTGCGCGCCTCGAACCTGGACGTGAGAGGCTCTCGGCGAGGATGCGCACAGCCGTCTCGCCCATTTCGCGAAGGGGCTGGCGGATCGTCGTGAGCGCAGGATTGCACCTCGATGCCGCAGAATTGCCGTCGAACCCGACCAGCGAGATATCGCCCGGAATGTCGACCCCGCGCTCTCGCGCCGCCTCCATAAACCCGATTGCCATCTCGTCATTGCTCGCAAAAACTGCACTCGGCTTTGCGCGCAGGAGAGCATCGGCGACTTCGCGGCCAGAGGCGCGGGAAAAGTCTCCCTCGACGATCAGGTCGTGATCGACCTTGAGACCATGCCCGCCCAACGCATTGGCGAAGCCGTTGAATCGCCGAATGCTGACGAGATGGCGACGCGGCCCCTTGATGAAGCCGATCCTGCGATGGCCGTGTTTGAGCAGATGCTCTGCGATCGCGCGCGCTGCATCGTATTCATCCATCGTCACGATGTTGCCGCGCTCCAGATCGAGCATTGGCGCAATCCGCACCACTGGCAGGCCGAGCGCTTCTATCTTTCCAAGTACTGGTCGGTCGTCAGAAATCGGGGGTGTAACGATAACCCCGGCAATCGCGTCATCTGTCAGGTAATCCGATACGTCCTCGTCGCGACCGTAAAGATTGGTAGAGCGGGTTTTAAAGCCGCTCGCAGCGCTCGCCGCCTTCGCTCCATCCGATATGCGCGAGACATACTCTGCCCCCACATTGTCGAAGAGCAGCAGCAATTCCCCTCCATTTACCACTATGCGAACCTCCCCGGTTGCCACCTTGTACCGGCGTCTTTGGTAGCGCTACCAAAAAACTGCTGAACAATTGATCAACACGCGCCGCGATTTGCGGAGTTATGGCGAAACCCAGCGCCCCTGCCACTCGTCACCCCGGCGTCTGAACTGCGCCCGCACATGGCCGGTATGTGCAAGGTAAAGCCAGTCCAGTTCCTCCAGCGAAACCAGCAGCACTGCGAAATTGTCCCAGGCTGGATTGAGGTCCTCATCGCTCGGCTCGATGCCTTCGAATTGTGCTGGAAGGCCCGAAGTCGGTGCGTCCGATTCCGTGCCCGGCCCCGCGCCGAGATAGCAACGCCGCGCGAAGTTGCTCCCGTTGTCCCATGCAGACTTCGTCACCTCGGTATCGCGCAGTATCTGCCCGCGCCCTTTCGCCCTGATCTGGATTTTGGCACCCTTGTCGTAGAACAGCACAGCCATCCGCGGGTCGTCCTCGATCGACCCAACCTTGGGCGCGCGGGTATCGGTATGAAAGCGCAGGGTCCAAGTCTTCTGGTCGAATGCGCGCAGCACCATGACGCGCGCATCGACATCGCTGGTCACAACCGCCGGGGTGTGCATCGGCGCCTTGCGGTCGTTTGCCGCACGGATCAGGCGATTGGAAAGATCAGTGCGAACTTCATCGAGATCGTCGAACATGCTCAGCGCATTGGCGCTTTGGGAGGATCGGTCAAGCTGTTCAGAATTTTGCCGATCAACATTAACAGGAGTATAAACGACCGGTTAAGGGTTGCGACAGCGACTCGTCTCTAGGAAACACCATATCAACGAGTTCAATCATGCCGTGAGTGGTGGGGCGGCGACACAGGAGGCACTCATGAATCTTTCCCTTTTGCTTAAGGGAAGTGCGCTGTCCGCCCTCGCATTCGCGCTGGCGCTGGTTGCACCTCCCGAAGAAGCGCAGGCCGCAACCGCCACGGCTGAAACCGCTGCCGAAGGTGCGAGCGATGCCGCTCAACCCGAAGGTCGACAAGACCGACGTGCAGAGCGACGTGGCGAACGCCGCGCAAACCGCCAGCGCGCTCGCCAACAGGACCGCGCGAGACAGAACCGAGGGCAGCGCCAGCAGGCCCGTCAGCAACGCGAGCGTCGACAGGAGGCTCGCCAGAATCGCGGCCAGCGACAGCAGGTACGCCAGCAACGTGAACGCCGCCAGGAAGCGCGCCGCGAAGTCCGTCGCAATGATCAGCGCTTCCGCGACCGCGATATGTGGCAGGGCCGCGGCGAGCGGGCACGGCGCGTAGAACGTCGCAGCGAGCGGCGTGCAGATCGTGTCGATCGCCGTAGCGAGCGTCGGGCAGACCGCGTCGAACGGCGCGGAGATCGTCGTGCCGAGCGCTTGGATCGTCGCGGTCGTGACGGTGTAGCCAACCGTGTTGACAGGCGCAGCGAACGCCGTGCGAACCGCATCGAGCGGCGCGGAGATCGCAACGCTAACCGCATTGAACGGCGGGGCGAACGCCGGGCCGACCGGATCCGCAACGGTCGGTACGTCGATGGACGCCGCGATCGCGCATATGGCATCGACCGCCGGGCAGAGCGTCGCGCCGACCGCAGGGCCGATCGCGCCCGCCGGGATGGCTTCCGCGATGGTGTTCGTGCCGAACGTCGCGCCGAACGGCGGGCTGAACGCCGCCGGGATTTTCGCCGCGACCAGCGCCGTGACCGGTATCGGGACGGTCGCCGCTATCGTGACCAGCGCGGTTACTATCGCAGCGACCGGGGCTGGCGCGGTGATCGCCGCTATGCCTATGGCCGTGGCTATCGCGACGGACGCCGGGATTTCCGCCGGTGGAACCGCAAATGGCGTAACAACCACCGGTATAACTGGCATCGCCATCGCTATGCCCACCGGAACATCTTCCGCCTTGGCCGTTACTATGCGCCCTACCGGTCGCATCATTACAGCCGCCTGCGGATCGGCTTCTACCTCGACAACCTGTTCTTCAGTTCGAGGTACTGGATCAACGATCCGTGGCGCTATCGACTGCCGGCCGTCTATGGTCCCTATCGTTGGGTCCGCTATTACGACGACGTCATGCTGGTCGATATCTACACCGGCGAAGTTGTCGACGTGATCTACGACTTCTTCTGGTAAGACCGCGGTCAGGCCAACAATCAAAGCCCCCGCCGGAGTGCATCCGGCGGGGTTTTTTCTATCGCCGAGGTATCAGCTTTTCACTTCGCCGAAGGGCAGCATCCGGAAGATCGTACCGTCCCTGTCCATCACGCTGTGCTTGAGAGCGCCGAGGATATGAATCACGATTAGGCCGATCAGGATCTTGCCGGCCAATTCGTGAATTTCGAAGATCCCGCCGGCTGCCTCTGGATCGGGCTCGACCGGCAGTGGCGGCACTTCGAAAAGGCCGAACACGTTCAGCCCGCTTCCATACTTCGACATCGCAAACCATCCGGCGAGCGGCATCACCAGCAGGAAAGCGTAGATCGCAAGATGCGTGGTCTTCGCCAGAGCACGCTCCCATCCGGCATGGGCGGGATTTTGCGGCGGTGGTGGATTGACGATCCGCCAGACAAACCGGGCGAGGACGAGCGCGAAGATGATCACGCCTAGGGCAAAGTGGTTGGCCATGATCTCGCCGCGCGCCTCGCGCGTCGGCGCTTCCTCGGCCAGCTGCGTCACGATCACTGTCGCAAACACTGCGATCGCCACAAGCCAGTGAAGCGTCATCGCCACGCCCGAATATCTCTTATTGTGATCCGCTGTCATCCCGTCCTCCTCGCTTGAAACCCTTGGGCGATCAGTAACAGGATCCGCTCGCGCTTGAACCCTGCCGGTGAGTTGGTAGAGCTTGGCCTATGACAAAGACCGATGCCATCCCCGACCAAGCGGCGCTCAGACGCGTTGGCAAAAGCGTTAAGGAACGGCTCGAAGCCGACCCCGGCGTTTACAAGGTGCCAACCGATCTTGCCGACCTCTATGCCATTGGGGATTTCCTCACCCCTATCGAATGCGGGCGGTTGTGTGCGATGATCGACGAGGTGGCCCGCCCCTCATCGCTTCACGAGATCGGCTATGAATCGGGCTTTCGAACCTCCTATTCAGGCGACCTCGATCCCGAGGACAGTTTTGTCCGCAGCATCTCGCGGCGGATCGACGATCTGCTCGGCCTCCCCAGCGAGGTGGGCGAGGCGGTGCAGGGCCAACGCTATCTGCCGGGCCAGCAGTTCAAGCCGCACAATGACTGGTTCTATACGACCGAGAAATACTGGCAGGTCGAAAAGAAACGCGGCGGACAGCGCAGCTGGACCGCCATGGCCTATCTCAACGAAGTCGAGGAAGGCGGGGGCACGCATTTCACCGAAATCGGCATAAACATCGAACCCAAGCCCGGCGTGCTGCTGGTCTGGAACAATGCCAAGCCCGACGGCAGCCCCAATCTCGATACGATGCACGCCGGAACGCCGGTGATAAAGGGGAGCAAATACGTCATCACCAAGTGGTATCGCACGAGGAAATGGCGGTAGGAAAGAGAGCCTTTCTTTGAGCTTCCAAGCCACCCGCTCCCTCCACCCTTCCACCCGGATTGTGTCCCGGTAGGCTCCGGGTGGAAGGGTGGAGGGAGCGGGTGGCTAAGGCGCTAGATCAAGAAGCCCTCGCCAGCGCCTCCGCTATAAGCTTGCGGCTCGGTTCGATGCCGTAGAGCGTGATGAAGCTGCCCATGCGCGGCCCCTGCTCGCTTCCGAGAAGCGTCTCGTAGAGCGCACGGAACCAGTCGCGCAAGTTCCCGAAGCCGAATTCCTCGCGCTTGCCGATCTCGTATACGATGGTCTGGAGGTCTTCGGCTGATATCTCCGGATCGACCTTTGCCAGCTCGGCATCGAGCGCTTCGAGCGCAGCGATCTCTCCGCCCACCGGCGCGCGCTTCTTGAGTGTCGGCGCGACGAAATCACGGTTGTAATTGATCGCCTTCCCGACCAGCTCGTCGAGCTTGGGATGCGCGGCGGGATCGGCGTTCTCGATGTAATTGTCGAGATATGACCACACCGCCTCGCGGGTCGCCTCCGCCCCGAGCACCCCGACCAGATTGAGCAAGAGGCTGAACGGCACGGGCAAACTGTCGCCCGCGCCGGGAGCCTCCGCGCCTTTGAACCCGCCATTGGCACGCTGGAGGTGCCAGACAGGGTTGCCGAGCTGCTTGTCGAGCGGCTGTTCAGCCAAGCGCTCGCGGAACTGCCAATAATCGTCGATTGCGCGCGGAATCACGCCCGCGTGCAATTGCTTTGCGCTCTTCGGATTGGGGAAGATGTAAAAGCCGAGGCTCTCCTCGCTCCCATATTCGAGCCATTCCTCGATCGAGAGGCCGTTGCCCTTGGACTTGGAAATCTTCTCGCCCTTTTCGTCAAGGAACATCTCGTAAATCAGGCCATCGGGCTTACGACCGCCGAGCACGCGCACGATCTTGCCCGACTGCACGCCGCTATCGGTCAGATCCTTGCCATACATCTCGTAGTCGACGCCTAGCGCGTACCAGCGCATCGCCCAATCGACCTTCCATTGCAACTTCGACATGCCGCCGAGCGCCGATTGCTCGACCACGCTGCCATCCTCGTCGGTGAAGCGGATCGTGCCTGCCTCTGCGTCGACCACCTCGACCGGAACCTGAAGCACTCGGCCGCTGATCGGAGAGATCGGTAAGATCGGCGAATAGGTCTGCCGCCGCTCTTCGCGCAGCGTCGGCAGCATGATGTCGAGGATATCCTGGTTCTTGCGCAGCACCTGCCGCAGCGCATCATCGAACCGGCCCGAATTGTACATGTCGTTCGCGGCGATGAATTCATAGTCGAACCCGAACCGGTCGAGGAACTCGCGCAGCATGGCGTTATTGTGCGCAGCAAAGCTTTCGTGCCCCGCCTCGAAGGGATCGGGAATGCGCGACAGCGGCTTGTGCAGATGCTGCTCGAGCAGGTCCGCATTGGGCACGTTGTCTGGCACCTTGCGCAGCCCGTCCATGTCGTCGGAGAACGCGACCAGTCGCGTCTTGCCGTCTTCTGGCTTTGCGCCGATCAGCGCCTCGAACGCGCGGCGGACGAGCGTGGTTCGCAGCACCTCTTGGAAAGTGCCGATATGGGGCAGGCCCGACGGGCCGTATCCGGTCTCGAACAGGACGGGCGAGCCATCGGGCTTGGTGCCATCAGGGTAGCGCTTCAACAGGCGTTGCGCTTCCTGGAACGGCCAGGCCTTGGACGAACGGGCGGCGTCGATCAGATCATTCATGGTCATGGGTTTCGCGTCTTTATGGAAGGGAGATGATGTTGCAAGCGCGAAGGCGTGCAGGCGCAGTTACGAAATTGACAAAGTTGACACCCTGTCAGCTACGTTTTCGCACCTGTTTTCGCTGCAAATTCATCATCTTAAACCCTGAAACGCAAAGTTGACACTTATCCAACTCGTTTCGCTGAGCGATCGGAGCGGGATTCAGTTCCGCCTTAGCGGCAATTTTCGATGTAGGATAGCCGCTTCAAAACCAGGCGCGCAGGCCGACAAGCAGATTTACGGCATCGTGGTCGTTGCCATTGGCGCGAGCGATATCGGCGGTGCCTCCCGTTTTCGCCTCGTATTCGACGCCGATATAGGGCGCGAACTCGCGCTCGATCTCGTAGCGCAGTCTGAGGCCCGGCTCGATCTTGGTGATACCGCTTGCGATGTCGCGCGAAGGGATATCCTGCGCGCTCGCTTCGATCTCGATTCTTGGCTGGAGGATCAGGGCCTGCGTGATTTTCTGGTCGTATTCGGCTTCCACGCGTGCGGTCAGATCGCCCTCGTCCGACAGAAACAGCGCGCCGTCTACATGGAACATGTAAGGCGCAAGCCCCTGCACGCCGAGCACGATGTGTCCGCGGGCCTCGGGTTCGGGATCGAAGCGCACGCCCGCCTGCAGATCGAAGAACGGGCCGATGGCGCGGCTGTAAAGCGCCTGGACTTCGGCGCTCTCAAGCTCGCCCCCGAACTCGCCCTCGCCCTCGGTCTTGAGAACGAACCGGTTGAGGTCGCCGCCATACCAGGCTTGCGCGTCCCAGACATAACCGGTCTCGCCGCCTTGTGTGGGAAAACGCGCCTCGAGCCGCTCGATCATGACCATGCCGGTTTTCATCTCGCCGTGGCCTTCAGCCAGCTGCTCGCGCGCCGGGGCCATCGCTTCCTCCCCCCACATTGCATCGGCGGCATGGCGTGGGCCTTCGAGAGCGCGTGCGGGCACCTCCTCTTCGGATGCGGCGCCGGGAGCGGATTTGTCCCGAGTGGCCCCATGTTGCGAGTGGTCCGGTTGCTCCTGCCTGGTGTCATGTACGGCATGGTCCGTCTCTGGCGCGGCCTCGGAAGTATGCCCGGCATGGCCCGCATGGTCCTGAGCGGCGAGCGGCGCGGCCATCAGGGCAGCGGCACCGAGAAATGCGGGCCGGATCATGACGCCGCCTCCGGCAAGGGAAACGGGCGGACGGTCACGACCTGCATCATCCCTGCATGCATGTGGTAGAGCAGGTGGCAGTGGAAGGCCCAGTCGCCCGGCTCGTTTGCCGTGAGGTCAAAGGTCGCGGTCCCGCCCGGCTGTACGACTATCGTGTGTTTCAGCGGTTGGTGCATGTGGTCCGCGCCGTTGACCAGCTCGAAGAAATGTCCGTGCAGGTGGATCGGGTGCGCCATCATCGTGTTGTTGACGAGCTTGACCCGCACCCGCTCGTCGAACCCGAAACGGATCGGATCGTCGGTCACCGCCGAAAACTTCCTGCCGTCGAAGCTCCACATATACCGTTCCATATTGCCGGTAAGGTGGATTTCCATCTCGCGGTCCACGCTGCGGTTCGGGTTCATGCGCCTGGCCTTGAGATCGGTGTATCGCAGCACGCGGTGATCGACTGTGTCGAGGCCGAGGCCGGGGAAGTCCATCCGGTCCATCGGCGATGGCGCGATCATGTCGACGCCGGGGCCGACCTCCACATCGGGCGGAACTTTCGACTTGTCGCGCATGTCGTGGTCCATGTCCGCCATGTCGCCGTGACCCATCGCGCCGTGGTCCATCATGCCCATATCGGTCATGGTCAGCGTCGGCACTTCGCGCAGCGGCGGCGGGGTCGCGCGGTGCCCTTCGTGCGAGGTCAGGCTGGCAACGCCCATACCGCTCCGATCCATCGCTTCGGCAACGATGGCGTGGCTGCCCGCGCGAGGCTGGACGATCACGTCATAGGTTTCCGCCGTGCCGATCTGGAATTCGTCGACCTCCACCTCGTCCACGTCCTGCCCGTCGGCCTGGATCACCGTCATCGGCACGCCCGGAATGCGGACATTGAAGAATGTCATGGCCGAACCGTTGATGACGCGGAGGCGCACTCGCTCGCCGGGCTTGAATTCCAGCTGCAGGTCGTCGGCGGGGCCATGGCTGTTGATGAGATAGGTGTAGGTCAAGCCCGTGACATCGGAGATGTCGCGCGGGTTCATCCGCATGCTCCCCCACATGCGCCGCTGCTCTCCCGACAGATCGCCATTCGTGGCGCTCATCATCTGGCGGTTAAAGTAGTGCTCGCCGACCTTGAGCTTGCGCATGATCTCGTGCGGATGCATCGGCGTGAACTCGCTGAGCAGCACCACGTAGTCGCGGTCATAGCGCGGATCGGGGTCGGCCGGTTCGATGATGATCGGGCCGTAATGCCCCGCCTGTTCCTGCAGACCCGAGTGCGAGTGCCACCAGTATGTGCCGCTCTGGCGGATCGGAAATTCGTAGGTGAAGCGCTGGCCCGGCTTGATGCCCGGAAAGCTCACCCCCGGCACGCCGTCGAACTGGAACGGCACCAGCAGGCCGTGCCAGTGGATCGAGGAATCCTCGTCGAGATTGTTGGTGACGTGCAGGCGCACGTCCTGCCCTTCCTTCAACCGGATAAGCGGACCCGGCACGGTGCCATTGACCGCGATAGCGTGTCCCGAACGCCCCCCGGTCGAAAAATGATGCTCCGCGATTGTGAGCTCGATATCCTCGCCCGAAACCTCGCCAAACCCGTTTGCCGCATGGGAAAGCGGGCGCCCCCTGGCCCATGCGGGCATTGCGAGCGAACTCGCCGCCGCGAGCCCTGCGGTGCTGCTGATGAATCTGCGTCGGTTGAGCGATAGTGCCATTGCCGCTAGGTCACTCTGGAATAGGGGGTAGGATCACCCCTATAGATACCCCCATGGGGTATAGCAAGAGGACTGCGCGCAATGCCGGATGCAAAGACCGCAAAACTGAACCGCCTCAACCGGATTGCCGGCCAGGTGCGCGGCGTGGCAAAGATGATCGAGGACGATCGCTACTGCATCGACATCCTCAACCAGATCAGCGCGATCAAGTCCGCGCTTGCCAAAGTGGAAAGCCAGGTGCTCAAAGACCACGCCGCCTGCTGTATAAACGAGGCGATCAGCAGCGGCGACGAGGCCGAACAGCGTGAGAAGTTCGGGGAGCTGGTCGAACTGCTCGAGAAGCGCGTGAAGTAACACATTCCGATCCGCTTGCCCGCCGGTCCCGACGGCGTTAGGCGAATGTCGATGCCCGCCTCCACGCGCCCTCTATTCCTCGCACTTCTGGTGCTTGCGATCCTGGTCCGCGGTGCCGTTGGCGCCCCTTGCTGCGTTACCTTTGACGATACGGCCCAAGCCGGCGCATCCTCGCACATGGCGCATGCCGGGCCCGCAGACCGGCATGACGGCCACGCCGAAGACAACACTGCCAATCCCTGCTGTTCCGCCTGTGGCCCGACCCTGCCGCCCGAAATCGCTTCGCTGGCGCATGTCTCGGCCCCGCGAACGGTGCCCGAACCCGCACCCATCCGCGCACTCGCGACGCGACCTCCTTATCCCGCCTACGAAGCGAGAGGACCACCGCTCCTGATCTGATCCCCCATTCAGATTTTCAGGAGACAATTGATGATTACGCAATTCAAGGCGGGCACCTCGCTCGCACTCGTCGCTGCGTTGTGCAGCGCTTCCCCCTCGCACGCCGACGAAGGCCACGAGGGATCTCCATCGGGCATAAGCGCGCTCGACCACGCACCGATCGGTGTGATGGGCGATCACCGCCACGGACAGGGCGAGTGGATGGTCAGCTACCGGTTCATGCACATGGACATGGCAGGCATCCAGATCGGCACCGACGATGTGACGCCCGATCAGGTCGCCACAACAGTACCCAATCGGTTCTTCGGCAATCCCGGCCAACCGCCGACCCTGCGTATCGTGCCGACTTCGATGCGGATGGACATGCATATGGCGGGGCTGATGTACGGCCTGTCCGACGACATCACGCTGATGCTCATGGGCAATTATATCACGAAGGAAATGGACCACATCACCTTTCAGGGCGGCATGGGCACGATGCGCTTGGGGGAGTTTCGCACCCGCACCGCCGATATCGGCGACACCAAGCTGTCGGCGCTGATCGGACTGACCGACACGATCCATCTCAATGCCGGAATCTCGATCCCCACTGGCACCATCACCGAGGAAGCACAGATCCTGACGCCGATGGGGATGGAGCCAACCGTTCGCACGCCCTATCCGATGCAGATCGGGTCGGGAACGTGGGACCTTGAGCCCGGCATCACCTATCGCGATCAGACGGAAAGATTTGCCTGGGGCGCACAGGTGCGCGGCACGATCCGGCTCGGCGACAACGATGAGGGCTATTCCTATGGCGACCGGGCTATGGCGACCGTATGGGCGCAGGCCGCGCTTGCGCCCGGAGTGGCGCTTTCAGGCCGTCTGCAAGGTGAGACGATAGGCCGTGTCGATGGAATGGACCCGGCGATCATGGGGCCAGTTCAGACCGCCAATCCCGACTTCCAGGGCGGGGAAACGCTCACCGCATTCGCAGGCGTCAACTTCGCTGCGACCGGCGGAGCGCTCAAGGGTTGGCGGCTCGGCGTCGAAGGCGGGCTACCGCTGGTGCAGGACCTTAACGGCCCGCAGATGCCGACCGACTTCACGCTGACGGTCGGTGTGCAGAAGAGCTTCTGATGCGAGGTGTCGGGGCTAGTTGCCCGACACACCAATGAAGGGACGGCGCGGTCGATACGGCCGTGTCGTCCTTTTGTCTGCTCAAAAACCCAGGAGCTTGCTGTCGCTCAGGCAAAGACCCCGTTGTAATCGTGCTGGCGCTTGAACCGGCGCAGCATTCCAGGGATCAGGAACAGGTCGGCGAAAATCCACAAGACCCAGCAGATGAAGGCTACGAACCCCATGATCGGATAGATGAAGATCATCACGACGCTCGCAAACAGCAGCGTTACTTGCGACCAAGCCGTCTCCGTCTGCCCGCAATAAAAGCGGTGGATCGAGAGCTGCCCGAGGATGAACCACAGGACATAGGCAATGCCAAGGCTGCGGCTTTGCGGATCGCCGAAGAACCAGCTTCGGGAGGAGCGCGCACCTCGAGCCATTCCGCCGGCATAAGCCTTGATCTGCCGCTCCTGCTCATAGGAGAGATCGTTTGGACCAAGCGGTGTTGCCGGCTGGGCGCCGCCAATAGTTCCGGCAGCGCGCTCAGAAGCGAGAAATGCCTCGCGCTTGGCGGCAATTTCCTCCGCCGACAAGTCGGTGCCATAAGGATCGTTGGCCCTTGCCGGACGCGCGGCCTGCGCTGTCGCAGCTCTGCCAAAAGCGGCTTGTGGCTGCTGCGGCGCAACCTCCCCCGGTGCCAGACCTTTCCTGCCGAAACTCATTGCAAAGCCCCTCCAAACCGTCGGATTTGCAATAGTTTGCAGGGGTTAAGAAGCCATTAGTCACGTGCCTCGGGCCACGCGATCCCGAAGCAGCATGGCGTGCATCGTTTGCAGCGCTAGTGCCGTCCGTAAACCGCTACAATCTTGTCTCCGCGCACTTCATACTCGGCATAGGTTTCGACCTCCCTTCCGCTGGGATGGAATTCGCGTTGCAGCACGTAGATGCGCTCACCGGTCCAGCCGCTTTCAAGGATTTCCATCATCGGCAAGTTCATTTTGAACACGGGTTCATAGACCTGGCGCAATTGCGCGCGCCCGTCGATCATCATGTCGTTTATGATCACAACCTTATCGGGCGAGTAGAACGAGAGCCAACGCTCGAAATTGCGCGCCCGTACCGCGTCGATCGATCCCTGAACGATTCTGGCAGCGGCGAGTTTCTGCGCTTCGTTTTCGTTCGACTGTTCCTGCGCATGCAATGTTGCTGTCGCGAGTGGGACGACCGCTGCCGAGCCAGCAATGAGAGCGGCAGCAAACAATGAATTTGGGCGCATGCCCACCCTCCCGACAGTGCACTGGCTGGATGAATGCGCAGGAGTATCCCGCTCAAACGTTTACTTTTCGTTCTCGTTTGCGCATTCACTCGAATGTGAGTCCCCCTGTCCCACCCTCACCCACGCCGCTGCCGCTCCCAGCGCTTCATGCAAGCCACGGTGGTAACTGGCTGCGTCCTCCCAATGGCGACACCGGCGCGGTGTCGAAGGGCGATGCGATCATGGCGGCGTCCGATACGCCGGTTCTGCTGCTCAATGCGCCATTGGTCGCGAGCAGGCTGGGCTATCCGGACCTGTCGGGCCTCGATCTGCTTGAGCTGTTCGCCTTCGTGCACCCGGCGCGCTTCTGCGTCCCGACGCCGCGCGGGCTTGCACAGGCGCTGGAGATCGAGGAGCCCGACGGGGATGAGAATGTCCCGGCATTTTTGCAACGCGCCGCCGGAGCGCTCGTAGCGGCATGCGAGGATCCCGAATGGTTCGAGCGCCAGGGCGCGTGGAGCGCCCTCCAGTCGCTCGAACGGTTGCGCTGGCCTTGGGCGCAGGTCTTGAGGCCTCACATTACCCGCCCCGAAAAGGCCGAGAAATGGCTCTTTGCCACGCTTCCAGAATGGGAGGAGCAAGGAGAACGCGGTCCGCCCCGTCAGGTCGAACTTCCGCCCGAAGACGTGCTCGCCCAGCTCGATCACCTGACCGGAGAGGGTTCGGAGAAGCGCGAGGGCCAGCGAGCCTATGCAACACACGCCGCTCGTATCTTCGCCCCGCGCGACAAGCGTGAGTTGCCGCACATCGCGCTCGCGCAGGCGGGCACGGGAATAGGCAAGACGCTGGGCTATCTCGCCCCTGCCTCGCTGTGGGCAAATGCTTCCGGCGGCACGGTATGGGTCTCGACCTTCACCAAGAATCTGCAGCGCCAGCTCCGGTCAGAGAGCCGCCGCGCATGGCCGCCCAGGCGCCCCGACAATACGCCGCCGGTCGTCGTGAGGAAAGGGCGGGAAAACTATCTGTGTCTGCTCAACCTCGAAGACGCTCTGCAAGGCGGCTTTGCAGGCCGCCCGGCGATCCTTGCGCAGCTGGTCGCGCGTTGGGCCGCCTTTACCCGTGACGGAGACATGATCGGCGGGGACCTGCCCGGCTGGCTTGGCACTCTGTTCCGCAAGCGCGGTATCGCAGCGCTCACCGACCAGCGCGGCGAGTGCATCTATGCCGGGTGCCCGCACTACCGGAAGTGCTTCATCGAACGCGCCGGACGAGACAGCGCGCAGGCTGATCTCGTGATCGCCAACCATGCGCTCGTGATGGTCAACGCTGCGCGCGGGCGCGACCATGCCCAGCGTCCCACCCGCCTGATCTTCGACGAGGGCCACCATGTCTTCGAAGCGGCGGATTCAACTTTCGCGGCAACGCTTTCAGGGCAGGAAGCGATCGAGCTGCGCCGTTGGATCATGGGCCCCGAGCGCAAGAACCGCGGGCGCCGGCGCGGCCTATCCGCGCGGCTCGCGGATGTCGCGAGCTATGACGACGAGGGCGGCGAAGCGATTGAGGATGCGTGCGAGGCCGGGCAAGCGCTTCCGGGCGAAGGCTGGCTCCAGCGGCTGGTCGAGAATGAACCGTCCGGTCCGGTGGAGAGGTTGCTCGCCACCGTGCGCTCGGCCACTTATGCCCGCGACGAAAGCGGCGGGCAGGAAGCAGGCTACGGGATCGAGACCGAAGCGTCGGGCCTGCCCGGAGACGTAATTGAAGCGGCAGGGGCCGCTGCCGAGGCGCTGGCCGCGATCCGCACCCCGCTGATCAAGCTCGGCAGCAGGCTCGAGGCGATCATGGCGGACCCGCCCGACTGGCTCGACGGACAGGGCCGCAACCGGATCGAGGGTGCGCGCCATTCGCTGCAATGGCGGGTCGATCTCATCGCTGCGTGGGAATCGCTGCTTGCGAGGCTTGGCGGACCGGCGGATCCCGAGTTCGTCGACTGGCTCGCGGTCGACCGCTCGGACGCGCGCGAATTCGACGTTGCGATTCACCGCCGCTGGCTCGACCCGATGAAGCCCTTTGCCAAGGTCGTTCTCGAACCTGCCCACGGCGTGATGCTGACCAGCGCCACATTGACCGACCGCATCGGTGCACAACCCGGCGATCCCTGGGAAAGCGCCATCGCTCGCTCGGGCGCGGCGCATATCGAAAGCCAGCCGCTGCTTACCGCCGCAGAAAGCCCTTTCGACTACGCAAGCCGCGCCGAGGTGCTGATCGTCACCGATGTTAAGAAGGGCGACCTTCCCGGCCTTGCGGGCGCCTATGCGCGGCTGATCGAGGCGAGCCAGGGCGGCGTGCTGGGCCTTTTCACGGCAATCCGCCGCCTTCGCGCAGTCCATGGCCGCATTGCCGACAGGCTCGCGCGCTCGGGCCTCCCGCTCTACGCCCAGCACGTCGATCCGATCGACACCGGCACGCTTGTCGATATTTTCCGCGACGATCCGCATGCGAGCCTTCTCGGCACTGACGCCCTGCGAGACGGGGTAGACGTACCCGGTCGTTCGCTGCGCTGCGTCGTGCTCGAGGCCGTGCCTTGGCCGCGCCCCGACATCCTCCACAAGGCGCGCCGCGCCGCATCGCAAAGCGGGAGCCAGTATGACGACCGCATCATCCGTGCACGCCTCGCGCAGGCCTTTGGACGGCTGATCCGCAACAAGGACGATCACGGGCACTTCGTCGTCCTATCCGCGGCTTTTCCCAGCCGGCTCCTCTCCGCCTTCCCCGAAGGCATTGCCGTCCAACGGCTGACGCTCGACGAAGCGCTTGAGCGGGTGAAGAACGGTCTCATCGGCGAAGCGCCAAGCGAACCCGCCGAACCGGCTGGAAACGTGGGCAATCATTCGCCAGATTACCCGGCATGATCGAACAGGTGGACTTTCTCGCCCGGATGATCGCGATCGGCGCGGCGATGATGCTGCTCGCACAGCTGGTCTCTGGCGACGTGCGAAAGGCAATCAAGCTGCCTGCGATCGGCATGATCATTGGCGTTATTGCCTATTTGCTCAATTCCAGCCCGCTTATGGGACCGGAAAACGCGCTTGATCCGCTGGTCGACCTCGTTTCGATCTTCGCACCGCTATGGATCTGGCTGTTCGCCCGCCGCCTGTTCGAGCGCGAACCAAATCGGCGCGTTGTACTGATCGCGGCGGCATCGCTCACGGTTTCCTGGTTTTTCGCCAATTTCGTCGCGCCCGCGCGCGTTGTGGCGTTCTACTTCACCCACATCGTTGCGCTCGCGTTGATCGTTGATCTTGTGCGAGTGGGCCTCACCGACCGCGATGACGATCTCGTCGAGCAGCGCCGGATTATCCGATTGTGGCTGCCTCTGCTGGTGGCGGCTCAGGCAGGCGGCATTCTTGTCTTCGAAATGATCTTCGGCGCCACCAACGAATATCCTCTCGCCCAGCTTATCAACACCGTCATGATCCTCTTGATCACGTTGTTTGCAGGCCTCGCCTTGCTCAGGACCGATCCCGAATTGCTGGTCGAATTCGAGAAGGACGCCCCTGACGAAGAGAGAGCGCCGCTCGACCTGTCCCCCAGCGAATCCGTGCTTCACGAGAAACTGATGGCTGCCATGGCAGACGGCACATATCGCGAAACCGGCCTTACCATCGCGGCGCTCGCCGAAAAGCTCGACACGCCCGAACATCGGCTTCGCGCGCTCATCAACCAGCGGCTCGGCCATCGCAATTTCTCCGCCTTCCTCAACCGCTATCGCATTGCCGAGGCGCGGGAGAAACTGGCGAGCCGCGAGGATGTGGACCTGCCGGTCCTCACAATCGCGATGGATCTGGGCTACAATTCGCTCCCGACCTTCAACCGGGCTTTTCGAGCCGAAACCGGCACGACGCCGAGCGAATTCAGGCGTTTGTCATTCAATGGCGAGGGCGCGCCAGAAGCCGAACAAAACTGAAAAAGGCTGTTCATTTCCGAAATCGATGCGCTTTCTGCACCGGTGAAGAGAGACTTGAGCCAAGACACGCCATTACCTGTTTCATCGCAATCGATGGAGCCTGAACCATGACCGCCCCTGCCGACCAATCCACGTTCGAATACGCGCTCGCCAAGGTCGCCGAGCATTTCATGGACGTGATGTATTTCGACCTGAGCCGCTACCTGATCGCGGCGGGCCTGTTGACCGCCTTTCTGCTGGTCGTGCGCAAATGGGCGGGGAACAGGCGGATCCAGAAACGCAGCGCCGGACGACAAGATTACGTGCGCGAGATTGCATCGTCGCTAAGGACTGTCTTCGTCTTCGGCGTCACCACGCTGACCACGCTGGTCGGCACCGAAGTGGGCATCATCAAGCTCAATATCGAGAATGCCGCGCTTATTACGATTATCTGGCAATTCGCGCTGATCGTGGTCCTGCACGATGCCTATTTCTACTGGATCCATCGCGCGATGCATTCGAAGCGGCTGTTCCGCGCGACGCATCTCCACCACCACAAATCGCGCACGCCGACGCCATGGGCCGCCTACAGCTTCTCCTCATGGGAAGCGATGCTGGAGGCCGCTTTCATGCCGCTTTTCCTGCTCGCCACGAGCTTGCTGGGCATCGCCTATGCCGGCTTCGCGGTGTTCCTGTTCCTCTGGCACATGATCATCCGCAACGTCATGGCGCATGCCGGGCACGAGCTCTTCCCCGCCGGATGGGTCGACAATCCCCTCACCGATTGGATCAGCACCACCACCCACCACGATCTCCATCACAGCGAAGGACACAATTACGGGTTCTACTTCACCTGGTGGGACCGCTGGATGGGCACCGAGCATCCCGAATACAAAGCGCGTTTTCGCGAAGTGGCCAAACCGCTTGTGATCTCGCACACACTTGCCGGACGAACATCGATCGTTGCGATGGCTCTCGTGACCTCGATCGCGGTGCTCGCCGGACCTTTCGCCGGCGTCGAAGCCGGTATGATCTGAGCCCGAGCAAGGAGGGCAGCGCGCAGGTCTTTGCCGTCTTCGTGCTCTCTCCCGCAGACAGTTCTTTACACGGCGGCCCCTATCGTGCTGATGGGGTCGCCGTGGCGCATTAGCGCCCGGGATCGGACCCACGATAAGGAGTTGGCTGCGGGTGACGAAAATCCTCGGATTGTTGCGCCACGCCAAGTCCGACTGGGACGATATCGGCCAGCGCGACTTCGATCGCGGCCTGAACGATCGCGGTCGCCAGGGTGCAGCGCTGATCGGCGACCATATCCGCTCCCACGGGATCAAGTGGGACATGCTGATCGCAAGCCCTGCCGTGCGCGTCACCGCAACGCTCGACGAAGCCTTGCCCGAGCTGGAAGCGCACTTTGACAAGCGGCTCTATCTCGCAAGCTCCGACACCATCCTCGAAGCGGTGCAGGACCACGCCGAGAAAGCTGGCGACAATCCTGACGCCATCCTCGTCTCGGGCCACAATCCGGGTCTGCAAGAGGTGCTGCTCGACCTCGTCTCGCCTGCGCGCGAAAACGACCTCTTCCGCGAGGCTTCGGTGAAGTTTCCGACCGCGACCTTTGCAGTGCTCGAATGCCGGATCGACGATTGGGCGAAGCTCAAGAACCATTGCGCGGAGCTGGTACATTTCGCCCGCCCGCGCGACCTCGATCCCGAGCTCGGCCCGGAGCACTAATCGGCGAGCAATTGCCGCGGTCCCGGCCCCTTTGCAGCGAGATGGTCGCCTTCATTGTAGATCGCGCATTTCTTGAGGCTGAGGCACCCGCAGCCAATGCATCCATCGAGCCGGTCGCGGGTGCGTTCGAGATCGGCGATCTGTCTGTCGAGCACACGCCGGATGGAGGTGCTGATCGACTTCCAGTCCTTCGCGGTCGGCGTGCGCCCGTGCGGGAGCTTTGCGAACTCGTCCTCTATTTCTCCGAGCGTCAGCCCAAGCTGCTGCGCGATGCGGATAAAGCTTACCCGGCGGATGTCTGATCGGAGAAACCGCCGTTGGTTTCCGCCGGTGCGGATAGGCTCGACCAACCCCTTGTCCTCGTAGAACCGGATCGCAGAGACGCTGAGCCCGGTGCGGCGCGCCATCTCGCCGATGGGAATGAGGTCGGATTTGTGCAGCGGGCGGCCCATCGAAAACTCCATTCAAGAAACAGCTTGATCTCAAGTTAGGTTGAGGTTGCATCTTCCACAAGAGCGCTGATTCGCGCACCAGACTTTGAAGGAGAATGCCATGCCGTCCGGGACACTCGAACATGCCAACCTGTCCGTGACGCAGCCCGAGCGCAGCGCGGAACTGTTCAAACAGCTATGCGGCTGGGTCGAGCGCTGGCGCGGCGAATCGCAGATGGGCGGAAGCACCATCCATGTCGGCGAGCCGGACAATGGCGCTGGCTACCTTGCCCTCTATACTGGCGAGCACGTGGTCGGAGACTACAGCAAGGGCCAGCCGCTCAACCATGTCGGGCTGGCGGTCGACGATCTCGAAACTGCGGAAAAGGTCGTGAAGGCGGCGGGCCTAAAGACCTTCGGGCACGACGATTACGAACCGGGCGAGCGCTTCTACTTCTTCGACTGGGACGGGATCGAATTCGAGATCGTCAGCTATTCGGGAGCCACCACATGAACGAGATCGTCCCCCGCGAACCGCTGTTCAGCCGAGAAGACAAGGAACAGGATCAGAGCAAGCTTTTCTGGCTCGCCGCGCCGCGCGTCCAAGGCTGGTCGGTGCGTTCGATTCTGACGTCGCCCGCCCACGGCTTGCAGAGGCTTTTCGCGTCCTCGGGCGATCCTGACACCCAT
The DNA here is from genome assembly GCF_009363635.1 of Erythrobacter sp. THAF29. Classification (GTDB taxonomy): domain Bacteria; phylum Pseudomonadota; class Alphaproteobacteria; order Sphingomonadales; family Sphingomonadaceae; genus Erythrobacter. The sequence continues at coordinate 1,434,817 of NZ_CP045392.1, read as the reverse complement.
TCCTCATAGTCATCGGATCGCAGCAGCACAGGCATTCTCGTGTGGACGCCCTCGGCAGCTGATCCAGCGCTGTCGGTCATCACCATCGAGTAAGCGAGCCCGAATTCGTCGCTGTCGCGCCATACGCCCGCACACGCGAACAGGTCGCTATCGGGAAGCGAAAGCCAGGTGCGGGTCTTGGCACCCTTCGGCCCCTCGGCCTCGGCCCATGCTGAGACGGGTATCAGGCACCGGCGCTCCTCGAATGAATAGCGCCAGAAGAAGCTGTCGAGCTTGTCGGTGCGAGCGTTATTGACCGGCTTGGGCTTGAGCGGCTGGCCGCTCTTGCCCTTCATCACGAGGGGGAATCCCCAAGTCATCTGCTTCAGCTCTCCGCCGGCGACAACGAGACCGGGGTAGCCGGGATAGACTTCCTCGCCGAAATTCGCGCCGCCCAAGGCTTCGATCGCGTCGAACCACTTAGCGACCTCGTCCTTGTTCTTGGTCATGCGATACAGGTTGCACATCAGGCGTTCCCCACGACAAAGCACGCCGCCGCCATCAGCGCGCCCGCCCAGCGGTTCGAGCGAAACCGTTCGAGAGGGTTTTCGGGATCGGCAGGGTCTAGCGTTGCAACCTGCCAGACGAGGTGCAGCGCGACCGGCATGAGGGCGAACAGCGCGATGAAATCGGGCCGGTAAAGCCAGATCCCGAGGCCCCACAGTCCAATGGTCGCAGCGTAAAATACGCCCACACCCGCATGCACCCGCTTGCCCATGCGCAGCGCCGAGGACTTGATTCCGACCAGTGCATCGTCCTCGCGGTCCTGCAATGCGTAGATCGTATCGTAGCCGATTACCCAGCAGATGCAGCCCGCGTAGATCGCGGCAATCGCGTCCCAATTGTCGAACCGCAGCTGTGTCCACCCGACCAGTAGCCCCCAATTGAAGACCATGCCGAGCCACGCCTGCGGCCACCACGTGACGCGCTTCATGAAGGGATAGGCGGCGACGAGCGCGAGGCTCGCGAGCGCGACAAGCTGCGCCTCCAGCCTGAGTTGCAGCAGCACGACCAATCCGACGAGACACAGCGCTATGAGCCAGCCCCATGCGAGTTTCTTGCTGATCCGACCGCTCGCCACCGGTCGAACTGCGGTGCGCGCCACCTTCTTGTCGAGGTCGGCATCGACGATGTCGTTGTAGACGCACCCCGCCCCGCGCATGGCGATGGCACCGAGCAATAGCCAACCCAGCAGCGGCAATTGCCAGCCCGCGCCGGTCAGCCACACGCCGAACACGCACGGCCAGAACAGCAGCCACCAGCCGATCGGCCGGTCGAACCGAGCGAGCTGCGCAAGGTCGCGCGGCAGCTGCGGCAGTCGAGCGACCAGCCCGCGATGCTCGCTGTCGGGGACGACCGTTTCGCTCACACCGCCTCCTCGCGCGTCGCTGCGCGCCAGCCGATCACACACGCGATGAACATCGTCAGATTCCCAGCGAAGTCGATCATGCCATAAGGCGTCAGGACCGGCACTTCGTAGTGGAAGTAGTAGTTGAAGGCGAAGAACGGAATCAGCACCACGGCGAAGACAGCAAAAGCACGCGCTTTCCACTCCACCACCAGCGCCATGATACCGAACATCACCGCCTGTGCGCCGAAACATGCCATGATGAATCGCGTCGTATAGGTGTTTTCCCGATAGGCTTCGGTGAAGCCCAGATCGATCACATGGCCGGGAAAGAACAGCGCCCAGCCGCCGAGGCCAAGAAACACGACAGCGATGTAATACTGGCATATCCGCGCGCTCATGGCTTGCTCCCTAGCCTCCACCACGCCTAGTGGGAAGCCATGCCCGCCACTCCAGCATGGCCGCCGCGAAGCGCCCCGCGCCTGTTCGTCGATGACGAATTGGGCGAAGGCCGTACCTTCGCGCTTGAAGGCCAGCACGCTCATTACCTCGGCAAAGTGATGCGGGTTCGCGAAGGCGACACGGTGATCCTGTGCGACAACGTGTCGGGCGAGTGGGCCGCACGGGTCGGGCAGGTCGAAAAACGCCGCGTTGACGTGACGGTCCTCGAGCGCCTGCGCGAGCGTGAAGAAGTGCCCGACCTGTGGCTTTGCCCAGCCCTGCTCAAGAAGGATCGCTTCGACCTCTTGCTCGAGAAAGCGACCGAGCTCGGCGCGGCGCGAATTCAGCCGGTCGTCACCCGTCGCTGCGTCGCGGACAAGCTCAACATGGTGCGCGCGAAGACGATCACGGTCGAAGCGGCAGAGCAGTGCGCCCGCACCGCCTTGCCCGAGATTACCGAACCTGTGAAGCTAAGCGCCTTGCTCGAAAGCTGGCCTTCCGAACGCCGGTTGTTCTTTGCGGACGAGGAAGGCGGGATGCCAGCAGCCGGGGCGTTTCGGTACAATTCGGGTCCCGTCGGAATCCTGATCGGGCCCGAAGGCGGGTTTGACAGCGCCGAACGCGAGGCTGTTCGCAACCACCCTTCGAGCACAGCCATCACGCTCGGCCCCCGCATCCTGCGCGGCGAAACTGCTGCAATTTCGGCGCTTTCGGTATGGATGGCGACGGCAGGCGATTGGCAGGGTGAAGGCTGACTTCATTGCACAAAATGCATTTTGCGCTTCCCTCCCCCAAATCGGTTGCGTAGGGCCACCGATATGAGCACGCGCGAAGCCTCAGCCGCCGATGAGCCGGTGATCGAAAGCCGCGAGCAATTGCTCGCGCCGATGATTTCCGGCGAAAAGCCGAAATCCGACTGGCGGATCGGCACCGAGCACGAAAAGTTCGTTTATCGCCGGTCGGACAGGCATGCCCCCTCCTACGATGAGGAAGGCGGTATCCGCGACATCCTGATGAGCCTCACCCAGTTCGGCTGGGAACCGGTCGAGGAAAACGGGAACGTCATCGCGATGAAGGGCGATGACGGTACGGTCAGCCTGGAACCGGCAGGGCAGCTCGAACTCTCCGGCGCACCGCTCGAATCCCTGCACGAAACCTGCAACGAAACGGGACGACATCTGGCGCAGGTGAAGCAGATCGGGGATCGTTTCGATATCGGCTTTCTCGGCCTCGGCATGTGGCCCGACAAGACGCGCGAAGAGTTGCCCGTGATGCCAAAGGGCCGCTACGAGATCATGATGCGGCACATGCCGCGCGTCGGCAATCTCGGGCTCGACATGATGCTCAGGACCTGCACCATCCAGGTCAATCTCGACTATTCATCCGAAGCGGACATGGTGAAGAAGTTCCGCGTCGGCCTCGCATTGCAACCGCTAGCAACCGCGCTCTTCGCCAATTCGCCGTTTACCGAAGGCAAGCCCAATGGCTACCTCTCCTATCGCTCCCACATCTGGTCGGACACCGATCCGCACCGCACCGGAATGCTGCCCTTCGTGTTCGAGGACGCCTTCGGATACGATCGCTGGGCCGAATACATGCTCGATGTGCCGATGTATTTCGTCTTTCGCGACGGCAATTACATCGACGCCGCAGGGCTATCGTTCCGCGACTTCCTGGATGGCAAGCTGGAGGCACTCCCCGGCGAACGTCCGACAGCGAGCGACTGGTGGGATCACCTGTCGACCGCCTTCCCCGAAGTGCGCCTTAAGAGCTTTCTGGAAATGCGCGGTGCCGATGGCGGTCCGTGGAGCCGCATCTGCGCGCTTCCCGCGTTTTGGGTCGGCCTGCTCTACGATCAGGGTGCGCTCGACGCTGCATGGGATCTCGTGAAGGATTGGTCGATGGAAGAACGCGAGCGGCTGCGCAACGAGGTTCCCAAGCTCGCGCTCGATACCAAACTTCCAGGTGGCGGGACGATGCAGGATCTTGGGCGCGAGGCGCTCAAGATCGCGCATCAAGGCCTCGCCTCGCGCGGCAAACTGAATCCGAGCGGCGACAACGAGACGGGCTACCTCGAGACGCTCGACGAAATCGTGAGCACAGGGAAGGTGCCTGCGCAGCGCCTTCTCGACATGTATCACGGCGAGTGGGGCGGCGACGTTAGCCGGGTCTATAAGTACAGCTTCTGACGGGAGAGCGGCGATGGTGATTGTTCTGGCAACGGCCAAGCTGGGCGAAGACGCGCTCGAGGCGGGCCGCGAGGCACTCACCGCGATGATCGAAGCCTCTCGCGCCGAGAAAGGTTGCGTCGAATATGCCTATGCGCTGGATATCCTCGACCCCACGCTGCTTCGCATCACGGAGAAGTGGGTCGACGATGCGGCGCTGGCCGCACATTTCCAGACCCCGCACATGGCCGCGTTTCAGAAGGCGCTCGCCGGGCTCGACGTGTCTATCCAGCAGGTCCTGAAGTTCGAGGCGGACGAAGGCTCGCCGCTAATGTGAACCCTATTCGGCGGGCTGGATCGCACCCTCGCCGTCGACTCCGCCCCGGCCGAACAACCGACGTTTCACTCGCGCGAGCGGCGCCGTGATGAGGCCGTATTCCTCCATCCAGTCGTAATATTCGCGATATTTCGGATCCTCGGCAAGGAGATGCGCTTCTTCGGTACGAGCGCGCCAGTAATAGATCGCGTTGACGACCAACAGGAAGAAGGTGTTGCGGATCATGTCTGCACTCGATCCGCTGGTGACGAGGAACGGCATGACCGAGAACCACCAATAGAGGTTCTTCGATAGATAGGCCGGGTGCCGCGTGAAGCGATAGGGCCCGTTGGTCAGCACCCCGCGATAGGTGAGGTTCGAGAAGCGGATGCCGAAGGCGACCGTTGCCCATGCATAGATTGCCGTGAGGAAGACGAGCCATGCAGCCCACGCCCAGAGCAGTGGTTCATTGCCGGCGAGCCAGTACCCCCAGCCCTCGACATTGCTTTCGTAGCTCAGCACCTGGTTATTCGAGCCGATCAGCCCCCACACAAAAGGCGGGTAGCACAGCAGCGCGGCGAGCCATCCGGCGACGAAGGGGTTGCCGGATCGGATATGCGCATCGAGCGGGCGCAGGGTGAAGAGATAGCCCACCGTTCCGATCTGCACGTCGATCACGAAAAGCAACGTAATGCAAAGCATGCCGAGCGCGACAGGATTGCTAGCGATTGTCGCAAGATCGGCCTCGACCACATAGGCAAAGCCGGGCGGCAGGATGGAAATCATGAAAGCGCCGAAGAACCCCTTGATAATCCAGGCGCGCCAGTGCTTTTTCACCTGTTCGACTTCCCAGCCATTCTGACCCAAGAGCAGCGCGCCGAAATGCCATGCGGCGTCGCGCGGCTCGACCATATGGCGATCGAGCCAGGCGACGTAGGGAATGCTGAGCACCACCAGCGGGAATACCGCAGCCGTAAGCACTTCCATCGCGAAGAGATACTGCCCATCCCAATACCAGCGGCACAGGCCGTAGAGTGCCGCGAGGATAGCGAAGGTCGCCCACAGCCCGACCAGCTTTACGAAGGTTATCGGGTTCGCTTTGGAAGGCGGGCGCTTCAGGCTCCAGTCGATCCCGGTCGAAGGACGCAGGTGCACGCGATCGACCAGAACCGACCACACCGCCATCGGACTTGCCGTAAACAGCATCGCGGCAACGGCTGCGTAAGGTCCGGAAAGCACGCCGCGCTCCGGCGAAAGCGCGCCCGTCAGCCCCGCCCATTCGGCGAAAACCGGGTAATTGCGGCAAAACAGGATCCACCCGAACAAGCCGAGCAGTCCGGCAAGGCCCACGCCTGCCGACACATCACTTTTGGGCAAAGCAGGTTTCGCTGCCACCGGGATGGTATGTGCATCTGCGCTCATCGCGGCTGACGCCCTAGCGCAAAAGGGTTAACAGCCCTTGCGCATATCCGAGCGCGTCCGCCTGCGGGACAGCGGCCCACAAGAGGTTAATTTCGGTGCTTGAATGCCGCTCTCCGGCTCAACGCCAGGCGTGAATCGTTCCGCTGTCGTCGAGCACGTAGAGCATGTTTCCGGCAACGACCGGCGGCAGGCTTACCGGCTGGTCGATATCCGCAAACATCTGCGCCGAACCTTCGCCCGCGCTGACCCGCCAGATTTCACCGCGCGAACTTGCGACCCACAGGTGACCGCCCGCGAGCACGGGGCCGGTCCAGAAGATCGGGCCTTTCTTGTCCTCTACGTCGCGGAAGCCCTGCAGCTGAGTGATCCACCGCACCCGTCCGCTCGAACGCGCGATGGCGAGAAGGCGCGCATCGTTGGTCAGCGTGAAAATCCACTCGCCGGCAATTGCCGGGGTAGAGATTCCTGCGAGGTTCAATTCCCAGATGCGCTGGCCGGTCACGAGCTCGTAGGCTGCCATGCGGCCACCCTGTCCGAGCGCGTAGACGCGGCCTGAATCGATGATCGGATCGGCATCGATATCGGTCAGCGAACCGACCTGGGTCGAGATATTGGTCCGCGCAAGCGCGTCTGCCCACAGGGTCCGGCCATTCTCGTAGCGATAGGCGCTGAGTTCGCCGGAGGAATAACCCGCGATCACCGTGCCCTGACCCGCGGCCGGAGCGGCAACGCCGAATACGCCCGATTGCGCGCTCGAGCCGGATTCATCCCAGACCAGCGAGCCATCCTGTGAGCTCAACGAGATGATCTGGTTGTCTTGGGTCATCACGAAAATCTGGCCGAAAGCGATGGTCGGGGCTCCGCGCAGCGGGCCTGCGGGCTTCACCTTCCAGATTTCTTCGCCCGTCGCAGCGTCGAGCGCCTTCACCTCGCCCGCTCCATTCGTCGCGTAGAGGCGGCCATTGTCATAACTCACCCCACCGCCAAATGCGCTGGGGCGCATGTCGTCTTCCATTTCGGGCGAGACGATCCAGATGCGTGAGCCCGTATCCTTGTCAAAGGCGGAAATGCTGCCGTCCGAGCCGACCGCGTAAAGCCGACCGCCTCCTACTACTGGGGCGGCCGCGAGCCGTTCGCGGTTGCTGGCACCCGCGACCCGCGCGGTCCACACCTTGGACGGGTTTTCTGCAAGCGCGAGGTGGCCGTAGGACTTGCTCGCCGAACCACCGACCTGCGCCCATTCGGCGTTCTCCACCGCAGGGGGTAGAACGACGCTGATCCCCGCGAGCGCCGGATCGACCTGTGCACCGCTTTCGATGCGGCTGAGGATCGGCATACGCTCGCCGACCGTCGGCGTGGTACGCTTGCCATCGCCAGCACAGCCGGTGGCGAGCATCGCAAACGCGCCTGCAACCAGTGCAGCTTTCACTCGGGTAAAGCTATTCATCATTCGTCCGTCCAAATTCACGTGTCCCTCGCTCCCAGGCATCACTGCCCTTGAGCGCCCCCTTCGAGCGGACCGAGGCCCGCTTCCGGATCAATCCCCTCGTCTTCCAGCAATTGATCGACATCCTCGATCGCATCGACGCCGAGCAGCCCTGCCATCTGGCGCGCGCGTGAACGCAGCGTCTCGGGCACCTCTTCATCCTTTGCGATGGCGGCGAAAAGCGCGCCAGCCTGCGCGCGGTCACCCGCTTCGAGATGGGCGATAGCGACCAGCTCGCCCGCGCTGCCGAAAAAGGCATTGCCCGGCACGGCCAGGCCTTCAAGCTTTGCGATCACGTCCGCCGGGTCGCGATCGTCGAAATTGGTTGCGACTTCGCGAATACGAGCGAGATCGCGTAAGGCAGGCGGAGCGTCCTCATCGGCTGCGATCATCGCGTACATTTCGACCGCTTTTGCCGTGTTCTCCTGCTCCAATGCGGCTGCAGCCTGCAGAAACCGCGCCGAAGTGCGCGGGCCAGCCTCGCCGGATTCGAGCAGGGTTTCTGCGGTCTCGCTGGCCGCAGCGAAATCGCCGGCTTGCGACTGATCGAGCGCGCGGACCAACACTTCGGACTGCTCTTCGAGCTTGCCCTCGTTGTAGCTGTCCCAGATGAGGTATCCGCCAAATGCCGCCAGCAAGAGCGCGAGCCCGCCTCCCAGCGCGACGCCGTATTTCTTGAAGAACTCGGCGGTGTCGTCCTGACGCACCGCCTCGTCGATTTCGCGCATGAGGATTTCGTCCTCCGGCGCCATCGCGTCGTCGTCGGGCTTTTTCTTGGGATCGGTGATGTTCGAACCGGTTGGAGTGAGCGCCACGGGGGCCATTCCTCATGCAGTTAACGTGTTTGCGGGGGTCTTTAGGCTGGCGCGCAACCTTCCGCAATGCCGCGTTCGCCCGGCGGCTGCGGCTCTCCCCGCCTGAATTGGCGGCTGCGAGTTGAACGCCGGGTTAAGCAATCGTGCCAAGCAAGCCTATCGCGGCCCGGTCCACTTGTCTCTCAGCGCGGCGGAATAGAGTTCGCCATACCGTTCGACCATATTCGAAATGTCGAATTGCGCCCGCGCTTTTTCGCGGTTCGCGGCGCCGATATCTTTGCGCCGTTCATCGTCTCCGGCCAGTTCGGCAAGCATCGCGCCCAGCGCACCAGCATCGTTGGGGATGCAGATGAAGGGACGGTTCGCCTCGGACACCATGTCTTTCACATCGCCCACTTCGGGAGCGGCAATGGGCAGCCCCGCAGCCATTGCCTCCACCACCGATAGCGGGAATTGTTCTGACTTTGACGATAGAGCGAAAACATCGAACAGTCCGACTACCTTTGACGGATCCTCGATGGCACCGGGTAAGTGCACCCGGTGCGCGATATCGTGGTCGACCGCCGCCTGCCGGATCGCGTCTTTCTCCGGCCCGTCGCCGAGAATTACGAGATGCCAGTTCTCCGGCAATCTGCTTACCGCCTCAACCAGGAGCGGCAATTGCTTGACGCCGCGTAGTCCTGCGAGCGTACCAACCCAGCGTTCGCCCTCACGCTTGACGAGGCGCAGTTTGCCCGGATCGGGCCTCTTCGCGAACGCTTTAGTATCGATGCCGTTGGGTATGCGAACGAGGCGCTCTCGCGGCTGTTTCCACACATCGACCGCGATTTTCTCAAGCGTCTGGCTCGGGACAACCAGAGAATGCGTCCGGCCGAGCGCCACACGGCGAAACCAGTTGCGGGTCCATTTGAGCTGATCCGCCTCGTCGGCGTTGAAGCCGTCTTCGTGGTGGATCAGCGGCGGAAGATCGAATTGCCGGGCGAACACTGTGTGCGCAAGCACCACGTCCATTGCTCCCCAGTTGTAGGTGAGGATGAGATCGTAGGGCTTGAGCGCCTGCGCGATCTCGACCAGCCGGCCGGGGGTCGGCTTACCCGTAAGCGAGGGGAAATCCGCAGGATAGCCGACCTCGCTTCGCTGGCGATCGATCAGTGCCCGCGCTCCCATCTCTTCCGGCATGGCAGAGACGATGTGGTGCGACAGCTTCTTGCCGAATGCATTGATGAGCTTCGCCGTGCGCACTTCCTTCCCGCCTGCCGCGAAGGTCGAGTGGCAGTGGAGCACCCTGGGTTTCTCGCTCATTTTATGTCGGCCAGAAGCGTGTCGATCGCGGCGCGGGCTTCGGGTTCGTCGAGGGTCGGTGCGTGGCCAACGCGCGGGATCGTGACCGTCCTCATCGCCGGATTGATCTCCTCCATCCGCCGCACCGTTTCGGGCGATACGAGGTCGGAAAGCTCGCCGCGCACCAGCAGCATCGGAACACCGCGCAGTGCCTCGAAAGCCGACCACAGATCGGCCGGAGCCGCCCCTCCCGGTTGCTTGAAGGGCTCGGCAATCGCCATGTCGTAATCGTAGGTGATCCGCCCGTTCTGGCTCACGATCAGTGTTCGCTTTGCCATTTCGAGCCATTGGTCGAGATCGAAATCGGGAAACGCCTCGCCATGCACCTTTGCGAGCGAGCGCGCCGCGTGGATCCATGTCGGATAGCTGCCCCCCTGCCCCACATATCCTGCAATCCGCTCGATCCCGGCCGGTTCGATTTCCGGCCCGATATCGTTGAGGACGGCGGCCGCGATACGGCCGGGCCGGGCTGCGGCGAGCATCATCGTCATCAGGCCGCCCATCGACGTTCCGATGGCGATGAACCGGTCGATACCCTGCTCGGCGAGGAGCTTTTCGACATCGGCGACATATTGCGCCGGATTGTAGGTCGATGGATCGGGCGCGTAATCGCTCATCCCCCGCCCGCGCATTTCGGGCACGATGACCCGCCGCGTCTCGCTCAGGTGATCGGCGAGCGCGGCAAAATCGCGCGCATTGCGAGTGAGGCCGTGAAGGCACAGGACCGGCGGGCCGTCATAGCCTTGGGGGCCGGGATAGTCGCGGTAATGCAGTTCGAGCCCGTCCGCGCTGGTCCAGGTCCGGTGTTCGAATTTGGCTGCCATCGGCGGCGATGTTCCCTCGGAAAGAATTCGGGCGAGCACGCTTGCACCCGCCTCTGCTTGCCCCCACTATCGCGGGATGCGCGCCGAACCGCAACCTTCCCGATACCGCCCCGACCCCGCGATCCTCGAAATTGCAGACTGGATCGGCGATCCGGTCGAGGCTGCCGAATTTCCGCAGACGCAGGTGCGTTTCCGCAACGACCGGTGGGCAAGGACCGTGGGGCTCGATCAGTTGGGCGATGCCGAATGGGCGAAGCATTTCGGCCGGTTCGAGCCGCTGCCCGACAACCTGAAAAAGCCGCTCGCGTTGCGCTATCACGGGCACCAGTTCCGCGTGTACAATCCCGAAATCGGGGATGGCCGCGGATTTCTGTTCGCACAGATGCGCGACGGCGATGACCGCCTGCTCGACCTCGGGACTAAAGGATCGGGCCAGACCCCCTATAGCCGCGCGGGAGACGGCCGGTTGACGCTCAAGGGAGCGGTTCGGGAAATCCTCGCGACCGAAATGCTCGAGGCGCTGGGGGCCAACACGTCCAAGACCTTTTCCGTGATCGAGACGGGCGAGCAGCTCATGCGCGACGACGAACCCTCCCCCACCCGGTCCGCTGCGATGGTCCGCCTCAGCCACTCGCATATCCGCATCGGCACGTTCCAGCGCCTGCTCGCATTCGAGGAGCGGGACCACATGGAGGAGCTGGTCGACTATTGCCTAAGGCATTTTCCCGGCCCGCTCCCACCCGACGATGCGCCGGGCCGCGACGAGCCGGCGGTGATCCTGATGCACCAGGTGATCGAGCGCCTCGCCGATCTTGCCGCGAGCTACATGGTGGCAGGATTCGTCCACGGGGTGCTCAACACCGACAACATGAACGTGACCGGCGAAAGCTTCGATTACGGACCGTGGCGCTGGCTGCCGCAATGGGATCCGGGCTTCACCGCCGCCTATTTCGACCATGCGGGCCTTTATGCCTTCGGTCGCCAGCCCGAGGCGATCCACTGGAATTGCGGGCAGTTTGCGGTCGCGCTGCGCCTGCTCGCCGAAACCGAGCCGCTGGTTGCGGCGATGAACAGATTCGGCCCGCTCTACATGCAGGCGGTGGCGCGCCGGTGGTGCTGGCGGCTCGGCGTCGAGCAGCGCGGGGTGGAGGAAGACACGCGGCTTGTAGCCATGTGCGAACAGGCGATGCGCGAAAGCGGACAGGGACCCGATGCGTTTTTCTTCGCCCATCGCGCCGGGCGAAGAAAACTGGAGGGCGAACTCGCCGATGCCCTAGCCGCCTACACGCCCACCGATGCCGCGCACGAATACTGGTCCGACCCGGGGCCGCAATCCATGCTGATCGAGGAAGTGGAGGCGATCTGGTCGGCGATCGACCAGCGTGACGATTGGGGCCCGCTCCACGACAAGGTAGCCGCGCTGCGCCGCATGAGCGCTGCCCACGGCGAACCGCCATCTCCTGCGGGTCATACAAACGCAGATTAGCTCTCCGGACTCGGATCTAAATTCGCGTTTGCCCTATCTTTTCACTATGTTCCGCAGTACCGGATTTTCCGGGACCGAGCGGGCCGCCACGAAGCGCGCGTCGCCGGATGGGGAATGTGCGAGACGGGCAACGACAATACAATGAGTGACAACACCCTGATCTCATATGAACCCGCGACTGGAGAGGAACTCTGGCGCGGCGAGCACACCGATGTCGCTGCTGCGGTCAGCGCCGCCCGCAAGGCCTGGCCGGAATGGGCCGCGCGCCCTCTCGCCAACCGGATGGAGATGGTCCGCCGGTTCGCCAATGAAGTGCGCGCGGAAGCGGACGGGCTTGCAGAACTGATCGCTCGAGAAACCGGCAAGCCCTTGTGGGAAGCAAAGACAGAGGTCGATGCCGTCATCAACAAGGTCGAGATTTCGATCACCGCCTATGCCGAACGCACGGGGAAGAAGAAGCTCGATAGCGCATTGAACGGAACGGCAGCGCTGCGGCACAAGCCGCACGGTGCAATGGCGGTTCTCGGCCCTTACAATTTCCCTGCACACCTGCCCAATGGTCATATCGTTCCGGCGCTGATCGCCGGCAATGTGATCCTGTTCAAACCTTCGGAAAAAACACCGGCGGTCGGTGCCGCGCTCGTCCGGTGTTTCCACAAGGCCAAGATCCCTGAAGACGTCGTGCAAGTCGTGATCGGTGGGCCCGACGAGGGCAAGAAGCTGGTTGCGCATCCCGGTATCGATGGAGTTTTATTCACCGGATCAGCGCAAGTCGGCATAGCGATCAATCGAAAGCTCGCGGCCAATCCGGGCAAGATCGTCGCGCTCGAAATGGGTGGCAACAATCCGATCGTCGTCACCGATACGCCGCTGGTGAAGGATGCTGCCGCTCTGATAGTGCAAAGCGCCTTTACGACGACCGGGCAGCGCTGCACCGCCGCACGCCGCCTCATCGTGGTAGAAAGCATGGTCGAGCCGCTCATGAAGGAATTGCTTCCTTTGGCGAAGAGCCTGATTGTCGGCGACCCATTGAGCGAGCCTGCGCCCTTCATGGGGCCGGTGATCGACAACGACACGGCCGACCGGCTGAGCGAGAGTTTTCTTGCGCTCGTCACTGCGGGCGGCAAACCGCTGACGCACTTGCGCCGGCCGGATCCGGACAAGCCTTTCCTGACGCCTGCCATCCTCGACACCACCGACATTCCCGACCGGCCCGATATCGAACTGTTCGGTCCGATCCTTCAGGTTATCCGCGTACCGGATCTCGATGCCGCAATCGCCGAGGCAAACAATACACGTTTCGGTTTGTCCGCATCGCTGATCGGCGGGTCGCCCGAGGATTATGCCCGTTTCTGGGCCAACATCCGCGCAGGGATCATCAACTGGAACCGCCCGACCAACGGCGCCTCCTCTTCGGCGCCGTTCGGCGGTATCGGCCTTTCGGGAAATCATCGTCCCGCAGCTTTTTACGCCGCCGATTACTGCGCCTATCCGGTTGCCAGTACGGAGATGGAGCAGCCGCGCGCCAATATTGCCATTGGCGTCAAGGACTAGAGCGGCTCACTTCTTCCAATAGATGAGATCGACCGCGGTCAGTCCTCCGGAGCCCGGACGGACGTGAACGACCAGTGCTTCCTCGCGCCCCTTGCCGACGATCGCGCGCTCGGGACTATCGTATACGACCGGACCCAGCCGCGCCCTGTCGGAGAGCGCAAGGTGAAACTGCATGACACTGTCCATCGCTGCGGGCGTGAGATAGCGCACGACGCGCATAGAGCACGCAGCACTCTCGACGCCGGCTGCCTGCTGGGTCATTCCGTGCGGCATGATCGCGGAAGGGCCGGGCATTTGCGCTGCCCAGCCAATATCGTCTTCGAGCCGTGAGGCGCAATCGGCAGGTCCGCCGACTTGTTCGACCAATGCACGCGCGCCCGTGATGTTCGACAAGTTCGGCACGGTATCGCTCACCGGAAGCGGCAGCTCCGGGATGGGGCCGTCTTCAAGCAATTTTACGCGCGCGAGATTGCTCGCACTTTCGGCGAGTTCATCCGTTGCGGTAAGGGGTGGCAAGGGGTGGTCGTAGCGTATGGTGACGGCGGCATTGGCTTCGTTGCGATACGCAAGATCGGGATCGACCATCAGCGGATCGGTGAGCGCGCGCGCGAGCAGCGGATCGGTGGCGACGATGTCCGGCTCGGCCACGGCAGGAAGCTCGTCGCTGCACGACGGCAGCACAGCTACAGCGCAAAGCGCTGCAAGCGCGCTCAGGGATCGATGCATCTCCACGCCCTGCCCCTGCCCGAACAAGGTTAACATCCTCCTTTCTCGGAGAGCGAAAATGAAAGCGCCCCCGTGCCGATGGGGCACGAGAGCGCTTTCCGCGGCTGGTGGTTGCCGCGCCCGGGCCTTTGGTGGGAAGGGCCCAAGTTTGGAAGGGCAACGCGGGCAAAGGGGAGGAAACCCCGCGCCACCCAAGCTTGTTGTTCATCTATACAAGAGTAAACCTGAACAGGCTGCAATCCAGCCCGAAAGCGAGCGTTAAGGTTCAGGGCAGTTTTCCTGTCGGGTTTGAGCGCAGTCGCCGTGCTTGCGCCGCACGTGCGCGCGGCCTAGTGGCGGATGCTAATGGCGACCTCTCTTGCGATCCCTGGCGCTGAAAGCAGCTCCCAGCCCTCCGGCCTCCCGGCGGCGCTGGGCGCATATATCATCTGGGGTTTCCTGCCGCTCTACCTGCTGCTCGTCACCAGCGTGCCGCCCTTCGAGTTCGTCGGCTGGCGCATCATCTGGACATTGCCATTCTGCCTTTTGATCGTAGCGCTCCGGAAGCAGTTCCCCGCTTTGCGCGAGGCGGTTACCAACCCGCGCACGATGCTGGCGTTGCTGGCGAGCGCGATCCTGATCGCGATCAACTGGTTCGTTTACATCTGGGCGATCATGCAGGAGCAGGTCTACGCCGCGAGCCTCGGCTATTATCTGAATCCCCTGCTCAACGTGCTGCTCGGCACGCTGCTGCTCGGAGAGCGCCTATCCAAATGGCAGTGGCTCGCAGTCGCCATTGCGGCGAGCGCCGTTGCGCTTCTGGCCGTCGGCGCCCTCACGACGCTCTGGATCAGCCTCACGCTAGCATTGAGCTTCGGCCTTTATGGCATTGTTCGTAAACAGGTTCCGGTGGGATCGCTCCCCGGCCTTACGATCGAGAGCGCTATACTGTTGCTCCCGGCATGCGGGATCGCTTGGTGGTATGCGGCGAGTCCCGCAGGTCCATCCTTCGGGACCGGTTTCTGGCTGAGCGCAGCCATCGCGTTTTCCGGCGTGGTCACCGCTGTGCCATTGTTGCTGTTTGCGATCGCGGCCAAGCGAATGAACTACTCGACCCTCGGCTTCATTCAGTATCTCGCGCCGACTATCGTTTTCATCCTCGGTCTGACGGTGTTTGGCGAGGAACTGAAGCCTGCTCAGCTCGGCAGTTTCCTGCTGATCTGGGCCGCCGTTGCGATCTTCGTTGCCGATCTGTGGTCGAAAAGCCGCCGCGCGAAGGCTTCCGCCTAACCCCTCATCCGCCAACCGAGCACCTCGCCCGCGTGCCACGGAACGATCTCTTCGCCCGCGAGCGGCAGGCTGGCCGGCACTGTAACCTCGGCGCGTTCGAGCGTGATCTCTTCCTCATTTACAGGAAGGCCGTAAAAGGCCGGACCGTGGAGCGAGGCGAAACCCTCAAATGTATCGAGTGCGCCCTCCTCCTCGAAAACCTTGAGATAGCTTTCGAGTGCGTAGGGTGCGTTGAAGATACCCGCACACCCACACGAAGTCTCTTTGGCCGAACGCAGATGCGGCGCGCTGTCGGTACCAAGGAAGAACTTGGGATTGCCCGAGGTCGCCGCCTTTCTCAGCGCCAGACGGTGCGTTTCGCGCTTGGCGACCGGCAAACAGTAATTGTGCGGCTGGATACCGCCGACCAGCATCGCGTTGCGGTTGATGTGGAGGTGCTGCGGGGTGATCGTCGCTGCAACGTTGACGCCCTGTCCCAGCACGAATTCGGCGGCATCAGCGGTGGTGATGTGCTCGAACACGACCCTGAGCCTGGGAAAATCGCGCACAATCGCACGCATGTGGCGCTCGATGAATTCGGCCTCCCGGTCGAACACGTCGATCTCGCTATCGGTCACCTCCCCGTGGACGCACAGAATGACGCCTTCGGTCTCCATGCGCTCGAGCACGGGGTAGATCTTCGCGACATCGCTCACGCCGTGCGCGGAATTGGTCGTCGCGTTGGCGGGGTAGAGTTTGGCGGCCGTAAACACGCCTTCGGCTGCGCCGCGCACGAGATCTTCCGCATCGGTCGTGTCGGTGAGGTAGCAGGTCATCAGCGGCGTGAACCGCAAACCTTCAGGCACGGCGGCGAGAATCCGCTCGCGGTATTCAGCGGCCATTGCGGCGGTCGTCACCGGCGGGGTGAGGTTCGGCATAACGATCGCCCGGGCAAACTGTCGCGCCGTGTAGGGTACGACACCGCGCATCACCTCACCGTCGCGAAAGTGAAGATGCCAGTCGTCGGGGCGGCGGATCGTGAGCGTTTCGGTCATGCGCGTTCCCATAGGGACGCTTGCAAGGGCTTTCCAGTCCCGCCGCGCGCTCATATGCCGCTTGGCGATGAGGCGAATCGGATTCCTTGCCTGCGAGACCACTCTGCCCGGTGACGGTGACCGGCGCCGAGGCGATGCGTATGAGCACGATCTTATGATCGCCGCGCTGGCACCGGCCTTCGAAACGCGCGGGCTTGAAATGGATGTGATCGACTGGGAAGCGCCGCTCGAAGATTTCGAGGGGCTCGATCTCGTGATGCTGGGCACCGCCTGGAATTATCAGGACAAGCCCGATGCGTTTGTCGCGCGGCTCGACACGCTGGCATCGCGCGGCATTTCGGTGTGCAATTCGCCGGAGGTCGTCCGTTGGAATGCTACCAAGACCTATTTGCGCGACCTTGCAGAGCGGGGCGCGGCAACAGTCCCGACCCTGTGGCGCCACAGTGTATCCCGTTACGAACTCGAAGAGGCATTCGAGCATTTCGACTGTGAACGGTTGGTGGTGAAGCGCCAGGTTGGCGCAGGCGCGCTCGACCAGGAACTGATCGACCGCAAGGCGTTACCCAATCCGCAGTGGCGATATGGTCACCGCGCGATGATCCAGCCCTACCTTCCCGCGATTGCAAAGGAGGGCGAGCTTAGCTTTATCTTCATCGACGGCGACCTGAGCCATGCGCTTCGAAAGCTGCCGGCAGACGGCGATTATCGCATCCAGTCGCTATATGGCGGTACCGAAACCAAGCTCGAGCCTTCGCCCGAAGAAGCTTGCGCGGCCGGAGCGATCGTTTCTGCCCTTCCCTTTGATGCTCCCCTCTATGCTCGGATCGACATGCTTCGCGCGGAGGACGGCGCGCTGATGGTAATGGAGGCGGAGCTGATCGAACCCTATCTCTATCCCGAACAGGGGCCGGACCTGGGCGAACGGCTGGCCCGCGCGATAGCCCAGCGCCTAGACTGAACCACCTTCGTTCGAAACGAGCCATCGGCGGGCGTCGGCCTCGCCCTGCTGCCACGTTAGTTCGATTTTGTCTGGATCGGTAAAGTCGATCTTGTCGGCGGCAACTTCGTTGCCCGGTGACACGAACGTAATGTGCTCGCTGCCCTTCAGCTTACCATAGCGTTTGGTTAGCAATGCGAGCGTGTTTCGCGGACGGTCATCGGGCAGGTGAACCTTGCTCACGAATGCTCCGTCCAACACGCGCCTGCCGCCCCATCGCGACATCTCGAATACAGGAGGAATGGTCGCCGCAGCGCAAACTAGATTGACGAGCGTGCCAGCGCGTGCAGCCGCACGGGCATCGGCTACGCATGCGCCTAGCCCTGCTTTCCCCGGCAACACCAGCCGCGGATCGGAACGTATGGCTTCGTCGAGCTTGTAGAGCGCGCCATACAGCAAGGTCGCCACTGTTCCCGGCATCAGATGCGGAGGGCAGGACAATAGCAATTCGAATCGCGGACCATCGGCGATCCGCTGCAACGCCTCTTTGTCGAGCAGAGTAGAGACGACGGCACGATAGAGATCTTCATGCGGCGTGATCATGCCGTGGGACGATGCCTCGACATTCGCATCGTTGATGCCGAACGCTTCGCGCATCAGGTCTTTAAGCAGCGTTTCGCGCCCCGATATCCAGGCCGCTGCCGAAAGCGCGCCGCCTGAAACGCCTGTTACGATCTCAGGCTCGAGATCGATTTCCTGTTCGAGCACCGACAGAAAACCGCCATGCCAGAAGCAGCGGATACCGCCGCCCGAGAAAGCCAGAAGTTCGAAATCGCGCATTGCGCATTTGCCTTAGCGCGCCGCGATCCTATTTGTCTTGCATGACTGCGAAACGGCTGGCCTCGCGCGCGATCGTGCGCCTCTCTCCCCGCGACGAAGGCGAAGACGTGCGCGCCTTTCTGCAAGGCCTCGTCACCAACGATGTCAGCGGAAACCTGCCCGTCTATGCCGCGCTGCTTTCGGCTCAGGGCAAGGCGATGTTCGATTTTTTTGTGTGGGCGGAAGGCGATGCCGTGCTGCTCGATTGCGAAGCACATGCAGCAGACGACCTTGCGAAGCGGCTGTCGCTTTATCGCCTGCGCAGACCGATCGACATTGCCCGAGAAGAGACGCTGGCAACATATTGGGGCGACGAGCCGTTCGAAGGCTCTTCACCAGATCCGCGACTGCCGGGTCTGGGCCACCGCGCCATCGGTCCGGTGAGCGACGCAGAAGCTGGCGACGGTGTTTATCTGGCCCATCGCCTGTCGCTCGGCGTGCCGGAAGGCCGGGCTGAGCTGGCGGACATACTGTGGCTCGAGACAAATGCGGTCGAGCTGAACGGCGTCAGCTTCGACAAGGGTTGCTATATCGGGCAGGAAAACACCGCGCGTATGAACTGGCGGCAAAAGGTCAACAGGAGGCTGGTCGTGGTCCCGCTCGACCAGTCGGAGGAAAAGCGGCGCAAGACGGCCTATCCCGATCTCGGTCTGGCGGTCGATCACCTTCGTGTTGCCGACCTTGACCCGGAAACGCTGCCAGATTGGCAGCGCGCGGGAATAGCTGGCTAGGTCAGCTGCGGTAATATTCAGCGAGCGAGGCTTCGAGGTTCGCCGCCGCCCGTTCACGCGCAGTGTTGCGAGGCAGGCCGAGCGACTTTGCGAGCGCCGCGCCCATCAGGGCATCCCCCAGCGCCAGCAGCACGAGACTGAGCGTATCCTTGTGGACGTGCATCACATCTCCGTGCGTTTCCGCTTCACCCGGCGCGATCTCGTCCACCAATTCGTGGATAGTAGACACGATCGGGTTCAGGGCATCCTCGTTGCCGGTGAGCAGCATCCAGCTTGTGAGAGCGCCTGCGCCTTCGCGGTCGAACGCATCGAAAGCGAGGTCTACCACTTCGCGCGCCGAACCAAGCCCGGCGCGGCTCGCATGGACTGCCTCGATGATCGTCTCGCACACCGTCTTCGCCAGGTGTTCGGCGAGTGCTTTCTGCAGACCGGATGCCGATCCGAAATGATGGAGCAGGTTGGCATGGGTCCGTCCGATCCGGCCGGCAACCGCTTTGAGCGTGACCGCCTGCGGCCCTGCTTCGATCAAGAGTGCGCGTGCAGCTTCAAGGGCGGAACTGCGCGACTCCTCGGGCGTTAATCTCTTGCGACTTGTCATTAATTTGGATCCCTAATAAAAACTGAAGACATGAACAAGCAGACCACGATCAAACTCGACCGTTCTGCCACTCAGGGGGCCGCTGTCGAAACCGAGAATTCCGCAGGACTTGCGCGCACCAGCGCGACGCCTGCCGAGCACGAGCTGATCGTGCGCAACGAACGTTTTCCGCGCGAGGCGATGGTGCCGCGACACTGGCACTCGGGCGATCCGGTCGCGACGGCTTGGTACAATTCCGTGTCGGCGAGCCTGCCGCGCGGAGAGGCTTTTTTCATCGATACGCTGCGCGACTTCCGGGCGGATCTGCCGCCGAAGCTGGCGCGCGAAGTCAAGGCGTTCACGACGCAGGAAATCAATCACACGCGCGAACACGTTGCGTTCAACCGACTGGTTTCCGATCATGGTTACAACGTCGAGAGCATCGATCAGGGTATCCAGGCGATGCTCGCACTGACAGAGGGTCGGCCGAAAGAGTTCAATCTCGCGATCACTATCGCGCTCGAACATTTCGCCGCGATCATCAGCCGCCACCTGCTGCAATATCCCGACTATCTCGAAGGTGCAGACCCGGTCGCCGCCGAGATATGGCGCTGGCACGCGACTGAGGAAATCGAGCACAAGGGCCTCGTCTACGATGTGTGGCTGCACGCGACGAAGGACTGGAGCGCGTGGAAACGCTACAAGACCCGCGCGCTTGTCGCCGCACTCATCACCAAGAAATATTTCGGCAATCGTATCCGCGACGCGATCGGCCTGCTTGAACAGGACGGCTTCACCCGGAAGCAGGCGAAGCGCAAGCTTTATGCTTTCCTATGGTGGAAACCCGGAATGATGCGGCGGATGTTTGTTGAATGGGCAAGCATCGTTATGCCCGGTTTCCATCCCTGGAAGCACGATGATCGGGCGCTGATCCAGAAATGGGAAAGCCCCTATTCCGATGCGGTGATGCCCGCCGAGTAACCGGCTCGTAAAACGAAAAACCCCGGCAATCTCGCAAGACTTCCGGGGTTTTTCTTTGCTTCTGTTCTGCGGTTCAGGCGGCTTGCGACACTTGCGCCGCGCCTGCTGCTTCGAGCGTCAATTCGTATTCAGCGGTCGGCGCCTTTTCGCCGCGACCGCAGGAATGGCGCTCAACCACTCTGCCCGTCGGCACGAAGCCGAGCTTTTTCAGGACGGAACCCGAGGCCGGATTATCGAGATAGTGCGAGGCGACCAACCGTTCATGACCGAGCATTTTCGCAACGTCGATCACCGCGCGGCCCGCTTCGGTTGCATATCCCTGCCCCCAGAACGGTCGCGCGATCCAGTATCCCAGTTCAGTCTCCGCTATGGAATCTTCGCCGCGCTCGCCTTGCATCAGATCGATTCCGATGCAGCCCACAAGAGCAGCATCGCGGGCCCGCGTGATGAGGAAACGCGGATACTTGGGATCGACCGGAAGCTTCACGAATTTGCGCGCATCTTCGGCATTGTAAGGCCACGGAGCACGGGCGAGGTTTCGCACGACGCCTTCATCGGCAATGCCGCCGAGGACGATATTCCAGTCTTCGGGCCAGGGGGGTCTTAAAAGCAGTCTTTCGCTGCGGTGGAACACGGTTCTTCTCCTCATCGGTCCCGCGTCGCCCTGTAAGAACGATGCATGACATTTGCATTTCAGCGAAAGGGACTTTCGCCGGGCTGGTAGGGAGAAACGACAAGAGGGAGACGGGTCGGCCCCATCTCCCTCTACGTTAGCCGATTGATCGGCTGGGACCGTCCCATCTGGACGATCCCTTTATCGAACCGTCCGATTATTCGGCAGCTTCCGCAATCGCGTCTACCGACACGTATTTGCGCGCTTGCTTGCCCTTGTGGAATCGCACCACACCATCTTCGAGCGCGAATAGGGTATGGTCCTTGCCCATGCCGACATTGGTGCCCGGATAGAACTTCGTTCCGCGCTGGCGCACGATGATGTTTCCGGCGACGACCTGCTCGCTGCCGAATTTCTTCACACCAAGGCGGCGACCTGCTGAGTCGCGACCGTTACGCGATGAACCGCCTGCTTTTTTATGTGCCATTGGTCTGCGTCCTTACTTCTTGTCTTCGGCCTTGGGCGCTGCTTTCTTGGCAGGAGCCTTCTTTGCCGGTGTTTTTTTCGCTGCGGGCTTCTTGGCTGCGGCTTCTTTTTTCGGAGCGGCCTTCTTTGCCGGAGCCTTCTTGGCCGGAGCCTTTTTCGCTTCGGTGTCGGCTTTCGGAGCAGCTTCCTTCTTGGGAGCAGCTTTCTTGGCCGGTGCTTTCTTGCCTTCGCCGACATCGGTGATGCGCAGCAGGGTCATCTGCTGGCGATGGCCAGCCTTGCGGCGATAGTTGTGGCGGCGACGCTTCTTGAAAACGACGACCTTTTCGCTCTTGGCCTGGGCAATGATTTCTGCCGAGACGGTGACCTTGGAGGCGTCAGCGATCTTCTCGCCTTCGCCAGCCAGCAGGACATCGCCCAGCGTGATCGTGTCGCCGGCTTCACCCGCGAGCTTTTCAACGGCAATCTTGTCTCCGGCGGCAACTCGATACTGCTTGCCACCCGTGCGCACTATCGCGAACATGGTCTTTACTCTCAATCTCTTGGCTGTCTGACTTTGCGCGAACTGCCCCGCGCCAATCAAACGGTATTGCGGCGCCGCACGAATGCAGCGTCGGAAAGATGGGTGCCGTTAAGGGAAACGCTGCGCCAAGTCAACGCTCGTCTCCCAAGAAAATCGCCGCAATCGCGACTCTTTTTGCCTATGCCAGCGCACCTGCTATGCGGGGCCATTCCATCGTGGTAACGCCTGCCAATAGTCATGAAGCCCCTTAACGCAACCCGTATCGCTCCCCTGCTCGCCTGCGCGCTGGTTGCCGCATGCGCGGGCGCCAGCGACAAGTATCCTTCGCTCGCAATTCGAGATTTGGAACGGGCGCAGGGAGACTTCACGCCAGTGGAGCCTGAGCCGGAGCCGATTCGCCCCGTTGCTTCCGCCGGGGACATTGCCGCACTCGTCGCCCGCGCTCGCGAGGCGCATCTCGAATTCGAGCAGACCGAGCGGAGAGCGCGTACGCTCGTGGCGCAGGCGCGTGGACGCAGTATCGAATCGAACGCACGGCAGCTTGCACTGGTTGCGCTTGCGGATCTCGCGACCCTGCGAAGCCAGACTTCGGTGCCGATGAGCGAACTCGACCAATTGAAAGCGATCGCGGCAACCACCTTTGCGCCGGTGGACGAAATCGATGACGCTCGCACTGTTGTCTCCGCCCTTCTCGATGACGAAGACGATACGCTCAACTCGCTTTGGGAGACGCTTTCGTAATGAACCTCGCTTGCTCCCAGTGCCCTGTAAGGGACAGCGCAGCCTGTTCGGTCCTGACCGAGGAGGAACGCGAAGCGCTGGCCAGAGCAGGCAGCACCCGCTCCCTTGAGCGCGGCGAAATGCTGTTCGCCGCCGGGGACGAGGACGCCGCATGCGCAACCCTCGTGACGGGCGCGCTGAAAGTCTCGGCGATCGATATGGAAGGCAACGAGCAGATCCTCGCCCTGGTCCATCCTTCCGGTTTTATCGGGGAACTCTTCGCTCCCTTCGCGCATCACGATGTCGTTGCACTGACTGACAGCAAGCTGTGCACCTTCGCCAGGCGCGATCTCGAGAGCGCCATCGAAGAGTATCCCGCACTCGCCCGCGCGCTGCTGCGGCGGAGCCAGGAAGACTTGCTGGCAACCCGCAGCTTGCTGGAGCTGACCGCGCAGGGCAGCGCCGAGATGCGGCTTGCGGCGCTCCTGCATGATTTCGCCGCAGCTGCGAGCCATTCGCCCTGTCATGTCGCGACCGAATTTGAGCTCCCGCTGACGCGCGGTGAAATCGCCAACATGCTTGGCCTCACCATCGAGACCGTCAGCCGCAAGCTGCGGGAAATAGAAGACGCGGGCGCGATCGCACGCAAAGGAAAGCGCGGGATCGAAGTCCTCGATCCCGCGCTCCTTCAGGCCCTCTCCGGGCGCCAGGCTGCTCAAGCCTGAGGACAATTGCGCTTCTGGCGATCAAGCCCCTCGATCAGACCAGAGCGGCGATAGTCACTACAGCGCAGGCCCAAAGGACGACCAACACCGGCAGAATAAGCATCTGGATGGTTGCGTCACGGGGAGCGAGACGCCCGGTGTAGGTCACGATGCCCTCTTGCGAGAACTTGCCCATCGTCAGCGGCTTGCTGTCATTGCCCTTCAGCCGCGTGAAGAGCGCCGGAACCCCGAAGGCAGCGACGATGAAAAGTGCAAAGATGGCCATCGGAATGGTGAGTCCCGGATTACCGAAGCCTGCTGCCAGAATTGCAATAACGGCGAAGTAGAGGCCAACGGTTGTACCATAGAGGGCGGTTGGAAGACCGAAGCTGCGATCGATCTCGATCTTTCGGCTCGGAGCCTCGACAATGCGGGCCTTTCCTTGCTCGAGATGGTCGGTAACGAGTTTGCTCATGGGGCTTCTCCTTTGTTGAAGGGAGAATTAGCCCAGCGAATCGCAGGCCACCTTGATCGAAGTCAAAGTCGCTCGACTTATTTGCTATCCCAGCGCGCGCGGTCGGAGAAATCCTCGGCGCGCGGCTCGATCCAGCGCCACTCCCCATCGCTAAGCTCGCGTTTCCAGAACCAGGCCGCACTCTTGAGGTGATCCATCAGGAAATCCGCGGCATCGAACGCGGCGCGGCGATGACGCGCTGCGGCGGCGACGAGCACGATTGCATCGCCCGGATGCAACATCCCGGTGCGGTGCCAGACGAGGAGGCCGTCGACTTCGAATCGCTCGCGAGCCTTTTCGGCGAGATCGACCATGCCGGGCAGGGTTAGCTTGTCGTAGTGAGAAAGCTCGAGAGCTTTCACCCCGTCGCCCCCCCGCACCTTGCCAACGAAACTGACCGTCCCTCCCGCTTCCGGATAGGCTGCGTTGTATGCGGCGAGCGCCTCGCCGACACTTATCCCCTTGTCCAGCAGGCGCACATCGAGCGGCGTCTCAAGAACAAGCCTAGCCACCCGACACCGGCGGGAGCAGCGCAACCTCGTCCCCGTCCCCGGCATCGAGGGCGGTCTTGTCGCCCAGAACCCGGCCCGCGCAGGCAATATTGACCCGCTCGTTTGTCAGCTGTTCGGCGATTTCCGGCCCGACGGCGCGCAGCAGCCCGGCCCAGTCGAGCGGCGCTTCGACCTCGCGCAATTCCTCTCCCGCCATCTCTCGCAGAGGTCCGAGAAAAACGATGGTGACAGCCATCTCTTTCAGCCTCCAGTGACCGACATGTGACGCGGCTGGGCCGGTTCGGCCCCGCGCTCGTCCATGCGGAAGCCGTGGCGTTCGGGCTTTATATGCATTGCCCTCGCCAATGCTTCGGCAAGGTTGCGAACCCGGTCATCCGAGCGCAGGGCGGAGCGCAGATCGACCCGCTCCGCCCCGCCTAGGCATGGGTAGAGCTGACCGGTGGCCGTCACCCGCAAGCGATTGCAGCCATCGCAGAAATTGTCCGTGAGCGGCGTAATCAGGCCCAGCCTTCCCCCGGTCTCGGCAATTCCGACATATCTGGCGGGACCACCGGTGGCATAATCGATATCGGTCAGCGTCCAGCGCTCCTCGAACCGCGCGCGCACCTCGCCAAGGGAGAGGAACTGGTCGAGCCGGTCACCATCGATATCTCCCAAAGGCATGACTTCGATCAGGGTGACGTCGAAGCCTTGCGAATGACCCCAGGCGACAATGTCGGGCAATTCGCGTTCGTTCACGCCCTTGAGCGCCACGGCATTGAGCTTGACCCTGAGACCAGCCTCCCTCGCCGCAGCGATCCCTTCGAGCACTTGCGGCAATGCGTCGCGGCGGGTGAGCCTCGCAAAAGTCTCCCGATCGAGCGTGTCGAGCGAGATGTTGACCCGTCTCACTCCCGCCTTTGCCAAACTGTCGGCATGGGATGCGAGTTGGGTGGCGTTGGTCGTGAGCGTCAGTTCCTCAAGCCCGTTTCCGATCCTGCGGCCGAGCGCTTCGAACAGGTCGATGATATCCCGCCGCACCAGTGGCTCCCCGCCCGTGATGCGAATCTTCGTGACGCCGCGATCGATGAAGCCGCAGGCCAGCTCGTACAGCTCTTCGAGCGTCAGCACCTCCTTGCGAGGGAGAAATTTCATCCGCTCGGGCATGCAATAGGAGCAGCGCAAGTCGCAGCGATCGGTGACGGAGAGGCGCAGGTACGAAATCTGCCGCTTGAACCGGTCCACCAAGGGCGCTTCGGCCCCGCCGACGGTAATCAGATCGGGCTTGCGAGCTGTCGTTTCGCTTGGCCCACTGGTCACATCATTGCTCATGGCAAGGACAATACTGCCCCGTCACACCGGGCGCATTTGCCAAATATGCGAGCGTGGCCTCCGCCGCCTCTCCCGTGCCGCCCACCACATTGACCCGCGATGGTGCATACGCTCGGGCGAGATCCCGTGCGAGCGCACGGCGCCAGTCATCGTGGTCTCTCGGCGCAGGAGGCAGCAGAATGGCGAGGGCCTCGGTATCGGGGCGATCAAGGATCGACTTCACAGCCCCCAGGTGCTCCGCCATGAACTCGGCGCTCGCCTCGATGCCGCTCTCCGGCAGCGTTTCGAGGACGAGCACGCGCTGCATCAGTCGGCGGGCCTTTCGCGGTGGAGCGTGATCCCGATCTTCTCGTTCGCCTCGGCAATGGCGAGCTTCACGATCTTGACCGTCACTGCCTGCACCTTGCGATCCTGCACGAACAGACTTTCGCAAATGTGGTCCGCCACCGCCTCGATCAGCTTGAAATGCACGTCCTTTGGCAGGCCCTCGGACATCGCGAATTTGAGATCCATGTAATTCTTGCTCGCTTCCAGCGGCGTGTCCGCGTCGTAACGATCGGCGACGTCATAGCGCGCCTGGACGGTGATGCGCAGCGGCTGCGGTTTGCCGGTCTCTTCTGAATAGATTCCAGTGAGGACATCGACTTCGAGATCGGCGACTTCGAGGGTTAGCGAATCGGTCATGAGGTGCCCTTAGCCGGGATTGCTCCATCGCGCGAAAATCGCTGTGGGTAGCAACCTTGCGCCCTCGCCTTCCTCACGCACTGCGAGGTCGCCGAACTCGATTGTTCCGGGCAGATGGCGAAGCTTTTCTTCCAGCAGTCCTGCAAGCGAGAGCGCGCTCATCCTTACCGCATAGACGGTCAGGAAAAGAAACGCGCTTTCGTCGTCGAGAAGCCTGGCGCAGTTTCCGATCAGGCCGGGAAGCCCCTCTTCCAATCGCCACGTTTCGTTCTTCGGGCCGCGGCCGAATTTGGGCGGGTCGAGAATGATCCCGTCATATCGCCTCTCCCGGCGCACCTCGCGCGCGGCGAATTTCGCTGCGTCATCGACCAGCCAGCGGATCGGGCGATCCTCCATGCCCGACAAGCCGGCATTCTCGCGCGCCTGTGCCACCGACTTCTTAGACGCATCGACATGGGTGACTTTTCCGTGGCGGGACAAGGCGAGCGTGCCGAGGCCGGTATAGCCGAACATGTTGAGCGTCTCGGCATCGTTGCATCCCGCGAGCCGATCGCGCATCCAGTCCCACACCGGGGCCATGTCGGGGAAGAACTGGAGGTGGCGGAACGGCGTCGGTTGCGCGGCAAACTTCACCTCGTTCCAGGCGAGTTCCCAGCCGCCTTCCGGCAGCCTTTCGTCAAGTTGCCAGCGCCCGCCCCCATCCTCATCGGAGCCGGGCACGAATTCACCGGCAGCGGGCCACTCGGAAAGGCGCGGCTGCCACATCGCCTGCGGCTCGGGGCGGATAAACGCATAGGGTCCGAACGCCTCGTATTTGCGCCCGCCGCCGCTATCGAGCAGGCGATAGGCGTCCCACCCGGTGCATTCCATCACCAGCGGAACGGGCGCGATCGTCGCCATCAGGCCGAAGCGTTGGCGAGCACGAAATCGCGCACCGCCTCATAGCTGCCGTCGATCTCGGTGAAATGCTCCTCGCGCCCGAAAAGATCGCCGACCCGGCCCGGAAGCGCAGGTCGCACGCCGACGGCACGCTCGACCGCATCTGGGAACTTGGCCGGATGCGCGGTGGCGAGCGTGACCAGCGGCACTTCGGCGGGAACCAGCGCGTCCTCGCTCGCGGCGAGCGCGGCATGGAGCCCGACGCCGGTATGCGGGTCGATCACCTGCCCGGTCTCGCGATAGGCCCAGGCAAGCGCGCGGGCTGTTTCGGTCTGGTCGGCACGCATACTGGTGAACAGCGCGGCCGCCCCCTCGCGCTGGGCATTGGTGAGGCGCATCGCCTTCGACTGTTCGAAGCCGCGCATCTGTTCGGCCAGCGCCGCACCGTCGCGTCCGCCGCAATCGAACAGCAGCCGCTCGAAATTGGAGCTGACCTGGATATCCATCGAGGGCGTCATTGTCGCTGTGACCCCGCCCGCCGAATAGTCGCCCTCGGACAAGGCGCGGTGGAGGATATCGTTGACATTGGTTGCGACAATCAGGCGCTCGATGGGAAGGCCCATTTGCGCTGCGACATATCCTGCAAACACGTCACCGAAATTGCCGGTCGGAACCGAATAGGCGGTTTTGCGATCGGGCGCGCCCAGTTGCAGCGCCGAGTAGAAGTAATAGACGACCTGCGCCATCAGCCGTGCCCAGTTGATCGAATTGACCGCTCCGAGCTTCAGCTTTCCCGCGACTTCCGGATCGCGGAACATGCGCTTCACATGTGCCTGTGCATCGTCGAAACTCCCGTCGATCGCGAGGTTATAGACATTGGCCGCGCGCACGGTCGTCATCTGGCGGCGCTGGACGTCGCTCACCCGCCCCTTTGGGTGGAGCATCACGATCTCGACATTGTCGCGCCCTGCCACCGCATTGATCGCGGCAGAGCCTGTGTCCCCACTGGTCGCGCCGACGATCATCATCTTTTCGCCGCGCCGGGCGAGGAAGGTTTCGAACAGGTGGCCGAGCAATTGCAGCGCCACGTCCTTGAAGGCGAGCGTCGGCCCGTGAAACAGCTCCAGCAGCCAGTGCTGCTCGTCAAGCTGCACCAGCGGGGTGACCGCCGCGTGGCCGAAATTGCCGTAAACCGTCTCGCACAGCGCATCGAGTTCATCGTCGGTCAGACTGCCGACGACGAAGGGGCGCATGATCGTGGCGGCAAGCTCGTGATATGGCCTGCCCCGCAGCGCGCGAATTTCGTCCTCGGTCAGGCGCGGCCATTCGCGCGGCAGGTACAGCCCGCCATCGCTGGCGAGGCCGGCGAGCGTGACGCCTTCGAAATCGAGCGGGGGCGCGGAGCCTCGGGTGGAGATATATTCCATTGTGCGGGTGCGAATAGCCTTGCCGGTGCCTGCGGGCAAGCAAGCGGTTTTTCGCGCTACCCTAGTCCCGCTTCTTCATCCGTGAGCGCAGGGCGAAGCCATAGATCAGCAGCGCGGTGAGCGCGAAGAAGAACCACTGCCCTGCATAAGCGAGATGGTTGTTGGGCAGGTCGGACGGGTCGGGCTTTGCGAGCGGTTGAAGGCCGGCAACCGGCGGATTGGCGACGAGGCGCGGCCCCGGAGCAATGACCCCTGTGACATCACCGCCCTCCCACTTCGGTGGTTCGATTTCGCGCGAGAAGCCAAGGTCTACGAGCACTTCCGCATCCCTGCCAACCGAGCAGTTGGCCCGTTGCGCCCAGCCTTTTTGCCCCGACTCGGCGGTTCCAGCGACTGTTTCGATGCCGATTACCTCACGGCAGTCGATGGTCGATGGACGGAACCACACTTCTCGGCCATCACCTTCGAGCGGGAATTCTGCATCGGCGTCCGCCGCCGCAGCAGCCTCATATCTCGCCAAAAGATCCGCCTTTTCTTCCGCCCGCCCCAATTGCCAGATTCCGAGTGCAAGCATCGTCGCGACGGCGGCAAGCACCAACACGGTCGGGATAATCGGAATGCGCTTCACTGTGCGTTCTTCTCTGCCTGGATTTCATATTGCCGATAGAGGAGCGCGGTCTTGTAAATCCGCAGCACGCCGATCACCGTTGCCACGGTCACCGGCGCCCAGAAGACGACCTGCAGCCAGAAGGGCGGTTGGAAAGCCATATCGGTACCGATCGCGAGCGCCATCAGCACTACCGCGGTGAGGCTGGTCACCAGTCCCGCAAACCTGCCGCCGCGCTCCAGCTCGGTAAAATCGAGCCCGCAATGTCCGCATTGCTTCGCCACTCGCGCGGGCGCTTCGAACAAGGTGGGCTGTTTGCACCGCGGGCACAAACCAGAAAGGGCAGCCTGGACCAAGCCGGGCTGCCCTTTCTCGTTGGTCGGACTTTCGTCCGCGCGCATCAGTGCACCGGTGCGCCCCAGCCGCCCCAGACATAGATTGCGACGAACAGGAACAGCCAAACCACATCGACGAAATGCCAATACCACGCCGCCGCTTCAAAACCGAAGTGCTGGCGCGGGGTGAAGTGTCCCTGGTAGGCACGGTAAAGACAAACGGCGAGGAAGATAGTGCCTACAATCACGTGAAAACCGTGAAAGCCCGTCGCCATGTAAAACGCGCTGGAATAGGTATTTCCACCGAAGCCGAAAGGCGCAACGCCATACTCATAGGCCTGGATTGATGTAAACAGCAGGCCAAGGCCGATTGTCGCCCACAGACCCAGCTTGAGGCCTCGGCGATCCCCATGGATCAAAGCATGGTGCGCCCATGTCACCGTGGTACCCGAACACAGCAGAATAAGGGTGTTGAGCAGCGGCAGACTGAAGGGGTCGAGGACCTCCATCCCTTCGGGAACGAGAGTTGCGGCGGCCGCGCTCGCCTGACCGAACAGGCTGGTGGTCGTGCCTGTTTCGGGGTCGTATTCGAGCGGCGTCGGGAAGAGCGCGAAATCGAAAAACGCCCAGAACCAGCCGACGAAGAACATCACTTCGGAGGCGATGAACAGGATCATGCCGTAGCGCATGTGTAACTGCACGACAGGCGTGTGATCGCCGCGCTGCGCTTCGATTACGACATTCTTGAACCACATGAAGAACGTGGCGATGAGACCGGCAAGGCCGGCCCACATCACGATGTCCGATGCCGCGCCGAACAGGTCGGGGTAGAAGCTCAGCACCATGCCGCTGGTGAAGGTCAGCGCCGAGATCGAGCCGATCAGCGGCCAGATATCGGGTTCGAGAATGTGATAGTCGTGATTTACTTTGCCAGCCATGGTGGTCGTTTCCGTCCCTGGTGTCAGAATTTACGAGCCCGTCTCTACGGTCTCTTTTGCTCGGTGAAAAGTGTAACTCAGCGTAATCTGCTCAATGTCGCCGATCACATCGTCTTCGAGGATCGCTGGGTCTACGTAATAGAGCACGGGCATGTTCACTTCCTGCCCGGGCTGAAGCGTCTGTTCGGTGAAGCAGAAACACTGGATCTTGTGAAAATACTTGCCCGCCTGCGCAGGCTCGACATTGAAGGTGGCGGTGCCGGTGATCGCCACGCTGTCATCGTTGCGCGCCACGTACGTCGCCAGGTCGCGTTGGCCGATACGCACTGTGTCGGTCGCCTGTGAGGGGCGGAACATCCACGGCACGTCACGGGCTGTCGAGGCATCGAAGCGGATCGAGATTTCCTTGTCGACACCGGCGCGCGCTGCCGCGCTAGCTTGCGCTTCTGTCGCGACCTGCGTGGTCCCGCCGAAGCCCGTGACGCGGCAAAAAAGGTCGTAGAGGGGAACGGCGGCATAGCCGAGCCCGAGCATTGCCAGCGCGCCGAGGATGGCGAGCCCGCCGGTACGCAGGTTGCGGTCGTCGAGGGTTGCGTCGGCAGTGTTCATCCTCAGCCTCCGATCCTGGCGATGGTGATCAGGTAAAACAATACGACGAAGAACAGCAGCGTACCGCCAAGCACATAGTTGCGCGATTTCTGGCGGCGCTTCACTTCGGCTTCTTCTTCGGGTGTCATGCGAACAAGCCTCCCGAAATCAGGCCAGCTTTCGCCAAGAGCCGGTCGGCCACCAGCGCAGCGAACAGGATGAAGAGATAGTAGATGCTGAACTTGAACAGTGTCTTCTCTTCGTTCATCGCGTCGTCAGCGGCGCGAGTGCGGGTGCCAACTGGCATCGCGAGCGCGAGGAATAGCAGCGACAGCACGACCGCGACCGAGCCGTAGACCCAGCTCGTTGCACCGATGAGCCACGGCGCGATAGCGACGGGTGCGAGGAGCACGGTGTAGACCAGGATCTGCGTGCGGGTGGACTTCTCGCCCGCGACGACTGGCATCATCGGGATGCCTACCTTGGCATAATCGGACTTCATGAACAGCGCGAGCGCCCAGAAATGCGGCGGGGTCCACATGAAGATGATCGCGAACAACAGCACCGGCATCAGCGTGATCTCGCCGGTAACTGCGACCCAGCCGATGAACGGCGGAAACGCGCCCGAGCCGCCGCCGATCACGATGTTCTGCGGCGTGCGGGGTTTCAGCCACATCGTGTAGATGACGGCGTAATAGATTATCGCCACCGCGAGCGAGGCGGCGGCAAGCCACCCGATTGCAACGCCCATAATCCCGACCGATACGGCGCTCAGGAAAATCCCGAAATCGCGTGCATCCTCGCGGCGCAACCGACCGGAGGGGAGCGGACGGTTCCGGGTGCGCTTCATGCCCGCGTCGAGATCGGCTTCCCACCAGTGGTTGAGCGCGGCGGAACCGCCGGCACCCATCGCGATGGCGAGGATGGCGGTGAAGCCCAGCACCGGATGGATCGTCCCCGGCGCTGCCAGCAGGCCGCAAATGCCGGTGAAGATCACCAGCGTCATCACGCGCGGCTTGGTCAGCGTGAAGAAATCACGCCAATCCGCCGGCATCGTGACCGGTCTTGCAGCAGGAGTGAGAAGCGTTTCCATCGTCTCGGTTCGTGTCGGTCTTTACTGGAAGGGAGCGCGCCGTTCTACGGCACGCCCCCTCCCCGTTTTCTTCTTATCGGGTGGGCGATGTCAGACCGCCCACTCGGTCATGCCGTGGCGGGCTTTTCGTCGCGCGGCATGTGGTCATGGTAATCGTGGTGGTCCTCGATCACCGGGAGCGTTTCAAACTGGTGGAACGGCGGCGGGCTGGGCAGGCTCCATTCGAGCGTCGTCGCGCCTTCGCCCCAAGGATTGTTCTCCGCCTTCTTACCGGCCAGGAACGCATAGGCGATGTTGATGAAGAACAGCGCCATCGAACCGGCCATGATGAGATAGCCGTACGAGCTGATCTCGTTCCAGAAGGTGAAGGCTTCCGGATAGTCCGGATAGCGCCGCGGCATGCCATTCATCCCGAGGAAGTGCTGCGGGAAGAAGATCACGTTCACGCCGATGAAGAAGCCCCAGAAGTGGAGGTGCGACAGGAGCTCGGAATGCATCCGGCCGCTCATCTTCGGGAACCAGTAATAGAAGCCGGCGAACAGCGAGAACACCGCGCCCATCGACAGCACGTAATGGAAGTGAGCCACCACGTAGTAGGTGTCGTGCAGGTTGTCGTCGATGCCGCCATTCGCGAGCACGACGCCGGTCACACCGCCCACGGTGAACAGGAAGATGAAGCCCATCGCCCAGACCATCGGCGACTTGAATTCGAGGCTGCCGCCCCACATCGTCGCGACCCAGCTGAAAATCTTCACGCCGGTCGGGACCGCGATGACCATCGTGGCCGCGGTGAAGTACATCTTCGTGTTCACGTCGAGGCCGACGGTGTACATGTGGTGCGCCCACACGATGAAGCCGACGACGCCGATCGCGACCATGGCATAGGCCATACCGAGATAGCCGAAGACCGGCTTGCGGCTGAAGGTCGCAACGATCTGCGAGATCATGCCGAAACCCGGCAGGATCATGATGTAGACTTCCGGGTGGCCGAAGAACCAGAACAGGTGCTGATAGAGGACCGGATCGCCGCCGCCTGCCGGATCGAAGAACGTGGTGCCGAAGTTACGATCGGTCAGCAGCATGGTGATCGCTGCGGCGAGCACCGGAAGCGCAAGCAGCAGCAGGAATGCGGTGACCAGCACCGACCACACGAACAACGGCATCTTGTGCAGGGTCATACCCGGCGCGCGCATGTTGAAGATGGTGGTGATGAAGTTGGTGGCACCCAGGATCGAGCCTGCGCCCGCAAGGTGCAGCGAGAAGATCGCGAAGTCGACGGCGGGACCGACCGAGCCGGTGGTCGAAAGCGGTGCATACACCGTCCAGCCGACACCTGCCCCCGGACCCGTGCCGCCCGGCACAAAGAGCGAGAAAATGAGGCTGAGAAAACCGGCGACAGTCAGCCAGAACGAGATGTTGTTCATGCGCGGGAACGCCATGTCCGGCGCGCCGATCATCAGCGGGACGAACCAGTTGCCGAAGCCGCCGATCATTGCAGGCATGACCATGAAGAAGACCATGATCAGGCCGTGAGCGGTGATGAACACGTTCCACATGTGAAGCGCGGTATTGATGTCGTCGGCACCGCCCATGAAGGCAGCCCACCACTGCAGGTACTGGATGCCCGGCTCAGCCAGCTCCATCCGCATGATGCCCGAGATTGCACCGCCAATGATCCCCGCGCAGATCGCGAAGATCAGGTAGAGCGTGCCGATATCCTTGTGGTTGGTCGACATGAACCAACGGGCAAAGAAGCCCGGTTTGTGGTCCGCATGATCGTGACCGTGATCCCCGCCATGTCCGGCGGCGGGGGCAAAGTTGTCTGCGGTGGTTGCCATCGTTTAAGTCTCTCGGGTTCGTTCTAAATCGTTTTTTCGTATCGGTGTCGCGCTTCAGGGCGCCGGAACTTCATCGCCCGCATCCTCGGGAGCGACTTCGACGCCGGTTTCCTGACCGAGCGGAGCCGATCCTTCGGCAAGCTCTTCTGATCCCGGTATCGTGCCGCCCTGCGCAAGCACCCATTCGTTGAATTCGTCCAGTGGCAGCGCTTCGACAGCGATTGGCATGTAGGCATGACGGGCACCGCAAAGCTCGGAGCATTGCCCGTAATAGACGCCCGGTTCTTCGATTGTAAGCATACGCTCGTTGAGGCGGCCCGGAACGGCATCCATCTTGAACCAAAGCGAGGGTACGGCGAATGCATGGATCACGTCGGCAGCCGTGGTCTGGATACGCAGCGGCACGCCTGCGGGTACGACCATGCGATTGTCGACCGCAAGCTGCGCCGGTTCGCCATTGGCAAGAGCGTCTTCATCAGAAAGCATGTTCGAGATGATTTCGATCTCGCCGTGGTCGGGGTAGGTGTACCCCCAGTACCACTGATAGCCGGTCGCCTTGATCGTGACCGCATCTTCGGGAGGATTCTCGTACTGGCGCGCGAGAAGCGTGATCGAGGGAACCGCGATCACCACGAGGATGATCACCGGAACGATCGTCCAGACCACCTCGATCAGGGTGTTGTGGGTTGTCTTCGAGGGATTCGGGTTCGCTCGACGGTTGTATTTGACAACCACCCACAGCAACAAGAACAGCACAAACAAACTGATGACGGTGATGACCGGCAAAAGGATGGTGTTGTGCATCCAAAGTGCATACTCACCATCGAGCGAATACTGATCCTGGAAGGTCATGCTGGCCCACATGTCGTCTTGGGCAGATGTCGGCATGCCTTTGCCTTCGGTCGGCTCCATCGGAGTATAGCCGCCAGCCGCTTCGGCCGGCTCGGTCTCGCCAGCAGGCACTTCCAGAGGCTCGGCGGTAGCGGGAACTTCCGCCCCTACGACATCCTGCGCAATCGCAGCCTGCGGAGCCGCCAAGGAAAGAAAAGCTGCCAGAAATGCGGCAAATCCAAGTTTGAACCGGGTGTGCATGTGACCCATCATCAATGTGTCCAAATCGCTTTCGATTTTTATCCCATGCCGCCCGACGAACCCGCTTGTTTTCAAGCCTGGCCGGACGGCGACTTTGCCGACACTCCTGCCAGCTTTGCGCGCTCCTTAGCGGCGCTTGCTCACTGCCTCAAGCGCTTCTAGGGAGAAAAATATGCAACCCTCCATGAGAGGTGCGCAAGCGCAAATAATTCAACATCAAATTCCGGATACGATTTCCACGATGACAACCACCCAGGCCCTGCCGCGTTCCGAAGAGGATGTGCTCCGCGAATTCCGCAACAGCGGTGCTTTGCTGGAGGGGCATTTCAAACTCTCTTCAGGCAAGCATAGCGGACACTACCTGCAATGCGCGCGGGTGCTCATGAACCCGGCGCGTGCCGAGCGACTCGCGAAAGCGGTGGTGGCGGGCGTGCCTTCCGAGATCGTGGACAATATCGACGTGGTGGTCTCGCCAGCAATGGGCGGCATCATCATCGGGCAGGAGGTCGCGCGCGTGCTCGGCAAGGACGCGATGTTCCTCGAGCGGCCCGAAGGCACGTTCCACCTGCGGCGCGGCTTCGCGCTGGAACCGGGCGCAAGAGTCCTGATGGTCGAGGATGTGGTGACGACCGGCCTTTCGAGCCGCGAAGCGATTGCGGCTGTTGAGCGCGAGGGAGGTGAAGTCATCGCAGAATGCGCCCTTATCGACCGTTCGGTGGGCTCGGTCGATCTCGGCGTGCCATTCTATCCCCTCGCGGCATTCGACTTCCCGACCTATGACGAAGACAGCATCCCAGAGGCGCTGGCCTCCGTACCGATTACAAAGCCAGGAAGCCGAAAGAACTAAACCGACCGCATGAACGAATCGCTCCACCCCCATCCCTTGCGCCTCGGCGTGAACATCGATCACGTCGCGACCATCCGCAATGCGCGCGGGGGCGACCATCCCGATCCGGTGCGTGCGGCGGAGATCGTGGCACGGTGCGGCGGAGACGGGATCACGGCGCATCTTCGCGAAGATCGTCGGCACATCCGCGACGAGGACCTGGCGCGCATTCAGGCAGCGACCAACCTTCCGCTCAACCTCGAAATGGCAGCGACGCCCGAAATGCTCGAAATCGCGCTGCGCCACAAGCCGCATGCCGCGTGCATCGTGCCCGAAAAGCGCGAGGAGCGTACGACCGAGGGCGGGCTCGATGCGGCAGGGCTGCACAACACGCTCGTCCCCATCGTGGAGGAACTGAAGGGCGCGGACATCCGCGTCTCGCTCTTCATCGAGGCCGACGAGCGCCAGCTCGACGCAGCCCTGCGCCTCGGCGCGCCGGTGGTTGAATTCCATACCGGCGAATACGCGCACGCGATACTCGACGGCGACAGCGAGAAGACCGCGCGTGAGTTGAAACGCATCTCCGACATGGCAGCGCTCGCAGCCAAGAACGGCATCGAGCCGCATGCCGGACACGGCCTTACATACGAAAACGTCCAGCCTATCGCCGCCATCCCGCAACTGGCCGAGCTCAATATCGGGCACTACCTCATCGGCGAGGCGGTGTTCACAGGGCTTGAGTCCGCCGTGCTCAAGATGCGCGAATTGATGGACGAGGCCCGCTAAAGTGGACACCAGCGAGGCCCCCGACCTCACGAGCGAGCAGAAGCGCTGGGCCTTTGCAGGCTCGACATTATTCCTCACCGCAGTTGGCTTCCTCGGCTATGCGGTAGCGAAAGGCGCGATGGTCGTCTTCGCGGTTGGCTGGGTGGCGCTGCAAGTCTTCGGATTTGTAGGGGCGCTCTATTTCGGCAAGGGCGACTTCGCGCACCCGCTGTTCAAAAGCCAGGTGTTCGTCCACGTCATCGCGCTGATCCTGCTCGTCGCGCTGTTTTTCAGGGGACCAGCATGATCATCGGCCTTGGTTCCGACCTCTGCAATATCGAGCGAATCCAGAACTCTCTGGACCGTTTTGGCGAGCGGTTCGAGAACCGCGTCTTCACCGATATCGAGCGCGCGAAGGCGCGCCGTCGCCCTTTCACCATCGCTGGAACCTACGCCAAGCGTTTCGCCGCCAAGGAGGCGTTCAGCAAGGCTGTCGGCACCGGGTTCAAGCGCGGCGTTTTCATGAAGGACATAGGGGTCGTGAACGCGCCGTCGGGCGCGCCCACCCTCGCGCTCACCGGCGGGGCGGCATTGCGGCTTGAAGAATTGCTCCCTTCGGGCCATGAGGCGTTCATCCACCTGACCCTAACCGACGATCATCCGTGGGCGCAGGCCTTCGTCATCATCGAAGCACACGCGCGGTAGCGGACTTTCGCACGCGAATATTTGAAGCAAGGTACTGTGAGCCAGATCGACAATTCCTCGACCGAAACCCCGCCCACTGCGGGAAAATCGCCTGCGCAAACGGCAGCGATCGCGGACAAAAATGCTCCGGAGAAATCCGGGGGCGAGTCCGAGGGAGACGAAAAGGTCAATTGGCTTGCCGAACTGCGCGGCCTGGCGATCATGCTGCTCGCGGTGCTGGCCTTCCACAGCCTCGTCGCAAAGCCTTTTTACATCCCCTCCACCTCGATGATGCCGACCCTGTGGGTTGGCGACCGGCTTGTGGTGAGCAAATATCCTTATGGCTGGTCGTGGGCCTCGGCGAGCTTCCACATGCTGCCACGCGGCGATTGGCGCATCTGGCCCGACACCCCGGAATACGGGGACATCGTAATTCCGGTGCATCCCTATCGCGATGAAGATTACATCAAGCGCGTCGTAGCCCTTCCCGGCGACACCATCGAGGTGCGCGACGGCCGCATCATCCTGAACGGAGTCGCGATCCCGCGCGAACAGGTGCCGGATGTGCGCATTCCGTTCGAACCCCACCTGCTTTGTTCGGACGGGAATATGGGCATGCGGCCATGCCTTGAAAGTTTCGAACCGTACCGGAAGACGGGAGAAGACGGTCGGGATTATTTCGAGGTCGAAACCTACCGCGAAACGTTGCCCAATGGCGCGACCTATCTCGTGATAGATCACGAAGATCAGCCACTCGACAACTACGGCCCCTATGTCGTTCCGGAGGGCAACGTCTTCGTCATGGGCGACAACCGCGATGAAAGTGCCGACAGCCGCGCGCCCGCAGACTTGCGGGGGTTGGGCGACGGAATTCCGATGGAGAATATCGGCGGCCGCGCCGAGTTCATCACCTTCTCGCTCGATGGATCGACGACGTGGAACCCAGCAACATGGTTCTCCAGCCTTCGCGGTGACCGTGCGTGGACCACGCTTCGCCCGCCCATCGCCGAAGGGTATGAAACCACGGAGTGACGAAGCGCGTTAGCGAACCATCATGGCCAAGAAATTTCTCTACTTTATCGCTTTTTGCATCGTGATCTTCCTCGTCGGTCGGATCGGCTACGAACTGTTTCAGGACGAGCTCGCGGAAATCGCGCTCGTCCCGTCGACCGAATTCACACCGACCGAACCGATGGAGGTGAACGCCTACCAGGATCCGGACCTGTGGTATTCGCGCCCGGGGATCGGCGTTGAAGACCCAGCCCGTTGGCAGCCCGCCTATGCAGCGATGAGCAAGCCTCAAATGGATGCTTTTGCAATCGAGGCAGCTAGGGCGGCCGAGCCTACAGGCGATGACGATGCCGTGTCTCTGCCGGATTTCGCGGTCTTCTTTGTCCACCCCACAAGCTATTTGAGCCGCGACAACTGGAACGCTCCGCTCGGCGATGCCGAAGCCGAACGCATCGCGCGGATCTATGTCCGCGGAATGGCCAGCCCGTTCAACAAGGCTAGCGAGATCTGGGCTCCTCGCTATCGTCAGGCGACTATGGGCGCGTTTCTCACCGACGAGCCGGAGGGGCAGCAGGCAATCGACGCCGCCTATGCCGATGTTCTCGAGGCCTATCGCTTTTTCGTAAGCTCGCTCGACGCGGACACGCCGGTGGTTCTCGCCGGTCACAGTCAGGGCTCGCTCCACCTTCTGCGCCTGCTTCGCGAAGAGGTGAAGAACTCGCCGATCGCCGATCGGCTCGTGGCCGCCTATGTCATCGGCTGGCCTATCTCGGTCGATCACGACCTGCCTGCGTTGGGCTTCCCCGCCTGCGCAACGCCCGCCCAGACCGGGTGTGTGATTTCATGGTCGAGCTTTGCCGAACCCGCCGATCCCTCTCGCGTGATCGAAACCTACGCCAACTCGACCGGGTATGACGGAGAGAAGCGCGGTGAGAGCACGATCCTGTGCACCAATCCGCTGACCGGCAAGTTCGGCGGCGCTGCGCCGGAAAGCGCCAACCTTGGCACGCTTGTGCCTGAAAACGGCATGGAAACTGGGGAACTCGTGCCGGGAGCGGTTCCGGCAAGGTGCGACGAGCGCGGGCTTCTCCTGATCGGCGACCCGCCTGAAATGGGAAGCTACGTGCTGCCCGGCAACAATTACCACGTTTACGACATCCCGCTGTTCTGGGCGAACACGCAGGCAGATGTCGCTCGGCGTGTTCGCGCCATGGACCCGGCAAACTGATCTGCGAGGCCGCCGCCGACTTTGCCGAGGCGCTGCCCGACGGTGGTGTGTTGCTCGGCCTCGATCTGGGTACCAAGACCATCGGCACCGCTACATGCGATGCCGGCTGGCGGTTCGCGACCAATGGGAAAACCCTGGGCCGCGGCAAGTGGACCCGCGACAAAACAATTCTTGCCGAGCTGATCAAACAGCGCGGTGTCAAAGGGATCGTACTCGGCCTTCCTCGCAACATGGACGGGACGGAGGGACCACGCGCCCAAGCTAGCCGCGCTTTCGCGCGAAACTGTTCCGATGCATTCGGTTTGCCCGTCCTCCTGTGGGACGAACGCTGGTCGACCCAGAGCGCAGAGGCCGCGCTCGTCGGGCAGGACGTCAGCCGGGCCAAGCGTGCCAAGACCATCGACAGCCACGCCGCCGCAGTGATCCTGCAGGGGGCGATCGACCGGCTGGCCGGCGGAGTGATCTAATCCATCAGCGCTGCGCGGCGTTGCCCGGCGATATACTCAAGCAACCGACTGCCCGTATTCTCGGCGATACGCCACAGTTCGTCGGCCTCATTTCCGCCGAGGGTGGCCGCCCGCGCTTCAAAGCTTGCCAGCCGTAGCCTTTCGCTTGGATGCGTCCGCCCGACCCAGTCGGCAAAATCGAGCGCCTCTTCCGCACCGCTCGCTACCGCAACGCGCAGGAATGCCTCGGTCGCGTTAGGGCTGAGCACGCGAGTCACCTCGCGTTTCTCAAGGTCGAAACCGTACTGATCGAACCAGCATTGCGAAGGATCGACATGCATAACGTTGAGCGAGACTGACAGGCTTTCGGGCGGCAACTGCGAATGGACGTCCACATGCGCCCGGTAAAGCATGATCTTGCCTTCGTGCAGCGCGCTTCTTTCGACGAACCGCAACGGCGCTGGTTCGCCCGGATAACCGGCTACATCCTCATAGTCATACTCGTAATAGTCGCTGCGATAGCCCGGCCCGATATAGCCGCTCGTCAGGAACGAGAAGTTGTGATCGTGCGGGACGCCGTAGACGAAGCTTTTCGCGCCGCTATTCCGGAAGCACAGATCGCTTTCAGCCGGCCAGATGTTGGCCCGCAAGAACATGTTTCTGCGAAGTGGCGAGAGCACGATCGCTTGTGGACCGTACCCGCTATCCACTTCGTGGGGCACGCGACCCGACAAACGGTCGATGAGCAGATCTGCGAGAAAGGTGCGGTTGTTGGTGAGCCTGCGCAGCCACATCGCCGCTTGCCCCGTAGATGCCGCGTCGCGAGGGTCGAATTCGAGCTGGGCAAGCGCCTCAATGCATTCCAGCAGAGAGCAGGATTTGTCGCTCGGATTGTCGATTATCTGCGGCATTAAGCTGCCTCCTGAGAAAGTTCGGGATGCGAGCCGAAGAGTTGCCGCTCGAGCGATCCTGCTACCCCTGAGAGCGGGTCGCTTGCATCCATACGCAGACCAGCGAGGAGCCGCATCCCGGCTCCTGAGTTGAGGGCCAATGCTTGCCGCACTGCTTCCCAGCGCACGTCCGGGTCTTCCTGCGGGTCAAGGGCTCTCGCCTCCATTGCGGCCAATGCGGGCCGATGGTCCATTGCTCCCAACACCGCGCAAGCCATCAATCGCTGGCTCGCCGCCTTGTCGCCGCTTGCGCTCTGCAGAATGGTGCCGTCGGACAGCCGAAATTCCTGCGATGGTTCGGGCCGCTCAGGTTCGCGAGTGAGCTGGAGCAGCAGGAGGCACCCGCCGACAGAGACAATCTGCCTCGCCTCTTGCCGCCCGGATAGTACGATCCGGTCGCCCGCCATCCATCGAGACTGCGATGTCTCGATACGACCGGTTGCTTCGTCACGGCGATGGAAGGTGCCGCAACCTTCGCCTGTCAGCACAAGTTCGACACTCTCGCGATCCGCAAACAGCGCAGTCTCGGGCACGCGGGCGCATTCAAGGCTTTCATAGGCAACAAGGTTCAATGCGGCGCGGCCACTTTTGAGCAACTGGATCGAAGACAGACCTTTCGAGCAGCGATAGAGATGGGGCACTTCGCCCAGAGGCTCAGTGCGCAACACGCCGAGCATCCGGCCCAGCCAGTCACTGATCAATCCCGTCGCAGCGCGGTTATGCGACATCAGCCGCTCTAGGAATTGGCAATCGCACAACGGCTCGCCCGCGGCGTATCTCGCCAGATCATACAGGAGCGCTTTGCATTCGTCGGCTTCTCGCCAAGCTGTCAATGCGCCGCTCATGGCCGCGCGGATGCGGCGCTGCGCGAGCCTGTCGCTACGCAGCGCCGCGATATCGGGATGCACCTGCATCGCGTCCGCCCTTTCCGGTGCTTAGACCAGCGCTTCGACTGGCGCCGTGTCGTAGATGTAGACCATCACCGCAACCACCGAATCTTCGTAATTCGCACCCAGCTGGGTCGCGGAACCGAACAGGCCTTGTGCGGTATCAAGGCCCGGGAGCGAAGCGAGGTCGATCTTCGGAAGGTTCATGAAAGTTCTCCTGATTTCAACGCGCTGCGGCGGAATTGCCGGAGCAGCGATTGACAAGTTGATCGAGCGTAGCGCTCCTGAGAAATTAAATGATTGTAATATGATGCGCGCGATTCCAAAGAACCGGCATGAGCAATTCGCTGCCCCCTTTCGATCCTAGCGAGGCTGCAAAGTTCTTCTTCAAGCACGGGCATTCGGGCTGGCTCGGCCTCAGATATTCAGCCCA
The DNA here is from genome assembly GCF_009363635.1 of Erythrobacter sp. THAF29. Classification (GTDB taxonomy): domain Bacteria; phylum Pseudomonadota; class Alphaproteobacteria; order Sphingomonadales; family Sphingomonadaceae; genus Erythrobacter. The sequence goes on along the minus strand of NZ_CP045392.1, from coordinate 1,392,349 downwards.
TGCGGACAATTGGGTCGAGCTAGAACTGCCCTGGCGTGAGGACCTGTTGGGAGAGCCCGAGCGCGCTGTGCTGGCCTCCGGCCCGATCGTCAGCCTGATGGACATGGCAAGCGGAATGTCGATCTGGCAGGCGAAGGGAACTTTCACACCGATCGCCACGCTTGACCTAAGGGTCGATTACCAGCGACCTGCGCGTGAGCGCAGCGCGGTTTGGGGTCGGGTCGAATGCTATCGCACAACGCGTTCGGCCGCTTTTGTAAGGGGCATCGCGCATGATGGCGATCTCGACGATCCGGTCGCGCATGTGGCCGGGGTTTTCATGACGATCGACCGCGATCCGCGCCAGGGCAAGGTGCCCGCAGGGCAGGATGCGGAAGGCAGCCAGCCGGGGACAGGCGATGCCTGAACTGGAACTACCCGCATATGCGCGAGCTCTCGGCATAAGGGTGCATGAAATCGAGGATGGCGTGCCAGTTCTGACGGTCGATTTCGGTCCCTCGGTGGAGGGACGTCCGGGCCACTATCACGGCGGAGCGACAGCAGGATTGCTCGAGAATGCTGGATATGCAGCTCTGCGAACGCGGTTGATCGAAGAAGGGCGCGCAGCGCAGATGAAGCCGGTCAACATAACCGTGCAATACCTTTCGGCGGGGAAGTCGCAGCCGAGCTTTGCCAAGGGCCGGATAACACGCCTCGGGCGGCGCAATGCCAACATCACAGTGGAAGCATGGCAGAGCGATCGCTCGCGACCGATCGCGACCGCGATCATGAATATCCTGATGGGATGATCGCTAGCGAGACGGTTCGACCGCTAGCCCGTCTTCGCCGAGCCTGAATTCGATTGGCATTCCCTCAATTTCGGTGTTGAGGATTACGCCGTCTTCTTCGAAACGGATTGCCGACCCGTTCTCATCAAGCGGGATTTCCGCGCCGTCCTCAATATCGAAGGGCTGGATCGGACCCTCAGGGTCGGGCACAGCGCTGGGTTTGGGCGCGGGCAGCGCGAGCGCGCCGCGCATGAAGTCCTTCCATATGCGCGCAGGAAGCCCCCCGCCCGTAATACCGTCGAGCGGCGAGTTGTCATCGTTTCCGATCCAAACGCCGACGACAAGATCGCCCGCATAGCCGACGAACAATGCGTCGCGATTGTCCTGAGTGGTGCCGGTCTTGCCGTAGTTCGCAATGGGCAGCTGCGCGGCACGCCCCGTCCCCCTGTTCACCGCTGCACGTAGCATCTGCTCGAGGTCGTCATGCGCGCGGGTCGGCACGCTGTCGGATGGTGTGGTCAGCCATTCCCACCAGCCCTGCTCTTCCTTGGGGAATGCGTATGGCTCGACAGGGAAACTGTTGGCGGCAACGCCCGCATAAGCAGCGGTCAGCTCGAGCAAGGTCATCGTCGAGGTGCCCAGAGCAAGGCTCGGGTCGCCTTCGGGAAGAGGCGAGTTGACGCCGAGCGATCTCGCAGTGCGGATCACGTTCTTGCTGCCGACCTCGTTGAACAATCGAACGGCGGCGACATTGCTCGACGAAGCGAGCGCGTCTTCCAGCGTGATCGTTTCCGAGTAACGATCGCGCGAGTTTTTGGGGCGATAGCTGCCAGTCTCGATCGGGGTGTTCGCGATAGTGTCTTCGGGATCCCACCCGGCTTCAAGTGCTGCCAGATACACGAACAGCTTGAACGTAGAACCAGGCTGCCGTTTCGCCTGTGTTGCGCGGTTGAACGGCGATGCGGAGTAGTCCTTCCCGCCAACCATTGCGACGACTTCGCCGCTGGGACGCATGGCGACGAGCGCGATCTGCGCTTCGCCGAGCGCTGCGCGGCTCGTGACGCGGCTTGCGAGTGCCTGCAATCGTGCATCGAGCGTGGTGGTCAGGACCTGCCGTGAATAGCTCGCCTCCATCCCTTCGCGGGCCAGCGGAAGCGCCCAGTCGGCAAAGTAGGTACCCGTCGGCAAGTCGTCGCGAGTGCGGACGTCGAGCTTGGGTGCTGGCAGCGCATCGGCCTCTTCCTGTGTGATGTATCCGACATCGACCATCGCCTCTATCACGAGATCCATACGCCGCTTGGCGCGATCGTAATGCTTGGTCGGATTGTAGCGGGACGGTGCCTGCAATAGCCCCGCGAGCATCGCCGCCTGTTCCGGGCGCAGATTCTCCGGATGGCGGTAGAAGTAATGCAGGCTCGCCGCGCGCAGACCGTATTGATTGTCGCCGAAATAGGCGTTGGAAAGATAGCGCTCCAGGATCTCGTCCTTCGTCAGCCAGCTTTCCATCCAGAATGCGATGAGCGCCTCGCGTGCCTTGCGGGTGAGTGTCTGTTCGGGTGTGAGGAAGGTGAATTTGGCGAGCTGTTGGGTGATTGTGCTGCCCCCACCCCTTCCGGTCCAGACGGCGCGCGCGATCCCGCGCGGGTCAACGCCCCAATGCGAATAAAACCGTCGGTCCTCGATTGCGAGAAAGGCCTGCACGACATGCGGCGGAAGGTCTTCCACCTCGACCGGCTCGTCCACCATGGCCCCACTGCGAGCGATTGGCGTGCCGTCGCTGGCGAGCAGCGTGACCTGCGGCGCGGCGATAGGCTCCAGGCTCTTGGAAAGCGGGGCTGTGACCGCCAGCCAGGCGACAAGCGCGAAAAACAACAGCAGGATCGCAGCGACGATCCGCACCGCCCACCAGCGCTTGCGCCGCCCCCGCCAGTGAGCCGGTCTCCACCAAGGCAGGCGGCGACGCTCCTCCCGCGCCACTGACCCGTCGAGCTCCGAAAGCTTGCGATCCCATGTGTCGTAATCGGGAGAGGCGCGGCGGGACTTCCACCAGCCACTCTTCTCCTCGGGTAGAATGGGGCGTTGCGATTCGTAGAGCGGATAGAACCCGGTATCGCCGCCATGCAGCGAGCCATCGCTCGATTGCTTTCTGAACCGCGTAAAAAGACCCATGCCCACTGTATTAGCAGACTAACACGGTATCCGGCAAGGGTGTCGGATCAGGAGGGGCGACCAGCGCTTTCGGGCAGGTCTTCGTTGAACACGCGCTGGTAGTATTCGCTCACAATCCCGCGCTCTGCCTCATCGCATTTGTTAAGGAACGAGAGGCGGAACGCGAAGCCGACCGAGTTGAATATCTGAGCGTTCTGCGCCCATGTCATCACCGTACGCGGGCTCATCACGGTCGAGATATCGCCGTTCATGAAGCCTTGGCGGGTAAGGTCGGCGACCTTGACCATGTCCGCGATCAGGGCGTCGTCAGTCTCGGGCGACTTCGATTTGACGATCTGCTGTTCGGTCTCGGCGGACAGGTAATTGAGCGCGACGACGATGTTCCAACGGTCCATCTGCGCCTGGTTGATCGCCTGCGTGCCATGATAAAGCCCGCTCGTATCGCCGAGGCCAACCGTGTTGGTCGTCGCGAACAACCGGAAATAAGGGTTCGGCGTGATGACGCGGTTCTGGTCAAGCAGCGTCAGACGACCATCGGTTTCGAGCACGCGCTGGATCACGAACATCACGTCCGGGCGACCCGCATCGTACTCGTCGAAAGTCAGTGCAACCGGACGCTGCAAGGCCCAAGGCAGGATGCCTTCCTTGAACTCGGTGACCTGAAGACCATCCTTGAGCACGATTGCATCGCGCCCGACGAGGTCGATGCGGCTGATATGCGCATCGAGGTTCACACGCACGCTCGGCCAGTTGAGTCGCGCAGCGACCTGTTCGATATGCGTCGACTTCCCGGTGCCGTGATAACCCTGGATCATCACGCGGCGGTTGTGGGCAAAGCCAGCGAGGATCGCGAGCGTCGTGTCGGGATCGAAGACGTACGATTCGTCGATATCCGGCACATGGTCGTCGGCAACGCTGAACGAGGGAACCTTCCAGTCGACATCAATACCAAAAGTCTCGCGCACATCGACGGTTGCGTCGGGCGTTTCGAGAATGGTGTTGGTCTTCTCGTCGAAATGTCTGTCTGTCATATCGTTCATCACGCCGGACGAGTTAGAGCGCGTTGGCGCTCGCTGCAAGACGAACCGGCCTGCTAAATTTGCAAGTCGGTGAGTTTTCGGGATGTCAGGCGCAGGGCAACCGGATCGTTGCGAGGTGCCCCCGCTTAATCCAGATGCGTGCGCCATCCCTTCCCGTCTGGAAGCTCGCACTCTTTCCGGCCGGCCAGCGAATCCAGTCGCAGCGCCCAAATTCTTCGCGGCCGTGCTGCAGCGATCCTTCAAGCAATAGCATCTCGAAACCCCCCTTGTCTTCGAGGTCGAAATTGATGTCGGGTTCCCACTGCTCAACGGCGACGTGTTCGTAGTCCCGATCTGCCAGGATGGCTGCGCTTACACCGGGTCGTTTGGGGTCGCGAACGAGATCAATCGCGTTGAGATCGACGGCGAACTGATCGCGATCACATTCGTCGAACTGCCACAGCTTCACAAAAATTGTACACCCAGGCCCTGAGCGTGGAATGTGATGTGTACCGATTGGATTGCGGACGTAGGTACCAGCCGGATAATCTCCGTGTTCGTCCTGGAAAACGCCTTCGAGCACGATGAATTCTTCGCCGCCCGAATGGGTATGCTCGCTGAACGTGGATCCTTCGGCATAGCGCACGATCGACGTTGCCCGCGCCACTTCGTCGCCGATCCGGTCGAGCATCCGCCGCTCGACCCCTGCCATTGGCGAAGCTTTCCATTCAAGCGTGTCGGTGTGGATGAGGACGGGCTGGTCGAACTGACTGTTGATCTCCATAGCACTCGACATGGGGCGACGGCGCGTCAAATTAAGACCCTTCCCGCTCGAAATCTCCGATCTCAGTGATTACATTCAACAAATATGGCCGATCCGATCGAATCCTTGCGCCTTCGTCTCGTCGAGCAAGTGCGCGGCGTATTCAACGACACGGCGAACGGCCAGAAGCCCGTGCCGCCCTCCGACGATGCACTGTTCGAACGCGACACGCCGATCCGCAAGGTCCATGCCGATCTCGTCGGTATGATGACGGGCGGCGTTCGCGGCCTTCTTTTGCAAATGCTGCATCCACACGCGCTTCAGGGCGTGCTCGACCATTCCAATTTCCGCGAGGATATGCACGGTCGCCTGCGCCGCACTGCGCGCTTTATCGCGGTCACCACTTTCGGCCACCGCGATGAAGCTATGAAGGCGATCGAGCGGGTAAACCGCATCCATTCCAGGATCGGCGGGACCCTGCCCGACGGCACGCCTTACAATGCCACCAACCCGAGAACGCTAGCGTGGGTGCACGTCGTAGAGGCCCAGAGTTTCCTCGCCGGTTACCTTCGCCACGTTCGTCCAGACATGCCCTATTCGGCCCGCAACGAATACTATCGCCAGTTCGCTGTAATTGCCCGTGCACTGGGGGCTGATCCGGTGCCAGAATCGGTAAGCGAGGCCGATGCAGTATTTCGCGAGCTGCGCACCGATCTCAAGACCTCGCCAGAAGCGCGCGAGGTCGCGCAATTGGTTCTCAGCCAGCGCCCCAAAGGGACACCGCCTGCGCTCCAGACCATGATCGCGGCAGAATCAATTGCGATGCTGCCCGACTGGGCGCGGTCGATGCTGCGGCTCCAACGTCCCGTCCTAACCGCCTTTCCAGCCCGCGCCGCGACCTGGGGCGTGGGACGAACGCTGAGATGGGCGTTCCGCCAGAATTGATGCCGTAGACAAAGGCCACCGTGCTACCATCCGTGGCTCGAAGCATTGAGGGAGAGTGGACATGTATGTCGCAGTTGCAGCGCTGTCGGTGCCGGAAGAAAATCGAGAGGCTTACGAAAAAGCAGCCGCATTCATGGCCGACTGGTCGATGGATCACGGCGCGATCGAAGTGATGGAAGCGTGGGAGCTTGACGTCCCTAACGGCAAGACGACCGATTTCCGCAAGGCCGTGAAAGCGCCCGAAGGAGAGAAGATCGTCACCGGCTGGGTGATTTGGCCGGACAAGGCAACCTTCGACAAAGCGAACGAAGCCATGATGAGGGGCGAAGGCTTCGAAAATCATGAAGCGGGCGACATGCCGTTCGACGGTTCGCGCCTCATCTATGGCGGGTTCGAGCCAATCCTGACTAGGGGACGCAAGGACCATGGCTGAATTCACGTTCTACACCGTGGCGATGAGCCGCGGTCAGATTTCGCGTTGGGCTTTGCACGAAGCGGCCGCGGATTACGATCAGGTCGTGTTCGATTGGGCAACGCGGCCGGACGACTACATCAAGATCAACCCGATGAACAAAGTCCCCGCTCTGGTTCATCACCATGGCGATCACGACCACGTCGTGACCGAGGCGGCGGCGATAAACCACTATCTCGCCGAGACGCATCCCGACAAAGGCCTGCTCCCCGACCCGCACGAAAAGGCCGCCTATTTCCGCTGGCTGTTTTTCGCCGCCGGTCCGATCGAGCAGGCATTGCTTGCGAAGGCGCTCGACTGGAAAGTACCGGAAGAGCGCACCGCGACCGCCGGGTTTGGCACGCTCGAGCGCGCGCTTTCGGCAATGGAAGGCTGGCTGTCGGATAACGACTTTGCCGCGGGAAACCGCTTCACCATGGCGGATACCTACGTTGGGAGTCAGTTCGTGTGGGGAATGCGTTTCGGCTCCATTCCCGAAACGCCCGCTTTCAAGTCCTATGTCGAGCGGGTGACACAGCGCCCCGCATATGCCGAGGCCAATGCGATCGACCAGAGATTGATCGAGGAAGCGGCGGGCTAGCCAATCGCGCGGCTTTTCCGGAGCAGTTGGTAGGCCTCGACCACGCGGCCCAAGCGCGCTTCGTGCTGACGGTCTCCGCCATTGCGGTCGGGATGGTAGCGGCGCACAAGCTCAGAATAGCGCCTGCGCAGGCGGCGCTTGTCGGTGTCACTGCCGAGCCCCATTGCCTCCAGAGCTTCGACCTCCTCTTTCGAAAACCTGCCGCTCATCGCCATTCTCGCCTCACGCTCGGCGCGGCTGCGGATGCCGCCGGCGCGCGCGGATATCGCATCAAGCGGATCGTCGAAGTCGGCCCAGCGCGGCATGCCATCGACAGCTGCCTTGGGAGAAAAGCTCGGGCTTTCCGTACGCCAACCGGCCGCCGGGGATTGCGCGCGCAGGATTTCCTCTGCACTCATCCCTTCAAACCAGTCGTATCCCGCATTAAATTCGCGCACGTGATCGAGGCAGAACCAGCGCCATTCGCCTGGCCCATCGAAGCCGTTGGGCCGGTATCCGGGCGCCCGAAATTCACCCGCATTGGTGCAGGTCGGGTGCTCGCACACCCGCTCTTCGGTTTCATGCCTGCCATGGAACTTGGTTGAGCGCATAAGGGTTGAGAATGGTGATGGAAGCGGCGATTGCCAACATTGCAATTAGGGAAACAATCTGAATGGCAACTGCAATAGCCGAGGAAATGGAGTCGCTTCTGACCAAGAGGTTCGCGCCGACGCGGCTCGAGATCATCAATGACAGCGCACACCACGCGGGCCATGCTGGCGATGACGGCTCGGGAGAGTCCCACTTCACTGTCATCATCGAGGCGGAGGAATTCGCCGACATGACCCGTCTCGCCCGGCAGCGCGCGGTGGTTTCGGCGCTCGGCGATATCGTAGGCAAGCGGGTGCATGCAGTCGCCATCAAGGCAAACGCCCCGGCTTGACCCGCTCGCTCAACCCCACACTGCGCCTGCGCAGGTCTTCACGCATCATTGTGCTCGATCCAGAGCCGCGCGCACTGATGTTTCGCTTTGATATACCGGGCCGCGAACCATTTTGGGTGACTGCCGGGGGCGAGTGCGATCCGGGCGAAAGCTACGAGGATGCCGCGCGGCGCGAACTTCTCGAAGAAACGGGCATTACCGCCGAGCCAGGCAGGCAGATCGCTCGGACAACGCCCGAATTCGTCACTCCGGAGGGCGAGCCGGTGCAGGCAGACGAACGCTATTTCATCGTCCGCGTCCCACATGCACACATCGACACCAGCCGCCACACCGCACTCGAAAAGCGGGTGATGACACGGCACCGCTGGTTCACGCTCGACGAACTATCCGATTGGCACGAAACAATTTTCCCCCGGAATCTGACCGAGATCATCCGGCGCGCTCCGATAATCTAGAAAACGGCGCGCCCATTTATTTCCTTGCCCGACAAGCCCAAGATCGTCAGCAATCCTTGGACGATTGGTTCGGGGAGAGTGTGAATGGATTACACCGGCAAAGTGGTCTGGATTACAGGTGCTTCATCGGGCATCGGCGCGGCACTGGCGCGCGATGTCGCTTCGCGCGGAGCGCATGTCGTGCTGTCAGGCCGCGATGAGGCACGGTTGGCGGAGGTTGCGGCTGACTGCGGCGAGACGCTGATCCTGCCGTTCGACGTGCGCGACGAGGCGGCGCTGGCAGACGCCACGCAAAAGGCGATTGCGTGGAAAGGCGGGGTCGACCTCGCCTTTGCGAATGCAGGCGTGTCGCAGCGCAGCCGGGCGCTCAAAACCGACATGCAGGTCTATCGCGACATTATCGATATCGATCTCACCGCTCAGATTGCATTTTCGCAAGGCCTCATCGGCCACATGGTCGAGCGTGGATCGGGCGGTCTCGCATTTGTCTCTTCGATCGCTGGCAAGGTCGGCGTACCCATGCGCACTGCTTACTCGGCGGTCAAATTCGGCCTTGCCGGTTATGGAGATGCGCTGCGTGCCGAACTTTCTCAAACAGGCGTGAGTGTCCACGTAATCTATCCCGGTTCTGTCGCTACCGATGTCGCGCGAAACGCAATGGTCGGGGACGGATCGAAACGCGGTCGCTCGGACAAGGTCATCGACGAGGGCATCCCGGCAGCCGATGCCGCCAAGTCCATGCTTGATGGTATCGCCAATGGCGAGCGCGAGATCATCGTTGCGCAAGGCATGGAAGCGGGCATGGGCGAGATGCGCCGCACTCCCGATGCGTTGTTCGATCAGGTCGCGGCAATGGTCGCGGCGGGCTATATGGAGCGGATGGAGGAAGAGGGCTGAACGCGATGGAGCAGAAGCGAATAGAGCTAGCCAACGGCATTCATCTCGACGTGGTTGACGAAGGCCCGACCGATGCACCGGTGCTTATATTCCTCCATGGCTTTCCCGAAAGCCACCGGACATGGCGCCACCAGATCGCCCATTTCTCGGACCGTTACCGCTGCATCGCGCCCGATCAGCGTGGTTATCGCGGCTCGTCGAAGCCGCAGGACGTCGATGCCTACACGCCCGACAAGCTGATTGGAGACGTCTTCCTGCTCGCCGATGCCTTGGGCATTGGCAAGTTCACGATCGTCGGTCACGACTGGGGCGGAGCGATTGCCTGGGGGGTGGCGCTTGGCGGCCAGCATGTGCGAGTCGAGCGGGCGGTGATTGCCAATGCCCCGCACCCGGCGATTTTCCAGAAGCTGCTCTACACCAACCCGCAGCAACGCGAGGCAAGCCAGTACATTCGCGGCTTCCGCGATCCGGCCAACGATGCGCTCGTCAGGGAGCACGGGCTGACCGGGTTGCTCCTCAAGGAGGTCAAGTGGGATCGCCCCGACGCGATGGAGCCTGAGGAACGCGATGCCCTCCTGAGGGACTGGCAGAACCGCGATGCTGCCTTCGGGATGCTGAACTACTACCGGGCGAGCCAGATGGACGTTCCGACAATGGATCAAGCATTCGAGGTGCCAGCGGACTATTCACCCCCGCGACTGCCGAAGCTTACCATACCGACATTGGTGATCTGGGCGCTCGACGATATTGCACTGCCGCCGGAGAATCTCGAAGGTCTGGAGGACATCGTTGACCCGTTGACGATCGAGCGCATCCCCGATTGCGGCCATTTCGTCCCTTGGGAGGCACCTGACAAGGTAAATGCCGCGATGGAGAGATTTCTGAGCTCTTAGCCACCGCTCCATTCGACCCATGCGCCATGTGGATGGGCATGGCTCAGGAGAACTTCCTCGCCGGAGCCGGTTGCGCCATCCCAATACCTGACTTTCAGTTCATGGCGGAAGGTTGCGGGATCGGTTTCGAGCGAAATCCACGCGAGCGGACGCTCGGGCGATGCCTTGGCCCCTGCCTTTTCCATCGCATCCGTGATCGCGTCCTGCGTATCGGCAGGCATGTATTGCCACATGATCGAATGGAACATCGCCCGCGTCCTGCCTTCGGATTGTGGGTCGGAGAGGAATTCCGCAACGAAATCGCCCGCGTCCTGTCTGACGAGATCGGGCGCGTTCGCATTCGCCAGTTCGATTGCCGCGTCGATCCGCGCCATGCGACCGGGCGCATCGGGCCAGACATAGCTCTTCAGCCTGAGCGCGCTTGCCGGATCGGACAAGTCGATTGGTGCGACATCGCACCCACGCACCGATACGATCTCGAAGTCGCGGGGAGGCGCGGGCGGAGAGCCTGCGCCCCTCCATTCCGGTGCGATCTGCATTGGCGAGTTTACCGGGCCGACTTCGGTTGCACCGAGTTGGAAGCGATACCTCTCAAGCATCGTCAACACGCCCGCGCTGGCTCCCAGTTCAAAGAGCTCGAATCTCGGAGCGATGCGCTGCGCGAGCCAAAGGATCCCCCCCATAATGCTTGCAGCCCGGCCAGCCTCGTTCGTTTGCGGTGGACCATCGAGCCAAGGCAGGAGCAAGTGATCGTAGGTCTCCACCAGCTCGCACACGAGAGCATCGATCTGGCTCTGGTCGGTGATCTGGCCGGAATAGACCCGCGCAAGCCTTTCGTCCTGTCCCGACAGCAACAGGTGGTGCAGCCCGCCGGCCATGCGCAGCGGCATCGCGTCCTTCAGTGTCAGTCCTTCCCAGCCCGCGATCCGCCTGCCGGTCGCAGTGTCGCTTTCGCGGACTTTGGCGAGAGCACGGATAACCCTCGCGGTGCAGGGCGCGTTGTTCTCCTCGGCATGGGTTGCCTGCCAGTCGAGCGCTTTGGTGAACTCCTCGATCGCCATGATGTCTTCGCTGCTCAACACATCCCCCTTTTGATTGCCCTTTGCCGGTTCAATCCCTAAGTGCGCGGGCGCCATGACCACCAATCAAGCCACGAAGACATTCGGACAGCTGACTTTCGCTGTTCCCAAGGGCCGCATCCTCGATGAAGCGCTGCCGGTGATGGCGCGCGCAGGCGTCGTGCCCGAGGATGGCTTTCACGACAAGGCCAACCGCGCGCTTTCGTTCGACACGACACGCGACGATATGCGGCTGATCCGCGTGCGCGCTTTCGATGTCGCCACCTTCGTCGCGCACGGAGCAGCGCAGATCGGGATCGTCGGCTCGGATGTGATCGAGGAATTCGACTACTCCGATCTCTATGCGCCAGTGGACCTCGATATTGGCCACTGCCGGTTGTCGGTCGCGCGGCTTGCCGATGACGCGCAGGATCACTCGGGCGTCAGCCACCTTCGGGTTGCGACGAAGTATCCGAGCCTGACAGCGAGATATTTCGAACGGCAGGGCATCCAGGCCGAGTGCGTCAAGCTCAACGGCGCGATGGAACTGGCACCTTCGCTCGGCCTTGCGCGCCAGATCGTCGATCTCGTTTCGACCGGCCGGACGCTCAAGCAGAACGGGCTCGTCGAAACCGCGAAAATCATCGACATCTCGGCGCGACTGATCGTCAACCGGGCAGCGCTGAAGAAGGATCCGCGCGTTGCCGAGCTGGTTTCGGCTTTCAGGGCAGATGCTGAAGCGCGTACCGCGCAGGAAGCGGTCTGATGCAGACACTCACGACGCTCAATCCCGATTTTGAAAAGAATTTCAGCAGGGTCGTCAATGCCCGGCGTGAGGCCGATCATGACGTGGCGGGCCAGGTGCAGTCCATCCTCGCCTCGGTTCGCAATCGCGGCGATGACGCGCTCATCGAGTTCAGCCAGCGCTTTGATGGTTATGCATTGGCCGACGAAGCCGATTGGACCATTACGCCCGAACGCTGCAAGGAAGCGTATGACACGCTCGCGACCGATTTGCGCGATGCGCTCGAGCTCGCTGCTGCACGCATTCGCGCTTATCACGAAGCCCAATTGCCGCAGGACCGCGACTACACAGACGAAGATGGCGTGCGCCTCGGCGCGATATGGCGACCTGTCGATGCTGCGGGTCTCTATGTCCCCGGCGGACGGGCGGCCTATCCTTCCTCGCTACTGATGAACGCTATTCCGGCCAAGGTCGCAGGAGTTGAACGCACGGTCGTTGTCACCCCCACCCCGCGCGGCAACTCCAACCCGCTTGTCCTTGCGGCGGCGCATATTGCGGGTGTCGACGAAATCTGGCGCATCGGCGGCGCGCATGCCCTGGGCGCTCTGGCCTATGGCACGGACCGCATCAGGCCGGTCGACGTCATCACAGGCCCCGGCAATGCATATGTCGCGGAGGCCAAGCGCCAGCTTTACGGCGTGGTCGGGATCGACATGGTCGCTGGCCCATCCGAGATACTCGTTATCGCCGACGGGAAGAACGATCCCGACTGGATCGCCGCCGACTTGCTGAGCCAGGCCGAGCACGACCCGACCTCGCAATCGATCCTCATCACCGACGACGCGTCCTTCGCTGCGATGGTGGAGGACTGCGTCGATGTGCAGTTGAGCCAGCTCGCCACCGGAAAGGTCGCAAAACAAAGCTGGGACGCGCACGGCGTGTTCATCATCGTAAGCGACCTTGAACGCGAAGCGCCTGCACTGGCAGACCGGCTTGCTGCCGAGCACGTCGAAATCGCTGTCGACGATCCCGAACCGTATCTGCGCGCCATCCGGCATGCAGGCAGCGTATTTCTCGGGCGGATGACTCCGGAGGCCGTCGGCGATTACGTCGCAGGACCGAATCACGTGCTCCCCACGGGGCGCCGCGCGCGGTTTTCGAGCGGCCTTTCTGTGCTCGATTTCATGAAGCGTACCAGCTTCCTTGGCCTCGATAAGGCGGCCTTCGACAAAATTGGCCCTGCTGCTGCGACGCTCGCACATGCAGAGGGTCTCCCCGCACATGCCAAATCGGTAGAACTCAGGACCAAATGAACACCGCAGCCCGATCTCAAGCCCGCTCCACCGCGCGCCTCGCCGCCGTCCAAGCGCTATACCAGCAGCAGATGGAAGGAACGGCGCTCAATCGCCTGCTCGACGAATTCCACCAGCACCGGCTTGGCCGCGAAGTCGATGACGAAGATCACGAGGGCGAGGTTTTCGCCGATGCCGAGGTCGACTTCTTCGATGACTTGGTGCGCGGGGTTGATGCGCGCCGTGACGAGATCGACGAATTGCTTGTCGCGAAGCTCGCACAGGGCTGGACGCTGGCGCGGCTCGACAAGACCATGCTGCAAATCCTTCGTGCCGGTACGTACGAACTTCTTGCTCGCGCCGACGTTCCAACCGCGAGCGCGATCAGCGAGTATGTCGATGTAGCAAAGGCCTTTTTCGACGATCGCGAAGCGAAATTCGTCAATGGGATCCTTGACGCCGTAGCAAAGGAAATCCGCTCCTAGGGGTCAGCCGCGTCGATGAACGAGAGCGGGATATCGATCCGCTGAGCCCACGCGTTTTCCTCATGCTCGGCGCCGAAAAATACGCGGCTCTCGTAGGATAGCGTCGTCCACCCAAGGTCTGCCATCATCGCATCGAACGCCTTGAAATAGGGCGGATATGTCGCATCGAGCGTGGCGGTGCCGTGGTCCACATAGATGCGGTTGCGTGCCGGATCGAGATTTGAATCGTTAAAGTAACGACGAAAGGCCCGAGCGACCTCACTCGCGCGCTGATCGGCGTCTCCGCCCTCGGGATCGGATAGCGGCAGGTGGGTTGAAAGCCCTGCGGCTTGCCCGAAAACCTCGGGGTATTCGGCGATGAGGTACAGGCTCATCAATCCGCCCATTGACGATCCCATGACGGCGGTATCGCCCGGCCCCGCCAGAGTGCGGAATTCAGCGTCCACCTTCGCTTTGAGATCGTTCGCCACCATCGCGGCGTAGGCATCGCCGATCAGCGGTTTTCCTCTCGCGATCCCGCCGAGCGAAATGCCGTCCACTCGCTCGCGCTGGCCTTTAGGCAGAAGGCCATAGAGTTTTTGCGGAAAAAGCGCCTGATAGCGATGGTCCGGACTTCGAATGCCGACCACGATCCATTCGCGAAGATCGCCGCGTGCAGCCATGCGCGTGATCGCCTCGTCCAGCCCCCATTCCTTGTCGTAATTCGTGAGGTGCCGGTCGAAGACATTTTGCCCGTCATGCATGTAGAGTACCGGATAGCGGCGCTGCGGTTCATACCTGTAGCTCGGCGGCAACCACACCCAGATATCGCGCACGCCCACCGCCTTTGCAGGCGCGAAGTCGTTCCACCAGACGATCTTGCCTGCGGAAACCTCAGGAACCTCGGGCTTGTCTGGTTCCAGCGCCGAGATGTCGGTGAGCGGAATTGCAACCAGCGCAAACACCGTAAGGACGAGGCGAAACAAAGGTGACATGCAGCATTCTCCATGCGAGGAGCCGCATTAATGCCGCGCCCCCACCGTCATTGGAAGCCATGAACGAAGCCGAATTCATCGCCGCCTTGCGCAACCTGCCGCTTCACCCCGGCGCGCATGACCTGTCGGATGATTGCGCAGAGCTCGAGATCGGCGGCGAGACGCTGGTGCTGACCCATGACAGCATGTCCGAAGGGACGCATTTTCGCTTGGATGCAGATATGTCAGATGTCGCGTGGAAGCTGGTCGCGAGCAATCTTTCCGATCTCGCAGCCAAGGGCGCGGAGCCGGTCGGGGTGCTGCTTAGCCATTCGCTTGGGTCCAACGACAAAACGTTCCTCTCAGGCTTGAAGTCAGCGCTCGAGAAGTTTGAGATTTCGCTCTTCGGAGGCGATACTTTCGCCGCCGAGGGGGCCAAGACTTTCGGAATGACCGCCGTCGGCCGAGCGACCCATCAGCCAACTCCAAAGCGTTCAAACGCCGAAGCGGGCGAGGCAATCTACGTAACCGGATCACTTGGCCGCGCCATGCTTGGATATGAAGGGCATCAGGAACACCTTGAAGCCTTCAACCGCCCTCGCCCGCTTCTCGCCGAGGGCATCGCCCTTGCGCCGCATGTCGGGGCGATGATGGACATTTCGGACGGCCTGCTGCTCGATTGCTGGCGCATGGCGACCGCAAGCAAGGATGTCTCATTCGAGCTTCGGCGCGAACTCATACCGGTCGTCGACCCAGCGCGCTTTGACGATTGCATCCGTTGGGGTGAGGATTACCAGCTTCTATTCACCGCCGATCCAAAAGCAGAGCTCCCTGTCGAGGCGACCCGCATCGGGACCGTCACTTCCTCCGGCTTTTCCGTGCTCCGGCTCGACAACGAAATCCTGACCCCGGAAAGCGGCATTGGTTACCAACACGGCTGAGCGCAAGCTCGGCCACATTCCCTCCCAAAACTGGTGACACCGGCGCAATTCAGCCGTTTCAGGCTTGCCAGTCGTCCCTCAACCCCTATGACTGTGCGCCCTTGCGCCGCTAATTAAAAAAGCGGGATCCAAGAAGGCGCATTTCTCAAAGATTTTCCGCGTCACGAGAGGGGATAATTCGTGAACCTTATACTCATATCTATCGGGCTGGGACTGCTCGCCGTGATCTACGGCGTCGTAACCCGCGCCCAGGTGCTGAGAGCCAGCACCGGTAACGCCAAAATGCAAGAGATCGCAGGCGCCATCCAGGAGGGTGCGCAGGCTTACCTCAACCGCCAGTACACCACCATCGCCATGGTCGGCGTGGTCGTCGCGATCATCGTCGGGGTGTTCCTCGGCGTGGTACCCGCTATCGGCTTCGTCGTTGGCGCGGTTCTGTCGGGCGTGGCCGGATATATCGGGATGAACATCTCGGTACAGTCGAACGTGCGCACCGCCGCAGCCGCCGAAAGTGGACTTCAGCAGGGCCTCACCATCGCATTCCGCGCGGGTGCAATCACGGGCTTGCTCGTCGCCGGTCTCGCATTGCTTGCGATCGCAGTATTCTTTTATGTGCTGGTTGGACCGATGGGCCTGACCGCCAGCGACCGCACCGTCATCGACGGCCTCGTCGGCCTCGCCTTTGGCGCATCGCTGATTTCGATCTTCGCGCGTTTGGGCGGCGGCATCTTCACCAAGGCTGCGGACGTCGGCGCCGACCTTGTCGGCAAGGTCGAGGCGGGTATTCCGGAAGATGACCCCCGCAACCCTGCCACTATCGCCGATAACGTAGGTGACAATGTCGGCGACTGCGCGGGGATGGCCGCCGACCTGTTCGAGACCTATGTCGTGACCGTCGGCGCAACCATGGTGCTGACCGCACTGCTGCTTACCGGTCTCGGCGACCTGCTGCTGCCGCTGATGGCGCTGCCGCTGCTGATCGGCGGTGCGTGCATCGTGACCTCGATCATCGGAACCTACTTCGTCCGTCTTGGCGGCGGCACGAACGTGATGGGCGCGATGTACAAGGGCTTCCTTGTCACCGCCGTCCTGTCGATCCCGCTGATCTACCTCGTGATGCAGTATGCACTCGGCACCGGCGGCACGGACATGAACACCGTGCTGAACGCTGGCTCGGGCCTTGTCGAATTTACCGGCATGGACCTGTTCCTGTGCGCTCTGCTTGGCCTCGTCATTACCGGGCTGATCATCTGGATCACCGAGTACTACACCGGTACGGGCTACCGTCCGGTGCGCTCGATCGCCAAGGCATCGGAAACGGGCCACGGCACCAACGTGATCCAGGGCCTCGCGATTTCGCTCGAAGCGACCGCACTGCCGACACTGGTGATCGCCGCAGGCATCATCATCGCCTACCAGCTCGCGGGCCTCATGGGCATCGCATATGCAGCGACCGCAATGCTGGCCCTCGCCGGTATGGTCGTCGCGCTCGAT
Source organism: Erythrobacter sp. THAF29 (assembly GCF_009363635.1). Lineage (GTDB taxonomy): Bacteria > Pseudomonadota > Alphaproteobacteria > Sphingomonadales > Sphingomonadaceae > Erythrobacter. Next base: position 1,375,499 of record NZ_CP045392.1, on the reverse strand, counting down.
GCATATGGTCCCGTGACCGACAACGCAGGCGGTATCGCCGAAATGGCCGGTCTCGACGAGAGCGTTCGCGAGAAGACCGACCTGCTCGATGCGGTCGGCAACACGACCAAGGCCGTGACCAAGGGTTACGCGATCGGTTCGGCGGGCCTCGGCGCGCTCGTTCTGTTCGCTGCCTACACCACCGACCTTCGCGTGTTCTTCAGCGAGTTCATGGACGGCGACCTGTCGAATGGCGAAGTCTCCTTCAGCCTCGAAAACCCGTATGTGATCGTCGGTCTGTTCCTCGGCGCACTGCTCCCGTACCTGTTCGGTGCGATGGGCATGACCGCCGTGGGCCGCGCTGCCGGCGACGTGGTGAAGGACGTTCGCGAGCAGTTTGCGAGCGACAAGGGCATCATGGACGGCACCAGCAAGCCGAACTACGCCCGCACCGTCGACCTCGTGACGAAGGCTGCGATCAAGGAAATGATCATACCGTCGCTGCTTCCGGTGCTTTCGCCGGTTGTCGTCTACTTCGTGATCACCGCGATCGCGGGGCAGGACAATGGCTTTGCCGCGCTCGGCGCGATGCTGCTCGGCGTGATCGTCGGCGGGCTGTTCGTTGCGCTCTCCATGACCGCCGGCGGCGGAGCATGGGACAACGCAAAGAAGTACATCGAAGACGGCAATCACGGCGGCAAGGGCTCCGAAGCCCACAAGGCTGCCGTGACGGGCGATACCGTTGGTGACCCCTACAAGGACACCGCCGGCCCGGCCGTGAACCCGATGATCAAGATCACCAATATCGTCGCGCTGCTTCTGCTCGCGGCGCTGGCCGGAGCGCACTAAGCGCCTTTGCCAGTCTGGCTACAGGATAACCCCGTCGGACTTCGGTTCGGCGGGGTTTTTCTTCGCCCGCTCTCGCGCGTTAACCTTTCGGCGAACGGCGTCCCTCCCCTAGACACGCTGCGCGGCGCCAAAGCTTTGTTAACGCCCGCATGGCATGCGCTTTCCTGGCGCGCAGTCCCGCGTGCCGAACGAGGGTTAACGCGATGGACATGGCGAGCGCGCCAAGCCTCACAAAGGAGATTTTGAGCGCCGGTCAGACTCCCGGCAGGCGGGATGCTGTGCGGGTGATTTCTTTCGAAGAGGCGCGTCAGCAGCATTTCCGATCGACTTGGCAGCAGCTGGCCGATGCCGCGACCGAGCCGAACCCATTTTTCGAGCAGTGGTTTCTCCTTCCCTCGCTCAAAGCATTTGGTTCGAATTCCATTTCCCTATTTACGACCTACGCTGACGGAACCTTGGTCGGGCTTATGCCGCTTGGGCGCACGCGCAGCTATTACGGTTATCCAATCCCGCACATAGCGACATGGCTGCACGCCAATGCCTTCTACGGGGCGCCGCTGGTCGCCAAAGGCCATGAGCGAGACTTCTGGCGAAGTCTGTTCGCATATCTCGATCGCCAGCCGGGTCTGGCGCTCTTGGCCCATCTGCCGCACCTCGATGCGGAAGGCCCCATGGACACTGCGCTGGTCGAAGTGCTGGCGGAGGACAGGCGCGATGCGGCGTTAGTGAACCGCAATGAGCGCGCGATGCTCGCTTCCGACCTGTCACCTGAAGATTACCTCGCACAGTCGCTGAGCAAGAAACACACGAAAGAACTTCGCCGCAAACGCAGGCGTCTTTCGGAACAGGGTGACCTTGCATTCGAGCGGCGTGACGACGCCTATGCAATCGATGAATGGATCGCCGAGTTTCTGGCTCTCGAAGCCGCCGGATGGAAAGGGGACGCAGGCTCTGCTCTTGCGAGCGACAGCGAAACCGGCAAGTTCTCGGCCGAGGCGCTGCGGGGTGCGGCGCATGCCGGCAGGCTCGAACGCACGACTCTTCGCCTCGACGGAAAACCGATCGCCATGTTGTCGAGCTTTGTTTGCCCGCCTGGCAGCTTTGGCTTCAAGACCGCATTCGACGAAACCTTCCAGACCTATTCGCCCGGAATGCAGTTGCAGATCGATAACCTTGCGGTTCTCGATCGCAAAGACATCGAATGGTTGGACAGCTGCGCTGCGGAAGGACATCCGATGATCGACCGACTCTGGACCGAGCGCCGCACGCTCGTGACCCGCAACATCGCCATCGGCGGGCGCGCGCGCCGCGCGATTTTCAGCGCGCTGATGGCTTTCGAAACCCGTCGCAGGAGCAAAGCATGAACGCCCCGCATCACAATTGGAATACCGCCCGCTCGCAGATCTTCGATCGAAAGGCGCGCGCCGATTTCGCCCGGAATTACCCGGAAACTCCGCACAAGCTGCACCACGCCTTGCACGAGCACCCGCTGCTCACGCTCGATCGCCTCGCCGATCTTGCCGAGGCGCTGCCCGAAGGCTCGGTCGAATACAATCTCGCCGACCTGCCGATTGCGGTCGAGGGAAAGCCCGGCAAAGGCGACCTTCCGCTGGGCGAGACAATCCGCCAGATCGGGTCGAGCGGCAGCTGGGCGGTGCTGCGCAATATCGGGCAGGACCCTGAATATGTTGCTCTTCTGAACGATCTGCTGGACGAAATCGTGCCTCAGGTCGAAGCGAAGACCGGCCCGATGCTCAATCGTCTCGGATTCATTTTCGTGACATCGCCGGGAGGCGTCACCCCGGCACATTTCGATCCCGAACATAACATCCTGCTTCAGGTCAGGGGATCGAAGACGATGACCCAGTTCCCTGCGGGTGACACCGCCTTCGTCTCCGATGAAGCGCACGAACGCTACCATACCGGCGGCCCGCGCGAGGTGGAATGGCGCGAGGCGCTTGAATCGGGTGGAACCGAATATCATCTCGGGCCGGGCGAAGGCGTTTATGTGCCTGTCATGGCACCGCACTTCGTGCGCAACGGGCCAGAGCCTTCGATTTCGCTGTCGATCACCTGGCGATCAGAATGGAGCTATCAGGAGGCAGACGCGCGGGCTTTCAATCACCTCCTGCGCAAGGCCGGTCTCAATCCCAAGGCACCCGGTCGCTGGCCGCAGCAAAACCGCGCGAAAGCCTATGCCTACCGCGCACTGCGCAAGCTCAAGCTGACTTGACCTCGCCCCGCGTCGCACGCATGGGCGAGGCATGAGCGATACCCCTTCACCCCAGCGCCTCGTCGAGGGGCTGTTGCGCCTCCTGACGGTCGAAAAACGCGCTGCCGACATTTATGCTGGCCCGCCGCAGAAAGGCGGCATCGGCCGTGTGTTCGGCGGGCAGGTCCTGGCGCAGGCCCTGCAGGCCGCACAAGCTAGCGTCACGGACGGAAAGACCGCCCATTCGCTCCACGCCTATTTCCTGCGCGGCGGCAAAGAAGGGCTCCCGATCGAATACCGGATCGAGCGCGATTTCGACGGACGCAGCTTCGCCAACCGCCGCGTTGTGGCCGCACAGGAGAACGAGGACGGGACCGCGACACCGATCCTGAACCTGACTGCCAGTTTCCAGGTGCAGGAAGACGGGCTTGGGCACGATGATGCCCCGGTGCCAGAGGTCGCAGACCCGGAAACGCTCCAATCCGATATGGAGATGCGCCACCAGATGGCGGACAAGATGGGTGACAAGCTATCCGAAGTGCAGCGAAAGCTGATGCTCCGCCCTCGCCCGATAGAGATGCGAACGCTCGACAAGCTGCACTGGATGAACAACGAGCCGCGCGAACCGCGTGCTCACAGCTGGTTCAAGACCGCCGCTCCCCTGCCTGACGATCCCGCGCTCCATCGCGCAATCATCACCTATGCCAGCGACTACACCCTGCTGGGAACGAGCGCGCTGCCGCATGGTCTTTCATGGATGCGCGGCGAACTCGTGGGCGCAAGCCTGGACCACGCTATCTGGTTCCATCGCGAGGCCCGCGCCGACGAATGGCTACTCTATGCTACCGATTCGCCGTGGTCCGGCAGCGGGCGCGGCTTCAATCGCGGAAGAATATTCAACCGCGCAGGCGAACTCGTGGCGAGCGTGGCGCAGGAGGGAATGATGCGCCGGCGGAAGGCAACTCCTTCCGCCTGATAGCGAGGGCTGTTAGCCGCCCTTGCTGCGCGAGCTGCTTTTGCTGCTGCCGCCGGTCGATTTCGAGCCGCCGCTACGATCCTTCAGGTTCCATGAGCCGTTGCGACCGCCAAAACCGCCTTTGGCCGCGAGGCGCGATGCAGGCTTCACTTTGGGAACCGACTTGCGGCGCTCGAACGCCCGGTTCGAGGCGACATATTTACCGGGACCGCCAGCATAGCTGAGGCGCGAACCGTTGGCGGTCTGGTACCCGCCACTCTTGCTGTTGAAGAGCGGTGCGTTCTTGTTACTGCTGGAGAACCAGGCAACGACAAACGGCGAATAGTGTCCGCGGCCGCTGCGGACCTGCTGTTGCTCTTCGCCCTCGCCCACGGTTTCGCCAAAGCCGTTCTCGACGCATTTGCCAGCGCCGTATTCGGCCTCGCAGTCCTGGATAGCGGCAAAGCGCGGCGCATCCTGTTCCGCCTGCGCGATAGCTTCCTCACGCATGGTTTCGCATTCTTCACGCGTTTTTCCGGTGATCTTGGCGCAGGCGAAGACGTTTTCGTAGACTTCAACCTCGACCTGCTCGCCCTTTGCGGCCTTGGCCGACGGGGCGACAGGCTCGCCGCCGCAAGCCGAGAGCATTGCGCCCCCACCTACGACCGCCATCGTGGTGAGTGCGACCTTGGACGAACGCTTCGAACGCTTTTGCGAAACCGGTTTTTGCATCAAACTTTCCCCCGTCGATACGGATATCCAGCTTGGCTTAGAGACAAATGGTTATCACAAGGTGGACGCGGCACTTTTTGTGAGGGGAAAGAGGGAATTATGCTGCGTAAGTCCGTGAAAGAACGGCCAGATTGGCAGGCGGTCGCCGAAACCAACGGGTTCATCTTCCACCACGTCGATGGTGAGATCTACTGGGACGAACGCGCATGCTGGCAGTTCACCTTGCGCGAAATCGAGGACGAGATCGAAGACCCGACGACCGAGCTTTACGCAATGTGCCTCGGCCTCGTTGACGATGCATGCAGTTCCCAGGAACTCATGGAGCGGCTCGCGATCCCGCGCGCGATGTGGGACGTAATCGCCCACTCATGGCGCAGCGGCGATGCCTCGCTCTATGGCCGGTTCGACTTCGCCTATGATGGCAATGGCCCCGCCAAGTTGCTCGAATTCAACGCCGACACGCCGACGAGCGTCTATGAAACCGCCTTCTTCCAGTGGCGCTGGCTCGAGGACATGATCGCGTCGGGCGAGCTGCCGCCAGAGGCCGATCAGTTCAATCGCCTGCACGAAGCGCTCGTCGAACGGTTCGGCCAGATGTTCACGGCAGGCAGCCTCGTCCATTTCTCCGCCGTCGAGGACCACATCGAAGACCGGGCCACAGTGCTGTATTTCGAGGATGTTGCCGGGCAGGCGGGGCTCGAGACACGTTTCGTCGGTATCGACGATGTGGGGATCGACGAGAACGGCCAGTTCGTTGACCAGGAGGGCTTCCAGATCGGCGCGATCTTCAAGCTCTATCCGTGGGAAGACATGATGCGCGAGGAATTCGCGGAGCAGGTGGCAAAGTCGAACACCACCTTCGTCGAGCCTGCGTGGAAAGCGATCCTGTCGAACAAGGCGATGCTCCCGCTGCTTTGGGAACGTCATCCGGGCCACCGCAACCTCCTCCCGGCATATGTGGCTGGAACCGAGGCGGCGAAGGCTCTCGAAGCGCAGCCGCACGTCACAAAGCCATTTTTCAGCCGCGAAGGCGCGGATATCGAACTGTTTGACGGACATCAGCGCCATAGGGGACCGGAGGAAGGCTATGGCGACGAAGGCGCGATCGTCCAGGCATACGCGCCGATTGCACGGCATGGCGACAATCACGCGGTGATCGGCAGTTGGGTCGTCGGTGAGGATCCCGCCGGAATGTCGATCCGGGAGGATGCGAGCCCGATCACAAGGGACCTCGCCCGCTTCCTCCCGCATATCATTCTCGACTAGTGCCAGAGGAAGATCGGCATGTGTGGGTCGGTGAGAGAGCGCCGGGTCACACCACCCAGCAAACGTTCGGCAAGCCGCGAATGGCCGTAGGCACCCATAACCATCATCGAACACCCGCGCGCTTCGGCGGCTGAAAACAACGTGTCGGACACCTTTGCATCGCCGCGCGGGATTTCGAGTACCTCCGGGCGGATCCCATAGCGGCTGAGATATTCGGCTGCCTCGTCAGGAGGGAAATCGAAGCGTTGCCGCTCCTTCTCTTCGCCGACGCAGGTGATGAAAACGTCGCTGGCCATCGCCAGCAAAGGGACGGCGGCACGCATCGCGACAGCGGCTTCCGATGATCCGTTCCACGCAACCATCATCGGAGCACGGACATCCAGCCGCTTCGCATCGGACGGAACCACGAGGACCGGAGCGGGCGCCTTGAGGGCCAGTTCGCCAGCCATGTCGGATGCACGATGTTGCCCGTCCTCGCCAACATCATTGGGCCCCAGAATGATGAGATCGTTCAGCGCCGACTGTTCGAGCAGGCGGTCTTCCGCCATGCCATAAAGGAACTTCCACTCCCAATTCGCATCCTCATTCGCGAGGTCGGCTTCGGTCTTGGCGCGAAAATCCTCGGCGGCTTCCTTGATCAGCGGAAGCGCGGCCGCCATCGCAGAGCCGTAGAAGTCGCCGGGTGCGAACACCTCGTAGCTGACGGATTGAAGAAACGTGAGATGCGCGCCGGTTACCCGGGCAATGTCGAGCGCGACCTGCATGCGGGCTTCCATGCAGCTGTCTTCATTGGCGTGAACGAGGATCGATTTCATGGGGCTTCTCCCTTTCTGACTTCGCCAGAATGCCCGCAGACTAACACGGCTGCATTGATCGAGATCAATTTCTACGACGATTGCCCGCTTTGCGAGCGCGTTGGGCTGGGTTAGGCTGTGATCAGGAGAGGTTTATGCAGATCACCCGACACCCGCCGGTCAAGACCACGCTGAAACCGTCGAACCACCCGTATCTTTCGGGGCCTTGGACGCCGCTTCACGAAGAGGTCGATGTCGAGGAGCTCGAAGTGATCGAGGGCGAAGTGCCCGCCGACATCGATGGCATCTACTTGAGGAATACCGAGAACCCCGTGCACCAGCCACTGGGGCGGCATCACCCGTTTGATGGCGACGCAATGGTTCACCAGGTCAATATTTCGGGCGGCAAGGCCAGCTATCGTAACCGCTTCGTGCGCACCCATTGCTTTCTGGAGGAGCAGATCGCGGGCGAAGCGCTGTGGGGCGGCCTGATGGACCCGCCCGCCCTGTCAAAACGTCCGGGATTCGGAGCGCATGGCAGCCTTAAGGACACTGGAAGCACCGACATCATCGTCCATGCAGGGACCGCGCTTGCAACGCTCTACCAATGCGGTGAGGCGTGGATGCTCGATCCGGTGACGCTCGAAAACCTTGGCAAGGCGCCATGGGGGCCGATCGACGGCATTTCCGCTCATCCCAAGGTGGACGAGGATACAGGCGAGCTGATGTTCTTCAACTATTCGAAGCACGCGCCTTTCATGCATTACGGCGTGGTCGACCGCGCCGGAAAGCTTGTCCACTACGTGCCTATTCCCCTGCCTGGCCCACGACTTCCGCACGACATGGCGATCACCAAGAATTGGTCGATCCTCAACGACATGCCGCTTTTCTGGGATGAAGGGCTTCTGAAGCGCGACATTCATGCAGCGCGGCTGCACGAAGGTTTGCCGACCCGTTTTGCGCTGATCCCGCGCCATGGGCAACCCGAAGACATTCGCTGGTTTGAGGCATCGCCGACCTACGTTCTCCATTGGACAAACGCGTACGAAGTTTCCGGGCCGGAAGGAGACGAGGTCGTGCTCGAAGGATATTACCAGGACAAGCCGATGCCCGACCCGATCGAGGAAGCGGGCGAATACAGTCACATGATGGCTTATGTCGACGAGCATTCCTTCCAGTCGCGGCTCCATCGCTGGCGGTTCAACCTCGCGACCGGCGAAACGAAGGAAGAGCGGCTGTCCAACAGGGTCGTCGAATTCGGCATGATCAATCCCGACTACCTGATGACGAAAAACCGCTATGTCTGGTCGACCACGACCAGACCCGGCTGGTTCCTGTTCAACGGCTATGTAAGACACGACATCGAGACCGGGGAGGAGCAGGTCTATGAGTTGCCCGAAGGTGTCTATGCAAGCGAAAGCCCGATGATTCCGCGCAAGGGCGCTCGGGCGGAAGATGAGGGCTATCTGGTCACTTTCCTGATCGACGAAAACTCCGGCACGTCCGAGTGCGCGATCCTTGATGCTGCGGATATTGCGAAGGGTCCGATTTGCCGCCTCGCCCTGCCTCACAAGATATCGAGCGGCGTGCACTCGACGTGGGTTGAGCATTCACAACTGAAAGCCGACAGGCAGTTCCGGCAGAAATTGCAGGCAACCTAGCGCGCGGTCTTTTCACGCGACCTTGCAACCATTATCGGGGCGACGCGTTGATACCCCGAGATACGAATTACGAACACAAAGAGGGAAAACTCATGGCTTTCAAACTCATCGACCTGCCCTACGCCGACACCGCGCTTGCCCCGGCAGTCTCCGCCGAGACGCTGTCCTACCACCATGGCAAACACCACCAGGCCTATATCGGCAAGACCAACGATGCGATCGAAGGCACCGATCACGCCGACAAGTCGCTCGAAGAGATCATCGGCGCCGCACGCGGCAGCAATCAGGGCCTCTTCAACAACTCGGCTCAGAGCTGGAATCACGGTTTCTACTGGCACTCGATGGCGGGAGAAGAAACCGCTCCCTCCGATGAACTGAAGGCCAAGATCGAAAGCGCCTTCGGATCGGTCGATGCGCTCAAGGACAAACTTAAAGAACGTGGCGCCGGCCACTTCGCCAGCGGCTGGGTCTGGCTTGCCGAAAAAGGCGGCGAACTCACCATCGAGGAAACCCATGACGGCGACACGCTGGCCGATCAGGACGGTGTGAACCCTCTGCTCACGATCGACGTGTGGGAACATGCTTACTATCTCGATCACCAGAACAAGCGTCCGGCCTATCTCGATGCGGTTGTCGGATCGAAAATCAACTGGGCCTTCGCCAGCGAGAACCTCGCGCGCGGATCGACCTGGACCTATCCGCGTTAAGTGCGAACTCTTTCCGAAAACGGAAATTCGTGCCCGGGTCGCTTTCGCGGTCCGGGCACGCTGCTTTTCATTGCTCGCACGCGTTGCTCTTCGCGCTGCAACCTTCCAAAGCGCTGGAAAACCAAAATATTAGTCTGGACCGCTCACCGCAGTTGAGCCATTGTTGCTGCTGCGGTCGATCATGGATATTTTCAACGAAAAGACGTCACGCCGAACGGTTCTGCAAGCGATTGCGGGCGCAGGCGCACTAATGGCAACCGGATGTGGGGGATCGGGCTCCGGCTCTTCGCCTCCGCCTCCCTCCGGCGGGAATCCCCTGCCGCCGCAACCCTTTGCACGGGCGGCGCGGATCCCCACTCGCCCGACCTACGAGCAACAAGTAGCGGTTGCTCCTGCCGCGCCTTTCGACGTCGGGATCGAGATCGATTGGCATGTCGACGCGGTGAATGGCGACGACGCAGCGCCGGGCACGCTGGAAGCGCCGTTCCGCACTCTTGAACGCGCACGAAGCGTAGCCGCGGAACAAGACGTCATCGGCCTGACGCGTGGCCAAACCCATTTCCGCTCATTCGTCAGCGCACTTCCCGAAACGATCACTCAGAGCGTCGTTGGTTACGGCGACTCCGTATTGCCGGCCACGATTTCAGCCGGCCAATCTCTCGCCGGGCATGTCTTTACCCTGCATGCAGACAATATCTACCGGACGTCGATCACGCTGCCCCGCCCCCACCTTCCCGGCGGTTCCGGCATTTCCAACTCGGCAACGACATATCCCTTCGTCCGTTTCGGAGACAGGGAATTTCAATGGGTGGTCGGGCAACCGACCATAGGCGAGAATCTGGCATCAATGGCCTCGCTCGGAGGGGACTTGTTCGCGCTTAATGTCGCGGGGTCGCCAGTGGCAGACATACGCGATGATCCAAACGCCGCAACGCAATTCGACCTATATGTAAGGCTGTCGGATTTGTCGGATCCGACAGGGCAAGAGCTGGTCACGCTGTCGCATACCAATGCGTATGTCTGGGCTTCCGAACTGTTGCAGGATGTCCGGTTGGGCGATGCGCATGGCAAGGACACCACCGGTTCGGACCCCACTCGTGACGCGATCCCCACCTTGAGACGGATCGAGGTGTTTGGCGCGGGTACCCATGCCTGGGTCGGGACCTGCAATGTCGACGGATTTCGCGCCCGTGGATTGCCGCGCCCAGGGATGTTCGGACACGCTGAAGGACGCGCTGCAGGAGGCGGATTGCATCTCTTCAGCGCTCGCAACCGTCCGTCGCAAATTCCGGATATTCGAGGTCTCGATATCGAGGGCTTCACGCACGCGCTTTACGGGCATTCGAGCGCCAGCAGTGATACCATCGCCCAACGGATTGAAGTGAGTGAGACCGAACAAGAAGGGTTCACAAACTTTCGGGTGCGCAATTGCGGTTCGGGCATCACGCTTGACGCAAAATCTGGGCGGCCTGTCGTTCGCGAAGGCATCAAAGTGTCATGCGAGGTCGATTTTGTCGAAGTCGAGACCGCGATGATTACCGAAAGTCCTGCGTCGCTCGATGGCGGCGGAGTGGTCATTTTCAGCCCTCTCCGCAAGAACAAGCACAACCTTTCAACACTGCGGACGGGCAGTGCCGATCATGCCTATCGCAAGGTAACATTCTTTTCGCCGCGAATAGACGTGAAGGATTTCACCCGCGATCTCGCTATCGTTGTCGGCAAGCCGACAAGCGCGCCATCCTTGTTGCTTGAAGATTGCGATCTACCCCTTCACCCCGACTACACATTCAAGATCGGAACAGGCGGCGAGGACCAGGGCAAATTTCATCTCCGGCTGTCGGGTAGTACAGTCATCGGTGATTCATTCGACGCGCTTCGGGAGCGCTATCCAGAGAGTTTTCAGGCAACGGGAGACACCGCCTTTGCCTTTGCCGACCTTAGATCTCGCAGCGCGGTGCGCAATAGGCTCAACAGCAGAGGCGTAGGCAATACCGTCGACGAATCGACAACCTTGCTGAGGTCCGATGGATCGGCAGCGCAGCGGCCCGGCTGACCGGCAGCTCATCCCCTGCATATCATTTGATACGGCGGGCACTCCGCTGCACCGATAGGCCACAGCCGATCTAAACCTTTCGGTTTGTACGCGGTGGGTCAGCGCTTCACCCTGCATCTGAAATCAAAGGAGACGGACCATGGGATCGGTTCAGTCGGATAAGTCTTTCCTTGGGAAGGATGGCCCCGCGCGCGACTTGCTTACTAAACTGCCGCTTTCACTGGTTATCAGCGATCCGCATCAAGACGATTGCCCCGTGGTATACGTCAATCGCGCGTTCGAGATCGTAACCGGATATAGCGCAGCCGCCGCAGTCGGACAGAACTGCCGCTTTCTGCAGGGCGATGACAAGGATCAGCCCGCAGCGCGGCAGATTGCCGAGGCGATATCCAGGCGAGAATCGATTTCGGTCGATATCCGAATCTACCGCGCCAATGGCGAGCCCTTTATGAACCGTTTGATGATCGCGCCGATCTTCGACGGCGATGGCGAATTGTTCGCATTCATGGGTGTGCAGGCGGAGCTTGGTGAAAGAAATGAGGCCAAGGGCGTCCCGGCAAGCGATGCGACAGATATTCTCCGCGAAACCCAGCATAGGGTGAAGAACCATCTTGCGATGGTGGTTTCGCTGATCCGTCTGGAAAGCCGCACGTTCGATGCAAACGATCCGGCTCGGGGGTTCGACGTTCTCGCCCGCCGGGTTGAGGCGCTCAGCCTCCTCTACGATGAATTCACGCACGACAACGTGCCCGCCGGAAGCCGCTATGACGTCGTGTCTGCAGGCGCCTATTGCAGCCGTGTAGCCTCGACTATCGGAGCTCTCGACGGGCGCGCTGGGATTCGCCTCAATATCGATACCGATACTGTCCCGATGCGTGCCAGCGATGCGGCCAACGTCGGACTGATTGTGTCTGAAGTGCTGTCGCACGTATTCCAGCACGCTTTCGAGGATCGCGGTGAAGGCCTGATCGAAATGCGCCTCAAATCCGGCGGCGCCGAGCGCATCCGGCTGACCATCGCCGATGACGGCAAGGGTTTGGGAGACAGCAACTGGCCCCATAACGGGAACCTTGGCGCGAGGCTGGTCAAATCGATTGTCGGCAGTCTTGGAGCCGAGATGGAAGTAACGTCAAACGGCGGCGGGACAAGCCTCAGGCTCGATTTGCCTTATTCCATGCCGACTTTGATCGATGGCGAAGGCACACGAGCCTCGATCGACCAGCAGGGCAAGGAAGGCGCGCGCTAGTCCCTACCCTCCTGCGTGGTAAAAATCGTAAATCTGGCGAGCGACTTTGTCGCTGACGCCGGGTGCGCGTTGCAGGTCTTCAAGCGCTGCCGCGCGGACCTTGCTCGCAGTGCCGAAATGCAGCAGCAGCGCTCGCTTTCTCGCCGGACCGATGCCGGGAATTTCGTCGAGCGGCGAGGCGGTGATCGCCTTGGAGCGCTTCGCACGGTGCGCTCCGATGACGTATCGGTGCACTTCGTCGCGCAGGTTCTGGAGGTGGAAGAGCAGCGGCGAGTTGGTCGGCAACGTCTTTTCACGGCCATCGGGGAAATGGAAAACCTCGCGCCCCTCGCGCCCGTGATGCGGCCCCTTGGCGATGGCGATCACCGGCACATCGTCGATGCCGAGTTCGCCCAGCACCTCCTGCACGCTCGACATCTGGCCCTTGCCGCCATCGACCAGCACGAGATCTGGCCAGACGCCCTCTCGTTCGCGGTCGGGATCGTCCTTCATCGCGCGGGTGAAGCGGCGTTCCATGACCTCGCGCATCATGCCGAAATCGTCATTGGTCTTCGCGGACTTGATATTGAACTTGCGATATTGCGATTTTTCAAAGCCTTCGGGGCTGGCGACGATCATCGCGCCCACGGCCTTCGCGCCTTGGATATGGCTGTTGTCATAGACCTCGATCCGCTGCGGTGGTGCGTCGAGTTCGAGGAATTCGGCCAGTTCGCGATTGATCTTCGCCTTGGTCCCGGTCTCGGCGAGACGCCGCTCGAGCGCCTCCACGGCGTTGCGGGTCGCCTGCTGCATCAGCTTTCGCCGGTCGCCCCGCTGCGGGATCGAGAGCTTTACCTTGCGATCGGTCAGTTCCGAAAGCGCCGCCTCGATCAGCTCGCTTTCGGGCAACTCGCGGTCGACAAGCACGGTCGGCGGGGGCGGCACTTCCTCGTAGAATTGCAGGATGACATCGGCGAGCACCTGTGCATCGTCCACATCCTTGGTGTGGCTCGGGAAGAAGGCGCGGTGCCCCCAGTTCTGTCCGCCGCGAATGAAGAATGCTTGCACACCCATGTGCCCGCCCTTGGCTGCGAGCGCGAAGACGTCTGCGTCGCCTACCCCGCTTGCATTGATCGCCTGCGAGCCCTGTATGAAGGTAGCCGCGCGCAACCGGTCGCGAAGGATCGCGGCGGTCTCAAAATCGAGATCTTCGGCGGCCTTTGCCATCTGCTTTTCCAGATCGGCCTGCACTTGCGAGGACTTGCCCGCGAGGAATTCCTTGGCCTGACGGACGAGGTTGTCATATTCCTCTTCGCTGATGCGCCCGACACACGGGGCCGAGCACCTTTTGATCTGGTAGAGCAGGCAAGGCCGGTCGCGATTGTTGAAGAAACTATCGGTGCAGCTCCTTAGCAGGAAAAGCTTTTGCAATGCATTGAGCGTCGTATTGACGCTGCCTGCGCTCGCGAACGGGCCGTAATAATTGCCCTTCGCCCGGCGCGCTCCGCGATGCTTGTGGATGCGCGGGAAAGCGTGGTCGGCCCGGAGCAAGATGAAGGGAAAGCTCTTGTCATCGCGCAGCAGCACGTTGAACGGGGGCCGGAATCGCTTGATGAGCTGCGCTTCGAGCAACAGCGCCTCGGCCTCGGAATTGGTGGTGACGATTTCCATCGAGCGGGTCTGCGCGACCATCCGCTGCAGACGGCCGGACAGGCCATTGATCTGGGTGTAATTCGCGACCCGCGCCTTCAGGCTCCGGGCCTTGCCGACATACAGCACATCTCCGCGCGCATCGAGCATCCGGTAAACACCCGGGATCGGTTTCAGCGTCTTCACAACCTGGCGGATCGCTTTCACGCCCGCTTCGAGGTTCGGCTGCGCGCGCGCGACGGTGTAGGCCGCACGCTCCTCGTTGAAGCGCTCGGCCCCGCGCGGATCATGGGGACTGCCAGCCGGGGTATTAGCCATGCGCCACAAATAGGGTGCGGCGAGGCGAGATGGAAGCGCGCCGCGTCGTCGGCCCACAAAATACGAAAGCTTCGGCAAATCAAAATAATAGAGGCGTTCACCCCTAAAAATGCACAATAGGGCGATTCCTGTTCATGTATTTGCGAGTCGAACTGTAAACTTCAAATCATAAATAAAAATAACGGGTTGCCTAACTTGACTAAAAGGAGGCAACATCGTGAGTATTAACGAACACCATGGGATGAAGCCGCTTGAGGGCCTCAGACCCTTTTGCGTGCGCAGCGAATACGGCATCGAACAACGCGATGACCGGTTCGGGCGCATGTTTGGCGATATTCCGCCGAATTACACACGCCCGGATATCCTGATCGAGGCCGGCAAGGTCGGCGGCAAGATGGAAGACAAAACCGACAAGGGACGCACGATGAGCGTGCCCGTCGGGATGGTCTTTTTCGGCCAGTTCGTCGATCACGACATCACGCTCGACGCATCGTCAACGTTCGACACCGTCGTCGACGATCCCGGTGAAATTGCGAATGTCCGCACGCCGACGCTCGATCTCGACTGCATCTACGGCCTCGGCCCCGAAGCGCAGCCCTACCTGTACGAGCAGGGCGGACCGTTCGGCGGGGTGAAGTTGCTGACCGGCGCGGATAATCCGGGACAGGCGGGCCTGCGCGACGACGACCTGCTGCGCTCCCCCAATGGCCGCGCAATCATCGGAGATCCGCGCAATGATGAAAACCGCGTGATCAGCCAGATCCAGCTCGCGATCATCCGTTTCCACAACCATGTCGCCCAGACGATCCATGACGAAGAGGGTCTGGAGGAGCACGATCTCTACGAGGCCTCTCGCATGCAAACGACCTGGCATTACCAGTGGGCGGTGGTGAACGATTTTCTCACCGACATGTGCGGCGGGCCGGTGGTCGAGCGCATCCTTGGTTGTGGGCGGCATTTCTATTGCAGCCACGTGCCATTCATACCGGTCGAATTCTCGGTTGCGGCATATCGCTTCGGCCACTCGATGATCCCGATGAAGGTGCAGGTGAAAAAAGGGGGCAAGCGGCATGCACTGTTCGGCCCTGTGCTGGGCAAGGGGTTTGAGGCCCTGACCGATCCCAAGGCCGTCGTCGACTGGCATGAGCTCCTGTTCACACCCGAGAACCGCCAGGTCGAACGTACGCAGAAGCTCGACACGAAGCTGGCGAAGGACCTGCTCAACCTCCCCTTTATCGACCCAGCGGCACCCGCAGCCGAGAAATCGCTCGCGACCCGCAATTTGCTGCGCGGCAACGCCTTCCTGCTCCCGGCGGGCGAAAAGGTCGCGGCGGCGATCGGAGTGGAACAGAGCGACATCGACAAGGTCATCGCCAAGGCGAACATGGTGAACAAGGAATTCGGGGAGGAGGGCATTCCCCTGTGGCTCTACATCCTCGCAGAGGCCGAGGTAATCGGCCGCTCCCAGCCCAACGGGACCGCAAAGAAAGGGGAAGGCCTCGGCCCGGTCGGTGCAACGATCGTGGCCGAGGTCATTATCGGACTGCTTGAGCTCGACGTGCATTCCTATCTCGGCGCCAACCGCAACTGGTCGCCGCGAGAGGAATGGAACACGCTCGGCAAGCTTGTGACGGTGGCACAGCCCTAACCAACCACCGTCGCATGGCGGGGCGGATACCGGAAAAATGCCCCATCCCGGTTCCGCTCCGCCCTTTTTTACCGGGTGGACGATTGGCAAGCACAAGGGCGCCGACTATCGCCGCGCAATGCCCAGCACCGCAAAACCCTATGATGCCATTGTCCTTGGCGCTGGCGCCGCCGGCCTCATGTGCGCCGCGCGGGCAGGCCAGCGTGGGCTGAAGGTCGCGGTGCTCGAAAAGGCGGAGAAGCCGGGCAAAAAGATCCTGATATCGGGTGGTGGGCGGTGCAACTTCACCAATATCGAAGCAGGACCTGAGAATTACCTGTCCGCCAATCCGCATTTCGCGAAGTCTGCGCTCGCACGGTACACGCCGCAGGATTTAATCGACCTTGTCGAAAAACATGGCATCGCCTGGCATGAAAAGACCGTCGGCCAGCTCTTCTGCGACGGGTCGGCGAAGCAGATCGTTCAGATGCTGCTCGATGAGTGTCCCGACGATCTGGTGGAAGTGATCTGCAATGCGGAAGTGACCGCGGTCGAGCGCGATGTGGGGCGCTTCGCCGTCATGGCGAGCGGTGAGGTCTACATCGCTCCAAACCTAGTGATCGCAACCGGCGGCCCCTCGATCCCGAAAATGGGTGCGACGGGCTTTGCGTACGATTTGGCCCGGCAGTTTGGATTGAAAGTGGTTGAGCCGCGCCCCGCCCTCGTCCCACTTACCTTGGGTGGCGAGGACGTCCTCTTTCGCGAGCTTTCAGGCGTATCAGCGCCTGTGGTTGCGCGCACTGGCAAGACAAGCTTCGACGAAGCTGCGCTCTTCACGCACAAGGGGCTGTCTGGCCCCTCGATCCTGCAGATCTCGTCCTACTGGCGGCACGGCGAGGAGATCGGCATCACCTTCCTGCCGCAAGCCGACGCCGACTGGCTGCTCGATCTGAAGCGTGACAAGCCCCGCGCGACCGTCCGCAGCGCGCTTCGCGAGCACCTGCCGGATCGCCTCGCAGACGCGCTGGCCGAAAAGCTGGGGATAGACCGCGAGCTTGGGAACGTGCCCGACAAGGCGCTTAGAACGGCTGGCGCGCGATTGGCCGACTGGCGCTTCGCTCCCACCGGCACGGAAGGCTTCGCCAAGGCAGAGGTCACGATTGGCGGTATATCGACCGCAGAGCTCTCCAGCCGCACGATGGAGGCCGAGAAAGTCCCCGGCCTCTACGCCATCGGAGAGGCGGTGGATGTCACAGGATGGCTTGGCGGGTACAATTTCCAATGGGCCTGGGCGAGCGGAGTCGCCTGCGCAGAAGCGCTTTCCGCGTAATTTTATTGCGCGCACGAGTTACGTAGCGGCAATCGTTCACGCGCGCGTGAGGTTGTCACCGCACGGAAACCTCCCTAATTCCGTAATGCAGAGCCCGAAAACGGGCCATTTAGGGGATGTTTGCAGGAGAATCCGCTTGCGCCAACTGCAAGGCATGGATTCCTCGTTCGTCGCGTTGGAATCGCCAAATTCGCCGATGCATATCGGCAGCGTGCTTATCTACAATCCGGCAACGGCGCCCGGCGGTTTCGTTCGTTTCAAAGACATTCTCTCATTCATCGAAAGCCGCATGCAGCTTTCCCGCACTATGCGCCAGCGACTGGTGCGCGTGCCTTTCGACCTCGACTACCCGTACTGGATCGAAGACCCGGATTTCGATCTCGAATACCATGTCCGCCACGTGGCGTTGCCGAAGCCCGGCGATTGGCGGCAATTGTGCATTCAGGCAGCGCGGATTCATGCACGTCCGCTCGACCTCAATCGACCCC
Organism: Erythrobacter sp. THAF29; assembly: GCF_009363635.1. Lineage (GTDB taxonomy): Bacteria > Pseudomonadota > Alphaproteobacteria > Sphingomonadales > Sphingomonadaceae > Erythrobacter. The sequence goes on along the minus strand of NZ_CP045392.1, from coordinate 1,357,653 downwards.
CATGGGAATTCACGGTGGTCGAAGGTCTCGATAACGTCCGCAACTACCCGAAAGGCTGCTTCGCTTTCGTTACAAAGGTTCACCATGCCGCTATCGATGGCATGAGCGGGATCGATCTGATGGAAGCACTCCATACAGTCACGCCTGACACGTCTCCGCCCAAAGAGCCCGATACCTGGAAGCCCGAGAAAGTGCCCGGCCCTGTCGAATTGCTCGGCAAGTCCTATTTCAACGCTATCCTGAACCCGATGAAGCAGGCGCAGGTCGCAGCTCAGGCGATTCCCGGGGTGGCAAGCGCGATCAAGGGGCTGATCACCCGCGACTTCAAACTCAGCACCGACATGGTTCCGCCGCGCACGCGCTTCAATCGGACGATCTCGCCGCACCGCGTAGTGGAAGGGCGCACGTTTTCACTCGATGAGATGAAGAGCATCCGCGCCCTGCTGCCCGAAGCGAAGGTCAACGACGTGGCCATCGCGATCATCGGCGGCGCGCTTCACAAATACCTCACCGAAAAGGGTGACCTGCCCAAGTCCACCATGACCGCGATGGCGCCGATCTCGGTCCGCGCGAAGGACGAGAAGGGCGATATGGGCAACCAGGTCGCTGCTATGATCGCGCCGCTCGGCACGCACATCGCCGACCCCAAAGAACGACTGGAATACGTCTTTAATCAGACGAGCAATTCCAAAGCGATGACCAACGCCATCGGCGCGCGCCGTATGACCGAGGTGAGCAAGGTCAACCCGCTGCTCTATATGGCGCTGGGCGCGCAGCTGTTCAGCCGGGTCAGCATCGCGCACAAGCTTGCGATGCCGTTCAACACGGTGGTGACCAACGTGCCGGGGCCGCCGGTGCACATCTATTCATCGGGCGCGCGGCTTGAAAGCATGGCGCTTTCGCTGATTTGCCTCACCGACGGGCTTGGCCTCGCCCACGTTGTGCAGTCCTATGTCGATGAGGCCTATCTCAGCTTCACTGCCTGCCGCGACATCATGCCCGACCCCGAATTCTATTCGCAGTGCTTGCAAGACAGCTTCGACGAAATGCTGACTGCGGCAAAAGCGGCGGGCACCAAGCCCGCGACCAAGAGATCCGCGCCGCGCAAGGCCACTAACCGGAAAACCCCAACACGAAAGACGGCCGCGAGAAAAGCGCCGGCCAAACGGAAACCAACGACAAAAATCGGTCGCAAATCAAAGGAGAAGAACTGATGGCAAGCATGGCACCCAGTGCACATGCGGATGGACGCGAACTGCCCGCGGCGGTTCCACCCAACCGGTTCTGGACGCTCACGGAAGGTCGCGCCTTCTTCGAATTCGGCGCCTTCATGGCCATGCGCCCGCTTCTCTCGCAGCTGCCAAAGGGCGACGGACACTCTGTCGTCGTGCTTCCCGGCTTTATGGCCACGAACAACTCGACTGCTCCCATGAGGCGACTGCTAACGCGCCTGGGCTACGATGCGCATGGCTGGGATTCAGGGCGCAACGTGCTGGTCAACGAGGCACTCATATCGCGGCTCGAAGCCCAATTGGAACGCCTATATGACGAGAGAGGCGGCAAGATTTCGCTGATCGGCTGGAGCCTGGGCGGCGTGCTCGCGCGTGAGATTGCCAAGCTCAATCCCGAGCTGATCCGTCTCGTTGTGAGCCTCGGCAGTCCGATTTCGGACGATCGCAACCACACGAATGCGGCGCGTCTCTTCAAGTTCTTTAACGGCGATACACCGGAAAAGCTGCGCGACGGGCAGTTTACCGGGCTGAATATCGCACCGCCGGTGCCCACGACCTCGATCTTCACCAAGACCGATGGTGTGGTGCATTGGCGCGGCAGCGTGCAGCACCCGCACAATGCGCATGACGAACATCCGACCGAGAATATCGAGGTTTATGCCAGCCATTGCGGGCTGGGCGTCAACCCCAGCGTGATGATCGCACTCGCAGACCGGCTGGCCCAGGCAGAAGGTGAGTGGATGCCATTCGAGGCCAAACCGCACCAGCGGCTGCTCTTCCCCCGGCCCAGCCTTAACTGACGCGCGCGCTCCTAGAACAACTTCCTGATATCGATCCCGACAAACCTTCCAGTCGGATCGATCAAAAACGGCTGATAGGTGATCGGCGTCTCACCGTTCTCGTCCACTACCTTGCGGCGCGCGTCGAAGACATTGTCGAACCGAAGGCTGACGCGGAGGTTCTTGAGAAACCCGTCATCCTTCTTGAACAGGTCACCGACGTTGGAAAATGCGCGCAAGTCAAAGCGGACGAGATCACCGATGAAAAGGTCGCTGCTTCCGGGAAGCCCTGATCCGTTCAATCGCGCCTTGCCGTTATATTGCCCTGAAAGGCGGAACCCGATCCCACCGCCGAAGAGCCCGGCTTCGAGCCGGGAATTGTGGCGCGACAGGCCGAAAGGATTGAGCGCATCGCCCGCCAGTTCGTCTAGTGGTGCAAGCCCGGGTGCAACGACCGTCTCGGATTCCAGATTGATGGTGTGATTTAGGCTGACAAAGTAGCGCCAACCCTGCCGGCGGCCCTGAGCAAACGGATTGCCGCCACCGAATGGGCCACCCGCGCCGCGCTGTCCGCCAGATCCGCCCTGGCGTGAGCAGACCCGTTCGCGGAATTGCTCAAGCGCCTCAGGCGGAATCGTGCCATCTTTACTGCGCGCTCGGTCCAACATCATCTTGAGGAATTGCGGGTCCATTCCGGGCACGAGCTCGGAGGTATCCTCGCCGTTCTCGATCGCGGTCACGATCCGTGCGAGCTGCTCCGGACCATTCTCGCCGCAAATCCGCTCACGCAAGGTCGCGAATGCCGCGCGCATGCCGCCTCCCGCATTCTGGCCGTTGGGTGCGCTTGCGTCATCGCCTCCGGCCTGCTGCCCTCCGCGCCCGCGAAACATTGCCGGGTCCATCGCGCAAAAGCGCTCGCGAAAAGCGGCAAGACGCTCTGGATCGATCGTCCCATCCTCATTGCGCACGCGCGAGAGAATGCGCTCGAAGCGTTGGGGGTCGAAGCCGGGAGTCTCATCCGAAACATCCTCGCCCGCCTCGACCCGCGCAATGATCCTCTGCATGAATTCGAGGCCGTCCTCCGCACAGAGGCGCTGGCGAAAGATTCGGAATTGTTCGCGCTGCTGGGCTGTGGGAGGTCCTCCCGCTGCCGGTGGACCGCCACCCCCGCGCGAACGACCACCCGATGGCGGGCCGCCGCGACCGCGCTCTTCCCCGCGTTGCGCGGTCTCTCTCTGAGGCATGCCGAAGCTGCCACGCGTGAAGAGGTTGAACTGCAGCCGTTTGAAACTTGTCTCGGCAAAAGTCACGAAACGCCGGTCGAGCGCCACCAGCCTGCCATCGGTATCGCGGGTCACTCGCCCGGGAAAAGCCGCTTCGATCTCGGGAGTGACAGTCGGAAACGCGCGGGTCACGTCGTCCGAATTGTTAATCACGTACTCCACGGTGAAACGCGTGTTGTCGATAAAGGGCAGTTGCCAGTTCGCCGAGAAACGCCAGTCGCGCTGGGTCTCTGCCAACAAATCGGGATTGCCGCCCGTGGTGACGTTCGCCAGTACGGTTTCGCCAGTCGAAAAATCGAAAACCGGCGTATTGAATATCGTGACCTCGGGATTGCCCAGAGCGGGGAGCGATGGAGCGACATCCCGCACAATGTAATTCGCGCTGAAGTTGAGCCTGTCGGTCGGCGCCCAGTTGAGCGCAATATTGTAATCACCGAGCAGTCCGAAATCGGAGAGATCCTCCAACCCTGCCTGCGCCGTAAGAGTGAAGCTACCCAGCGCATCGGCGAACCCGTTGCGACGGCTGGTAATGGGAATGACCAGGTTCGCGCCGGTCGAGAATTGCCGACGCGTCAGTTTCACTTCCTCCAAGCTGCGTGTGTCCGCGCTTTCGATGCGGGTCCAGTTCGCACCGACATCGAAAGTCGCGATCAGTTCGCCCCCTGGCAATTGCGCCAGCGGGCCGCGCAGCGTTGTAAGCGTTGAAGCGGCAATGCTCCTCGTATTCGCAACGTCGAAGCCATTTTCAGCGCTGCTGGGAAGCGGCGCATCGATAGCGATCATGCCAGCAGCCGCATCGGCTTCGAGCGCGCTGGTGTCGAAGCGCCGGTCGATCTGCGTTTCGCTTTCACTGTGCGAAGCGTTGGCGGTGCTAGTCAGCCGAAAGCCGTTTACCGACTTGCTAAGGGAGCCTGATCCCGAAAACGCGTCTGTTGCGGTGCGCGATTCGAGCGGTGTATTCTCGCCGAATGTACGCAAGGCGCTGTCCCCGGCAGGATTGGTAAGCGTTACCGTGTTGAGGCCTGAGAGCCCCAGCCGGTCGTTGCGGTCGTAATTGATGTTGGCGGAAACCGAAGTGCCGCTTTCCAGGAATGCCTTCGCCCAGCTGACCGATGCTTCAAGCGCGCGAGTATCGTTTATCAGGCTGCGGAACTCGGCCTGGTCTGGATCGCCTGCCACATCCGATACCGATCCCGGCGTCTGGACTATCCCGCGCCTCGCCTCGGTCATAAGCGTCGTGTCGTTTGCTTCGAAATTGAAATTCAGCCGCCCGCCGTCCTTGATCTGGAGGTAACCCAATTCCTGTTCGTTCACGAGATAACCCCCGCGCGAGGGTCCCTCGAATTCGACCTCGACTTCGCGGCTGGAAAAATTCTCCTTGAGGATGAGGTTTACTACCCTCTGGTCAGGCGAGAAGCCGAATCGCTGGGCGACTTCCTCGGGAAACACTTCGACCCGCGCGAGCGCCTCTGGTGGATATTGGAAAAACTCGCGGAAAGAGCCGACCCGGATGCCATTGATGAGGATCACCGGGCGTCCGCCGCCGCGACCGCGCGAAGAGCCGGTCTGGTTGCTGATCTGGGTGACTAGATCGGCGATCGAAGTGACGCCCTCGGCCGCGATGTCCTCTTCATTCAGCTCCAAAAGCGGAGGCACATCGACATCGAGCTGACCTTTCAGCCGCTCCGCGCGTACGATGATCTCGCCACGCTCCGGCTGCAATTCGGCCGAGGGTGGCTCGTTAGTCGTCTCGCCTTCGTTTTCCTCTTGTTGCTGGGCGGCTGCCAACGGCACAGCGACAACGCCATATAAGAGCGCAGACGCACAGACACCTGTTCGCATAACAGAGCGGATAGACGGGGAGAGGTTCATCCATGCCCCTTTTGAGCATTGTGTGGGAGCGCGCAAGCGCCTGAATTGTATCGATTTGCACTGCGAGATACGAAACGGGACCTGAACAGGACGCGGCGGCTCCCACTCCAGGCGCATGGCGTCACTATCGCAGAAGGCTTCCATTTTGCCCCCGGCATCGCTAAATGACCGCCGCGAGCCGATGAGCGGCTTGTTTTAGGGCGCAAATTTGCGCCACCACACTGACGAAGGAACTACATGGCCAAGGAAGAACTCCTCGAAATGCGCGGGCGCGTCGTCGAGCTGCTGCCCAATGCGATGTTCCGGGTCGAGCTCGAAAACGGTCACGAAGTTCTCGGCCACACCGCGGGCAAGATGCGCAAAAACCGGATCCGCGTGCTGGTCGGCGATGAGGTCCTGTGCGAGCTAACGCCCTACGATCTTACCAAAGCGCGGATCACTTATCGCTTCATGCCCGGCCGCGGTGGACCCGGTCAGGGCCCCGGCCCGCAGTAACGCGCAAGAAGGTTGGATACACTCCACCTCACCCTCGCATCGGCCAGTCCCAGAAGGCGCGACCTGCTCGCACGGCTTGGTATCGCGCCGGATGCGGTTTCGCCTGCCGATATCGACGAAACGCCGCTCAAGTCCGAGCGACCGCGCGACTACGCGCTGCGCATGGGCGTGGAAAAAGCGAAAGCCATCGATGCGCCGGGCTTTGTGCTCGCAGGAGACACGGTCGTCGCCGCTGGGCGACGTATCCTTCCCAAAACCGCAACCGCCGACGAGGCCCGCGAGTGCCTCAATCTGCTATCGGGCCGGCGGCACGATGTGCTCTCCAGCGTTGTCTTGCGTGCGCCCGACGGGACCATCAAGACCCGCCTCAGTGAAAACATCGTTCGCTTCAAATCGCTCTCGCGCGAAGAGGTTGACGCGTACATCGCCGGAGACGAATGGCGCGGAAAGGCCGGCGGTTACGCTATTCAGGGCGCGGCAGAAGGCTTGATCCGGTGGATCAGGGGTAGCCACTCGGGCGTGATGGGATTGCCGCTGTACGAAACACGTGCGCTGCTCAAATCGGCGGGATTTCCCATTGGCTGAATGGCTGATCGAAGAGGGCATCGGTGAAACCCGCGCTCTGCTGATCGAGGATGACCAGCCGATTGCTGCTAAGCTGTATTGGCCGGGCGAATTGAGCGCTGGCCGAGTTGTTAGCGCGAGGCTTACATCCAAACCTGCTGGACAAAGGCGTGGTTTGGCGACGCTCGATACCGGGACCGAGGTGCTGGTTGATCACCTCCCACCGAATATTTCCGAGGGAGCTTTGGTCAACTTGCTTATTTCGCGAGCACCGATCGCGGAACGCAGGAGGCTCAAGCGCGCGCAGGGAAGGTACGTGCCGGAAAAAGAGGCAGGCAACGGATCGGCAGTTTCCTGCCGCCCAAAAGGCAGGCAAGTGCGGCAATTTCCCGCCGGAACCTGGGAAGAGGTCTGGAGTGCAGCTTCCTCGGGAAGCATCGAATTTCCCAGTGGTGAAATCCTTGTCAGCGTCACGCCCGCCATGGCCGTGATCGACGTCGATGGTGACGGTAATCCGCGCGAATTGTCTCGTGCCGCCATTCCCGCCATCGCCCGCGCTCTCCAATGGTTCGACCTAGGCGGCAATATCGGGATCGACTTTCCGACAATCGAAGCGAAAGCCGATCGCAAGGCCATCGACGAAGCACTCGCTGAAGCGCTGGCCGGTTGGCCGCATGAACGCACCGCGATGAACGGGTTCGGCTTCGTCCAGCTCGTCGCCCGCTTGGAAGGACCATCTCTCCTGCAGCGTTTCGCGGCTTCGCGCACCGGCATGTGTGCTCGCATGGCGTTGCGAGCAGCCGAGATGGCCGCGGGATCAGGGCGCGTGATGCTCCTGTCCATCCACCCCGCGCTTAAGGCAAAGCTGAAACCCGAATGGCTGGACGAACTCGCACGCCGTACAGGCAAGGAACTGCGGATCGAAACCGATCCCGGCCTTGCACTGGAAGCCTCTCAGGCCCAAATCGTCGAGCAATGACAAAGTCTGCCAAACCGTGTCCGATCTGCAAGAAACCGCGCTCCAAGGAATTTGCGCCATTCTGTTCTGCGCGGTGCAAGGACCGCGATCTCGCGCAATGGTTTGGCGACGGCTATTCCGTCCCGGGTCGTCCGGCGAGCCCAGAAGAGATCGCGACGGCGGATTGGGACAAGCAGGAGTAGGAATCTCCTGAATTCCCTCTTGCCAAGCGCGCGCCAGCACGCCATAGGCCCGCTCTCATTTGCTCGCCGGTTTGAACATTCGAAGCCAAACCGACGCCGCAGCGAATGCCCGGGTAGCTCAGGGGTAGAGCAGCGGATTGAAAATCCGCGTGTCGGTGGTTCGATTCCGCCCCCGGGCACCATTCGCTGAACAAGGGAAATTGAGCACCATGTCCCGACGTCGCCAGATCTACGAAGGCAAGGCCAAGATCCTCTACGAGGGTCCCGAACCCGGCACCATCATCCAGTATTTCAAGGATGACGCCACCGCCTTCAATGCCGAGAAAAAAGGCACGATCAACGGCAAGGGCGTGATCAACAATCGCATCAGCGAACACGTCTTCACACGCCTCTCGCATATTGGCATCCCGACGCATTTCATCCGCCGTCTCAATATGCGCGAACAACTCGTTCGCCAGGTCGAGATCATCCCAATCGAGGTCGTGGTGCGTAACGTTGCTGCCGGTTCGATCAGCAAGCGTCTGGGTATCGAGGAAGGCGAGCCGCTGCCGCACACGCTGATCGAGTATTATTACAAGGACGATGCGCTGGGCGATCCGCTAATCGCGGAAGAGCACATTGCCTGCTTCAACTGGGCGAGCCACGAGGAGATGCACGACATTTCTTCGATGGCGATCCGTATCAACGATTTCATGTGCGGAATGTTCGCAGGCATCGACATCCGCCTCGTCGATTTCAAGCTCGAATTCGGGCGGCTTTACGATGGCGACTATAGCCGGGTGATCCTCGCCGATGAAATCAGCCCCGATGGCTGCCGGTTGTGGGACATGAAATCGGGCGAAAAGCTCGACAAGGACCGCTTCCGCCGCGATCTCGGCGGCGAAGAAGACGCGTATCGCGAAGTCGCACGGCGGCTTGGCTTGCTCCAGGACGAGGACAATGGCCCCGGCGAAGTTCTCGACCTCTCCAGCCACCGCTCGCGCCTACGCGGTGGCCCCCCGCCGAAAAAGTAGGGCAACGCGGGCACGACCCCGCGAACTTTCGGGCTGACATAGTCTTTTCATCCGCTAAGCTGCGCTGCACACGGGATGAAAAGGGTTTGTCTTAATACATGAAATTCACCACGCGCGTGATTGCCGCGGGGCTCGTCCTCGCTTTGCCGAACATAGCTTTGACCACTGCGCTTGCCGCGCAGGAAAATCCGCCTGCGACAGGATCGGCAACCGAAGCGGAACCGGACTGGGCATTCGAGAAAAGCGATATCGAGGTCGATCCGGGCTACGTTTTCGGCAAGCTTGACAACGGCATGCGCTACATACTGCGCGAGAACGGCACGCCGGAGGGAACTGCGCTCGTTCGAATGCGGATCGATTCCGGATCGCTCGACGAGACGGATGCCGAACGCGGTTTGTCACACTATCTCGAGCACATGGCCTTCAATGGCTCCAAAGGCATTCCCGAGGGCGAGATGGTCAAATTGCTCGAGCGCGAGGGGCTGGCCTTCGGCGCGGATACCAATGCTTCCACCGGTTTTTCCGCGATCACCTACAAACTCAACCTGCCGCGTAATGATGATGACCTGCTCGACACAGCGCTGATGCTGATGCGCGAGACTGCAAGCGAGCTTACGATCGATCCCGAGGCGGTCGAGCGCGAACGTGGGGTCATTCTGGCGGAACGCCGCGACCGTGCCGGCTTCGGCCAGCGGGCGCGCGAAGACGGCTTCGAATTCTCGACGCCCGGCGCGCGCTTCACCGAGCGCCTGCCGATCGGCACGATCGAAACGCTCGAAGCGGCAACAGCCGAGCAACTGCGCGCGCTCTACGAACGCACCTATACCCCCGTGAATACGGTGCTTGTGATTGTCGGCGATTTCCCGGTCGAGGTGATGGAAGCGGCGGTGCGCGCGAAATTCTCCGACTGGGAGGCCGCGCCAGCTCCGGTCGAACCCGAGACAGGGCCAGTGGACGTAACGCGCCAGGGGCTCACCGACATCTATATCGACGATCCCCTGTCTGAAAGTGTGACGATTTCCCGCCAGGGTCCGTGGATCGACGAACCCGACACGATGGAAAATCGCGAAAAGCGCGTGCTGCGCGGCATCGGCTACGCGATCATCAATCGTCGCCTTTCGCGGCTCGCCCGCGAGGCCGACGCTCCGTTTCGCGGTGCCCGGTTTGGAACCGGCAATATCTTCGAGGACGCGCGGAGCACGACGATATCGGTCAGCAGCGTCGATGGCGAGTGGCGCAAGGGCATGCTCGCCGCCGTTCGCGAAGTGAACGAAGCGTTGACCTACGGCTTTACGGAAGCAGAGATCGACGAACAGATCCGCAGCCGTCGGAATGCGGGTGAAAATGCTGTCGCGAGCTATGAGACTTTCGGCAATGGCTACTTCATGGGAGGGGCGCTCAATCTTGTCGCCAACGAACGAATTCCGGTCACGCCCAGCTATTCGCTTGCCCGGTTCGAGGAAGTCGTCCCCTCGATAACGCCCAGAGCGGTCCTTGAGGCTGTTCGTGCACATGCTGTCGATCTTGAAGCACCGCTCATTCGGTTCTCGGGCCGCTCCTCGCCCGAGGGCGGCGAAGAAGCTCTTCGCGCTGCTTTCGACGAAGCGATGGCGCTTCCGATCGCTCCGCCGGAAGAAACCGGGCTGATCGAATTCGCTTACACCGAATTCGGTGAGCCAGGCGTTGTCGTTGCCGACGAAACCGAAGAGCGGCTCGGTATTCGGCGGATTACTTTTGCCAACGGCGTAAGACTGAACCTCAAGAAGACAGATCTCGCAAAAGACCGAATCAGCGTCTCGGTCAATCTCGACGGCGGTAATCTCATGCGGACCCGCGATGACCCCTTGAAAGTGAATCTGGCGAGCTCGCTTCTTTCAGGCGGGTTGGGAAAGCATACGCCCGACGATCTTCGCAGCGCTCTTGCCGGTCGTAGCGTAATCTACTCCTTCGGGTCCGGCGCTGACCGTTTCAACATGTCCGGCAACACGACGCCGCGCGATCTCGATCTCCAGATGCGGGTGCTTGCAGCAATCCTGACCGATCCGGGGTATCGCATCGAAGGCGTCGAGCGTTATCGCAAGGGGATCGACAACTTCTTCGAAACGCTCAACTCATCGCCCGGTCGCGCTTACGGAACGGCTTCGGGTGCGCTGCTGTCGGACAACGACCCGCGCTTCTCACTGCAGCCCAAGGAAGCCTATCTCGCGCTCGACTATGAAAAGCTAAAGGCTGCGATCGGCGACAGGCTCGAAAACGGTGCGCTCGAAGTCGCGATCGTGGGCGACTTCGATCCAGACGCCGCAATCGCGGCGGTGGCGAACACACTCGGAGCCCTGCCCCCGCGCGAAGCCGACTTCCTTCCGCGAGAAGACGCACGCCAACGCACTTTCACTCAGAAGCGCGGGCTCACCGTTATCGAGCACGAAGGAGAGGCCGACCAGGCGCAGGTCCGTTTCGTCTGGCCAACCACCGATGACGACGACTTTGCAGAATCGTTGCGACTGGGGCTGCTGGCGCGCGTTGCGAGACTTGAGCTGACCGACCGTATCAGGGAGGAACTCGGTCAGGCCTATTCACCTTCCGCCGGAAGCTCGACAAGCCGCATCTACGACGATTACGGAACATTCGGCATCGTTACCTCGGTCGATGCAGACCAGGTATCGAACGTGCGTGAGGCTATTCTCGGCCTTGTGAAAGATTTGCGCGAGACGCCAATCGATCAGGACGTGCTCGAACGCGCGCGAAAACCGCTGCTCGAAAGCTACGATAACGCGCTCAAGAGCAACGGTGGCTGGATGAGACTGGCCCGCCGCGCACAAAGCGAACCTGAGAGGTTCGATCGATGGTTCGCCGCACCAGACCTCATAAAGGCGATCACGCCCGAAGACCTGCAGACGATCGCGCTGCGCTACCTCGATCCCGAAGAGGCAGTGGAAGTGCACGTGATGCCAGGACCGGATGCCCGTCCGGTCGATGACCTCGACGAGGAAAAGAACTCCCCAAACGAGGCTGACTGAAGGCCACAAAAAATGGGGCTGGCGGATTGTCTCCTGCCAGCCCCAGATACTTTCCGGATTGCTCTTGCGGCATCCGGATCGCAGCGGTCGCGCTCAGTATTGGAAGCCGAGCGAAACGCCGATCACGCGCGGTTCGTTGACGAACGCGGTGTTGTTGTTGAAGTCGATCACGCCCTGGACGTTGTCCTCGTCGGTGATGTTGCGGGCGAAAACGGCGATTTCGTATTCCCCGTCATTTCCGCGATAGCCTACGCGCAGGCCGCCTTCGATGCGGCTGCCGGCATTGAATTCGGCGCTCTCGTAGAGAAGGAAGTTGGTCTCGCCGAGATATGTCCAGTCGGTAAAGACGAAAATCTCGTCGCGATCGCCCACCGGGTAGGTGTAGCTCACGGTGAGATCCCCGCTCCATTCCGGCGCGTTGGGGAAGGGGTTTCCGTCAACCAGCGCAAATCCACCCGCATTCAGCGGATCGAGCACGGTGCATTGTGCACAGACGCCTACCGCAAGGTTCGGATCGTTGATTTGCGTATCATTGAACGCGACGCCCAGCGTTACTTCGAGGTTCGGCGTGACCTGGAATGCACTGTCCAGCTCGAAACCGAATGCTTCGCCCTCATTTGCGTTGATCAGCTGGACAAGGTTGCCCGTGCCGCCGACGGCGGTGAACTGCGGATCGTCAACCGTGTAATAGAACACGGCGCCATTGAGGCGGATAGTCCGGTCGGCGAGTTCTGTCTTGAAGCCGGCCTCGTATGACATGATATTCTCCGACTGCGCAATAGAAGGCGGCGCGAAGAACGCTACGTCGCGGCCCTGGATCGTCGGCCCGCGGAATGCGTCGGCGACCTTGGCGTAAACGCTGGCATCATCCGAAAGGTCGAAGAACACGCTGACATCCCAGTCGATCTGGTCGTCCTGCACGCTTACCGGTTGCGGAGCGGCACCCGAGACGACGAAAAAGTTCTTCTCGTCATCCGTGTATCGCAGACCGCCGGTAAGGCGCACCGCATCGGTTAACTGGTAGCTGGCCTGGCCGAACAGCGCCCATGCCTCATTGGTGTGGTTAACCGTGACGGGCGGCGGGAAGGTGAAGCCGACGGTGGTCACGTCGAAATCGCTCTCGAAGTAGAATCCGCCGATCTGCCATGTCAGCGGGCCATCGGTATTCGATGCGAGGCGCACTTCTTGAGTGAACTGCCACAGGTCAATCGAATCCTGCGTATCGGCCGGAAACGGAATGACTCCCGGCCCCTGGAACGGCAGGAAAGCAGCGCCGAAACCGCCATCGATATCGCCTCGGCTGGAACCTTCGCTTTCGTAATAGCTCGTGATCGACGTGAACGATGCGCCGCCGAAGTCGTGGCTGATATTGAGCGTCGAGCCCCACTGCTGATACTGCGCCTCGTTGCCGCCACCCGCATCGTAGAACACGGTGTCGCGATCGTAATTCGCGTTAAGATCGTTATTGCCCGGGCCGAGGATGTTGGCACGGAAGAATGTCGAGCTGCCATCGAGGTCGCGGAACTGGACTTGCGCGAGAATGTCCGTGTCCGGCCCCGGGGTCAGCAGCAATTGGCCGCGGATCGCGAAATCGGTGTATCCGCCAAGCACATTTTCTTCATTGGTGAACCCGTTGTCGATCCAGTCGCTGCGGCGCTGAAGCTGCGTGGAGACACGGAAAGCGAGCGTATCGTCGACGATCCCGCCGCCGACCGCGCCATTGAGCGAAAGCGTACCATATTCGCCGAACGACATACCGACGCGCACGTCGGTTTCCTGGCTCGGCTTGATGGTGTCGATCTTGACGATCCCGGCCGGCGTATTGCGACCGAAAAGCGTGCCCTGCGGACCGCGAAGGACTTCGATCCGCTCGACATCGAAGATCGGGAAGCTCTTGAGCGTCACGTTTTCAAGGACAACATCGTCCATGATGACCGAAACCGGCTGCGATGCGGCAAGGTCGAAATCGGTGTTGCCGAGGCCGCGAATGTAGAAGCGCGGTGCAACGCGCCCGTTCGAGCTCTCGACATTGAGGCCCGGTGCAGAGCCCGCAAGCGCGGTCGTATCGGCTGCGGCCGCAAAAATGTTGTCGATCCGGCCCTGGTCAAGAATATCGGCCGAAACGGCCACATCCTGAAGGTTTTCCTCCCGGCGGTTGGCAGTGACGATGATGGAAGGCAGCTGGCCGTTGTCGGCTTCAGTTGCGGATTCCTGGTCCTGCGCGGCGGCAGGTGCAGCGAAGCCGATCGCAGCTGCGGTGAAAATGCTGGTGCTCGCAAGGAGGCTGCGAGCTGTGAAAATGCGTGCAGACATTCGAACGTACCTTGTTTTGACGCGTGAGAATTGGGGTTGCGCAGCAAAAAGCTGGCCCGCCCGTGGCAGAACGCAGTGATTCTTGCGAGTTCGCGCCTGCAATATCGCGCGTTTTGGCCGCGTTTTTGCCGCAGCACCGCTAGAATTGTTGCGGTTTGGCTACACAATGCCACGCGAGCACCACTGACCTCGCCTGCGGATAGGGATGAGAAGGGCGATTGCACCGCCCCGAAGGCACGCTATAGCGGGCGCCACAAGACCGAACCCGCAGCCTCCAGGAAACGTCCATGAAAGTCCGTATCCTCGTCCGCCTTAAGCCCGGCGTCCTCGATCCTCAGGGCCGTGCTGTCCACCATTCGCTTGAAGGCCTTGGCTTCGATGGGGTCGAAGACGTGCGCATCGGCCGGATGATCGAGATGGATGTGGCGGACGACACCACTGACGAGGCGCTCGACACGATGTGCCGCAAGCTGCTCGCGAACATGGTGATTGAAGACTACGCGATAGAGAAACTGGATGGCGCGAAGGAGCCCGCCTGATGGCTTTCCCGTCCAACAATTTTCGAGCCGGGGTGATTACATTTCCAGGCTCGAACTGCGATCGCGACATGGCCGTCGCGCTCGAAGCGGTGTCGGGTGAGCCAGCCATCCGAATCTGGCACGGCGATGCTGACCTGCCGGACGGCCTGGATTTCCTCGCCCTGCCCGGTGGTTTTTCTTACGGCGATTATCTTCGCTCAGGGGCGATGGCGGCGAAGAGCCCGATCATGCGCGCTGTCATTTCGGCGGCAGAGCGCGGCGTCCCGGTTCTGGGCGTGTGCAACGGCTTCCAGGTGCTCACCGAGAGCGGTCTCCTACCGGGGGCGTTGATGCGCAATGCGGGGCAGACCTTCGTTTGTCGTACCGTCCCGCTTACGGTTGAGAACACCGACTCGATCTTCACCCATGGATTTGAAGCCGGCGAAACGCTGCGCATCCCCGTTGCGCACCATGACGGCAACTATTTCGCCGACGATGAGACGCTCGACCGGCTCGAAGGAGATAACCGTGTGGCCTTCCGCTATGCCGAGAACTGCAATGGTTCGCGCCGTGATATCGCAGGCATACTCAGCGCCAATGGGCGCGTGCTTGGCATGATGCCGCACCCGGAGCGTGCGATCGAGCCTGCAGCCCACCCCTCGATGGGCGGTGCGGACGGCAGGCGCCTGTTCGAAAACGTCCTGAACGCGCTGGTAAACGCCTGATTATCCAGCCTTGCGCTGAGCGTTGTCAGATTTGAAGAGCCTGCGCGCCTCATCGTTCGACATCGGGCGTCCGAAGTAGAACCCCTGGATCTTGTCGCAGCCAAGATTGCGAATGAGCTCGGCTTCCTCGGGCGTTTCCACACCCTCGGCAGTCGTCGTCATGTGCATGCTCTGTGCCATCGCGACCACGGCGTTGATGATCGCAAGGCTTTCATTGGCGCCTTGGGCAGCGCCCTGAACGAAAGTCCGGTCCACCTTGATCGTAGAGAACCGCAGTTTACGCAGGTATCCGAGCGAGGAATAGCCGGTCCCGAAATCGTCCAGCGCGACCGAACAGCCCAGCGCCATGATTTGTTCGAGTGCGTTGCGCGCCGTCATAGCATCGCGAACGAAGATGCTTTCCGTCACCTCTACCTCTAGCCGCTCGGGTCGCAATCCGCTAGCGGCGAGCGCATCGACAACCTCTCGGCTGAATTCCGGCTCGAGCAGCTGTTCAGGCGACACGTTGACGTTGACCTTCACGTGGTCGGGCCAGGAGCGCGCTTCCATGCAAGCCTGGCTCAGCACCCACCTGCCGATCGGGACGATCAGGCGCGTGTCTTCTGCGAGCGGGATGAACTTGCCAGGGCTGACGAAGCCATGTTCGGGGCTGTTCCAGCGCACCAGCGCTTCGAAGCTTACAATCTGCTCGCTGCGCGCATCGACCACCGGCTGGTAGTGCAGCACAAATTCGTCGGCGAGCACCGCTTTGCGAAGCGACACTTCGAGCTGGCGGCGTTCCTCTGCCGAGGCATGCAACTCAGGCTTGAACTTGAAGTGTTCGCCGCCGCCTACGTCTTTCGCACGATAGAGCGCGAGGTCGGCATTGCGCATGAGTTCTTCGACCGTTGTGCCATCCCTCGGCCCGATTGCCGAACCGACGCTGGCGCCAACATAAAGCGTGTGTTGCTCGACCTCGTAGGGTTCGGAGAGCGCAGCGATGACCTTGCGCGCGGTTTCGTCGATCCGATCGGGATCGCTTGCATCGCGAATGACAATCGCGAACTCATCGCCGCCGAGCCGTCCGCAAAGCTGGCCATCGCCAACAATCGCCTGGAGGCGCGACGAGACCTGTGCGAGCAGCTTGTCGCCGGTCATGTGGCCGAGCGAATCGTTGACAGCCTTGAACCGGTCGAGATCGACCATGAGCAATGCGCAGCGCGTGCGCCACTGCGCGGCGTAGCGTAAAGCCTCGCCCAGCGCTTCGTTGAGCTGGAGCCTGTTGGGCAGTGATGTAAGCGTGTCGTAGCGTGCGAGATAGGCGATCTTTTCGCTGGACTCGCGCTGCTCGGTCACGTCCGACCCGACTCCGCGGAAACCGATGAACCGGCCACGCTCGTCGCGCATCGGCGTGCCCGAAAGCTCCCACCAGCGCTCCTCCCCCTTGATCGAAACGTGGACGAGCAGGTTTGAAAAATTTTCGCGATTTTTGAGTCGTTCGGCCAGTTCGCGAAGGCTGGGCGCGTAACGTTCGGGGGGGCAATCCTTAGTCGCTATCAGTTCGAGAAGCGGCTTCCCTTCGACGTCTTTCTGCTTGCTACCGAGCGCAAAGGCAAAACGGGGGCTGACGGAACGCAGGCGGCGCGTGGTATCCACCTCCCAAAGCCAATCCGCCTCGTTTTCCTCGAATTCGCGGAGGAGAAGCGAGACGACCTCTTCCTTCTCGGCAAGGTTTTCCTCTGCAATCCGTGCAAGCAGGAAGGTTCGGCCGGACTCGATCGCCCCACCCAGCGCGCCGAATGCGAAAAGGCCAACGGCAATTGCCGCTCCCCATTGGCCCGACAAATAGAGATGGGTTACCGATGCCGAACTGACGATCAGGATGAATGCCGAAATGCTCGCAGGCGCCGCCGAATAGAAGAAGACCGAACCCGCCATCAGCGTCATGACGATGAGCAAAAGCGCCATCATCTCCATGATTCCACCGCTGGGTGCGAAAAAGATGCAGGGCACGGTCCAAAGCATCCCAGAAACGACCGATGTGAGCGTCTGGCGATAGAATTCCCAAGGCGTGACGGTCCTGCGGTCGGCCAGGGCGAGCGACCTGTCGAACAATGTGCCGCGCAGGTTGATCAAAGCGAGCGCCGCGATCCAGCCGACGATCCAGCCGACGTGGACGGTGTCGATGTAGAGGTAGGCGACGAGCGCTGCCATCACAGTGTGGGCGATCACCCGCCGATGCGTCTGATGGGGGAGCGCAGAGAACTGCAGGCCGCGCAGCCGCGTCCACTCTCCGCCGCCCCAGCCCTTGAGGCCAAGGACTGCCAACGCCGATAGTTTCGAATTTGCCCGCGAAGGGGGAGAAGAATTAACCTGATCGCTCACGATCACGCGAATTAACCCGCAAAGGTTATGGCGCGGTAAAATCGCGGGCCATTTCAGGCGGAATTTTCGAAGTGTCCCAGAAGTTGGTTAATTTCAGGTTTTCAGCGGCTTATCACGCCCGGCAAAACCCTCGCTTGATGCCGATTCCTCCCAGTTTCGGCCATCGAAGTCGGTGATGATCGGCTTTAACGAATGGGGTGTATCGAGACACGCGAGATGGACGCTCCATGCCTCCGGGTGGGAGCGTGGCTGGTAGAAGCTCTTGATCCCGCAGGTCATGCAGAAAAGATGCTCGGCCTCCCGGCTACCAAAGCGATAGGAAACAAGGTTGTCTGCTCCGCTCAGGAGCGTGAACCGCTCATGCGGGATGAAGAGGTGGAGATAACCGGTCGCGCTGCAGATCGAGCAATTGCAGCGAAGCATTTGCGGTTCGGGTTCGGAAAGCGCCTCAAACCGCACCGCGCCGCAATGGCATCCACCGGTGACTTTGGCCAGATCGCCGTCGTCGCTCACTCGACGGTCACCGATTTCGCGAGGTTGCGCGGCTGGTCGACATCCGTCCCTTTCACCACCGCGACGTGATAGGCGAGGAGCTGGACCGGGATTGCATAGACCAGCGGCGCAATAAGCGGGTGGACCTTGGGCATTTCGATCGTTGCGATGCAGCCCTCGCCCGCGTGATCGATCCCATCGGAATCGGATATGAGAACGATCTGACCGCCACGCGCGCGGACCTCTTCCATATTTGAGACGGTCTTTTCGAAAAGCGGTCCTGATGGCGCAATAACCACCACCGGGACATCGTCGTCAATCAACGCGATGGGGCCGTGCTTCATCTCGCCGCTGGCATAGCCTTCGGCATGGATGTAACTGATTTCCTTGAGTTTCAGCGCGCCTTCGAGCGCCAGCGGATAGTCCTGCCCGCGTCCGAGATAGAGCACATCGCGCGCAGGGGCGATCAGGTGCGCCATCGCTGCGATATCATCATCATGGTCGAGCGCAGCGTTGAGGCAAGCGGGCGCTTCGAGCAGGTGTTCAACGACCCCGATTTCTTCCTCACGGCTCATCAGGCCCTTCTTCACCGCCATGTGCGCAGCAAGGGCGGCGAGCACGGCGAGCTGGCAGGTGAAAGCCTTGGTCGAAGCGACACCGATTTCCGGCCCCGCATGGGTCGGGAGAAGCAGGTCGGCCTCGCGGGCCATGGTGCTGGTCGGCACGTTCACGACCACGCCGATGGTTTGGCCATTCTCTTTGCAGTGGCGCAGCGCTGCGAGAGTGTCCGCAGTCTCGCCGCTCTGCGAGATGAAAAGTGCGAGACCGCCCTCCTCGAGCACTGGCTCGCGGTAGCGGAATTCCGAGGCCACATCGATGTCGACCGGGACCCGTGCGAATTGTTCGAACCAGTACTTTGCAACCATCCCGGCGTAGTACGAAGTGCCGCAGGCGACGATCGTCAGGCGGCGGACGGAGGAAATGTCGAAATCGAACTGAGGTAATGCGACCGAGTTATTGTCGCGGCGAAGGTATG
Source organism: Erythrobacter sp. THAF29 (assembly GCF_009363635.1). Classification (GTDB taxonomy): domain Bacteria; phylum Pseudomonadota; class Alphaproteobacteria; order Sphingomonadales; family Sphingomonadaceae; genus Erythrobacter. Next base: position 1,338,789 of record NZ_CP045392.1, on the reverse strand, counting down.
ATCCGAGCGTCTGCGCGACCACGGTTGGCTGCTCGAAGATCTCCTTTTGCATGAAGTGGCGATAATTGCCCTTCTCGGTCGCCGCTGCCGATGCACCCGAAGTGCGGATTTCCCTTTCGACCTCATTGCCATCGGCATCGTAAATCGTCGCACTGTCGCGAGTGATGACCGCCCAATCGCCTTCCTCCAGGTAGGAGATTCGCTGCGTCAGCGGGGCAAGCGCAAGCGCATCCGAACCGAGATACATTTCCGCATTCTCGCCTTCAGGCCCGTACCCGACCACCAGCGGCGAACCGAGCCGTGCGCCGATGAGGAGCTCGGGATGTTGGCGAAACGCGATTGCAAGGGAGAACGCACCGCGCAGACGCGGAAGCACGTTGCGCACAGCCTCGACCGGGCCTTCGCCTTCTTCGACCCGGCGAGAGATCAAGTGGGCGATGACTTCGCTGTCCGTCTCGCTGTCGAAGGTTCGACCGGCCTCGCGCAGCTCGGCGCGCAGCTCCTTGAAATTCTCGATGATCCCGTTGTGGACAATCGCGACTTCGCCGGTTGCGTGAGGGTGAGCGTTTTCCGCCGTGGGCGCACCATGGGTAGCCCAGCGCGTGTGTGCGATACCCACAGTGCCGGGCGCGTCCTGTTCTTTCAGGACATCCACGAGATTGCCGAGCTTGCCCTCGGCCCGGCGACGCACGAGCTTGCCGTCGTAGAGCGTACAGATCCCGGCGCTGTCATAGCCGCGATATTCCATCCGCTTCAGACCGTCGACCAGACGGTCGGCCACCTCTTCGCTGCCAACGATACCGATTATGCCGCACATGCTTGCTTGGTCCCCTTCGATGCGCGCCCTGGGCGCCTGCCACCGCCTTAGTCCTCGCGGGTGAACAGAGGCTTGCGGCTCTTAGCCTTCAAGATGCTTTCGGTACAACCTGCCTTTGCGCGGCGCGCAGCCCGTCCCGCCAGAGGTAGAGACCGGCAGCGATGATCAGCCCGGCGCCTCCGAGCGTGAAAAGGTCAGGACGATCGCCAAATATCCACCAGCCGAGCGCGATAGCGACCAGCATCTGGACATAGATTGCAGGGGCGACTTGCGCTGCGCCAGCTTTGGCCGTGCCGATGTAAGCGAGCCAATGTGCGCTGCTGGCCGTAAAAGCAACGATTGCGCAGCGCAGCACCACATCCCAGCTTGGCCAGCCGAAATCGAGCGCTGGGATGCCCGAAAGCTTGATGCCAAGTGCAAGGACGATCAGGATCGGCGCGCAGATGCCGGCGATGAATACCTGCATCGAAAGCGCACTGCCTTCCCCGGCGCTTGCACGGTTGGCGATCATCATCAGAGCGAAAAAGACGGCCGAATTGAGCGGCAACAGCGCCGCCCAGCCTAGCTCGGCGAGGTTCGGTCGCAAGATGATCCCCACCCCGATCAGGGCTACTATCGACACGCCCCAGACCGCCGGACGGACCTTTTCACCCAGCAGCGGCCCCGCCAGCAACTGCGTGAGCACGGGGGCGAGAAATCCGATCGACATCGCATCGGCCAGCGGCATCAGGTAAATCGCCGAGAAGAAGCTGACCGAGGCAATGGCGAGGCATATTCCCCTCGCGATTTGCAGCCAAGGATTTCGCGGTTTGAAGGCGCTCGCGCCCTCGCTTCTCCAAAGCATGACGGAGAGCGCCAACGCACCGATGGTAAAGCGCAGCGCGGCAACGGCATAGGGAGGCCAGTCTTCGGCCATGCTCTTCACAACCGCATCACCGACCGAAAGGATCGCGAAGCCCGTGATGGCATAAGCAAGTCCGGTGCGCTCTTCGCTCGTCATGCGCGCCCTGTATGCGCAGGGACGTCGCGAGGGAAGAGCGGAAAAGGAAAGCTGGACCGCTTTTCAGCGGCAAATTGCCGGTTCAGGCTGCGCGGGTCTCCGAGCGCCCGTTATCCTCACCAGGCCGGTGGGCGCCGCATCCAGGACGAATGTGGCGCACCAAGACGCCGGCCGCTTCTTTTTGAAGGGCATCGATATCCGTACCGTAAGACGCATCGTAGCTCTGCATCACACCGTGCCATCCCGGCGTCTGGTAAAAGGCTTTCAAGCGGTCGTAGATGTCTTCGCTCCACCACGGCATGGCGTGCACCAGCCGGCTTGCGACAAAGCCATTGGCGTCGAAGTGGATGCCGTCGAGGCTGGAGAGATAGGCAACCGGACGGCCGCCGCTCAGCACGTTCATGGCGACACCGCTATTGCCGCAAATGACCAGATCGCACTCGGCAATTTCATCGTCCAGCGGATTGCCGATCGTCAGTTCGACATTGTCATCGTCGAGATCGAGCCCCGAAAAATCGGTTTTGAGCAGCAGGACCGGATGCTGGCGAATGAGAATTTTGGCTTCGGGAAGGTCCACGCGGATCGTGGCGATGAGGCTGCGAAGGACGTCGACTTTCGTACCCGAGGTAAGGAATATTCCAACCGTAGCGACCGTATCCTTCCACCGCATTGGCTGCGATTTCCCGGGCTGGCCGATATAGGTGACTTCGGCGGTGCAGGCGCTGCGATCCTCGTAAGTGTTTTTGCTCTTCTCGCCATAGAAAAGCGCGCAATCGGCGTAGACGGGCGGTACGACCGTGCCGTTCGCCGGAACCGGAGCATGGTTGGAGTAGATTACGCGCCGCCCCATCCTGTGAGCTGCGGCGGCCATGCCGACTGCTTCCGGACTGTAATTGCTGGCGACGATAGCGGCGTTGATCGCCTTTCGCTCTGCGAGCAGCCATGAAAACCGCATGTAGAATGCCAGCGCGCTTGCAATACGGGCAGACGGCATGAAGCTGTGCTTACGCACGAGAATGCGCAGGAAAGGCCAGATGCGCCTTGCGGAAAGCAGCATACGCAATGCTACCTTTATTTGCCTGGCTGAAAAGATGTGCTTGCGCTCGACGGTCAGGCGCAGAACCGGGACCCCGGGAATGAGCGCCGTCACCCGCGCAACGGTTCTGTGTTCGTTGTCAAAGTTCGAAATCGCCACGGCTTCCGCATCTTCTTGACCCCAAGGCCCGATCGATATCGCGCATTTGACCATGTAAAGGAGCAGCACGAGCGGCTGGAAAAACCGTGTCCCGGCTTGCGCATAAAGCCTGTCAACGATGCGGTAGACCGCGTTCTTTTTCTTGATTTCCTCATAGACGGCGGCACGTCCCGCAGACGTTTCCATGTGGCCCACCACACCGATTGCCGTGGCCAGATCATAGCGGTCGCGGGTCCGCACGCTGACCGGTTCGGCGGCATGGTTACGGTCAGAATCAGTATCCGCCATCTCTGGCGCACGAGCGAAGGCCCCGCTCGATTTAACGGCATTGAAAGCCACTCTGCTCTACCTCGCGACTGTCATCATCAAGACGCCTGAAAGGAATGCCCGATCAGGATTAGCCGCGGTTATCGCAGGCAATCGTTAACAATTTCGGTTTACAGAATATCAAGCACCGGCTGCGGCAAGTGCGTGGGGCAATAAACAAGAGTGCTTGATGATCCGGAAAGCAATTACTTCAAAAGCGAAGACATTTCTGGCCGTCCAGTCATTGTTTTATGGCTTTGCCAACAGCATCGAAGCGCTTGTGCCCTTTCTGCTGGCGCCGATCCTGACACGAATGCTCGACCCCACGGGATATGGCATCTGGGTGCTGTTCATCACCTACGCCACGTTCTTGCGCCCCATTGTCGGCCTGACGACGCAGGATGCGATCCGGATGCGCTTTTACGATTTCGACCAGAAGCAGCTTGATCAGTTTACCCATACCGCGCTTTTCGTGATGCTGGCGCTGGCGATCTTCGTATCGACAATCGCGCTGGTCTTTGGCGAACTACTGGCAACCGCAACGAAATTTCCGGAAGGCTGGCTCGTCAGCATCGTCATTGCTGCCTTCTTGTACGAGGTGTTCTACACCGTCCTCGCGCTCCAGCAGTTCCACAACCGGAGGATGGCGTTCCTCGGCACGCAAGTGATCCAGGCTGTCCTGAGCATGATTTTCATCGTCGTCTTCCTTTCGGCGGGCTGGGATTGGCGCGGTGTCGTGCTCGGTCGCATGCTCAGCATGGCCATCGCGACAGCGTTCTCACTTCGCTCGCTTGGCTTCAGTTTCCGCGGCTTGATCAAGGTGCCGGAGCGCTCGTTCTACCGGAACATCGCATTCTTCGGGATCAAGTACTGGCCCGCCGGAGCAGTGGTGATGGCCATGGCCACCGCCGACAAGGTCATTGCCGCACACTATCTCGGCGTCGAGGCGAGCGCGATGTATGGCGTCGCCGCCCTGTTCGCCTCGGCATTCTGGATCGTCAATTACAGCTTCGTGATGGCTTGGACGCCGTGGCTGTTCCGCAAGCTCAAGAATGTGGCGAGCGAAGGCCTAAACGAAGTCGCCTCGGTTTCGGCGCTGTACTTTGCGCTCGCCGCAGTCGCCGCGATCGCATTCTATTTCTTCGCCGTGATCGTCGCACCCGTCCTTCTCGGCGAGGCGTTCCACAGCGCGATCCCACTGCTGCAATATGTCATGATCGCGATCGTCCTACAGGGCTACTTCATGCACAACATGAAATTCCTGCATTACGAAAAACGCATCGAGACGATGTCCATTCTGAGCGTGCTGACAATCGCGCTCAACATCCTGCTCAGCATCCTGTGGGCCCAGACTATGGAAATTCGGGGTATCATGCTCGCCACGGCGGTTTCTTTCGGTGCGGCATTCATTATTAGCGGGGTGCTGGTCGTGGCCCGCTACATGAATCTTGGAAAGGGAGCGAAATCCGTTGCTGGATAACAAAAGCATTCTTGTAACCGGTGGGACGGGTTCGTTCGGACGTGCATTCGTCCGCACCGTCCTCGAAAGATATCCGGGCGTACGCCGGCTCGTCATCTACTCCCGCGACGAGCTTAAGCAATACGAGATGAGCCAGGAGTTTTCGACGCAGCAATACCCTGCCCTGCGCTATTTCATTGGCGATATTCGCGATCGGGACCGGCTTCGCCGCGCACTCGAAGGGATCGACATCGTCGTCCACGCCGCTGCGCTGAAACAGGTGCCGGCGGCCGAATACAACCCGTTCGAATGCATCAAGACCAATGTTCTTGGCGCACAGAACGTGATCGAATCCTGCTTCGACAGCGATGTTTCGGATGTCGTGGCGCTTTCAACCGACAAGGCGGCCGCTCCGATCAACCTTTATGGCGCGACCAAGCTGTGCTCGGACAAGATCTTTACCGCCGCCAATAACGTCAAGGGCGCCCGTGATCTGCGCCTTTCGGTCGTGCGATACGGCAACGTGATCGGTAGCCGCGGCTCGGTCGTCCCGTTTTTCCTCGCGCAACGCGAAACAGGGGTAATCCCGATCACCGATCCGACGATGACGCGTTTCAACATCTCTCTTGCAGAAGGCGTGGAGATGGTTCTCTGGGCGCTCGAGAATGCGCATGGCGGCGAAATCTTCGTTCCGAAAATCCCGAGCTACCGGATTACCGACGTCGCCGAAGCCATCGCGCCAGAATGCGAGATCAAGATGGTCGGCATTCGCCCCGGCGAGAAAATCCACGAGGAAATGATTACCACGAGCGACAGCCTCAACACCGTCGATCTCGGGCCGTACTATGCGATCCTGCCGAGCACGACGGATCACCTGACCGAAGATTACCTCGAAAAGCGCGGCGGAACCCGCGTGGAACCAGGTTTCTCGTACAACAGCGGCACCAACCCCGATTTTCTCTCGGTCGAGCAGCTGCGCGAGCTCATCCGCAAGCATGTCGATCCGACGCATGCGGTGTGATGAAACGGTTAATCCCCTACGGTAGGCAATCGATAACCGAGGCTGACATCGCCGCGGTCGTCGATGTCCTGAAATCGGATTTCCTGACGCAAGGGCCAGTTGTTCCCGCTTTCGAAGAGGCAGTGGCGAAGCAATGCGGCGCCGCTTTCGGCGTCGCGGCAAACAGCGCGACCAGCGCGCTTCACATAGCCTGCATGGCTCTGGGCGTTGGCCCGGGTGATTGCGTGTGGACCAGCCCGCTAACCTTCGTCGCCAGTTCGAACGCGGCGCTCTATTGCGGTGCTGAAGTGGATTTCGTCGACGTCGATCCGCGCACCTACAACATGTGCCCGGTTAAATTGGCCGAAAAGCTGGACGAGGCTGCAGCGCGAGGTGCGCTCCCCAAGGTCATCATCCCTGTTCATCTGACGGGGCAATCGTGCGACATGGCAGCGATACAGGAGGCTGCATCGCGCCACGGCGTGAAAATCATTGAGGACGCATCGCATGCCATCGGCGCGAGCTATCGCGGCGAACCTGTCGGCGATTGTCGATACAGCGATGTTGCGGTTTTCAGCTTTCACCCGGTCAAGATCGTGACGACAGGCGAAGGTGGCATAGCGATGACCAACGACGCCGATCTTGCCGAGAAGATGAACCTGTATCGCAGCCACGGCATTACTCGCGATCCCGATCTCATGCAGATCGCAGATGCTGGCGCTTGGTACTACGAACAACACCATCTCGGCTTCAACTACCGAATGACGGACATCAATGCGGCATTGGGGCTGAGCCAGCTGGACAGGCTCAAGCAGTTCATCGAGCGCAGACGCGAGATCGCCAGCGTGTATGACCGTGCTTTTGCAGACCTTCCGATCACAACGCCGTGGCAACATCCAGACGCTGCCTCCGCATGGCACCTCTACGTCATCCGGGTTGATCAAGACCGCGCGAAGAAAAGCCATCGCGCGGTGTTCGACGAGCTGCGCGAAGCGGGGATCCTCGTGAATCTCCACTACATCCCCGTCTACCTCCAGCCTTACTATCGCGACCTCGGCTTTAAGCCTGGGCTCTGCCCCAACGCTGAGAGCTACTATGACGAAGCGATCAGCATACCTATGTATCCGGCGATGACCGATGAACAGCAGGAGCAGGTTATCGCATCTATCATCAGGGCCGTGGCCGGATGAATATCGCCATCATCCCTGCACGTGGCGGCAGCAAGCGCATTCCGCGCAAGAACATCCGGAAGTTTTGCGGACGCCCGATGATCGGGTGGCCGATTGCGGCTGCGGCTGATTCAGGCCTGTTCAACCACATCATCGTCTCAACCGACGATCAGGAAATCGCCGAAGTTGCCCGGCGAGCGGGAGCGGAGGTGCCCTTCCTGCGTCCGGCGAAATTGGCTGACGATCATGCGGGAACGACAGACGTGGTGAACCACGCGCTGAACTGGGCCTTTGACATCGGGTGGCAAGTCGACGCAGCCTGCTGCATCTATGCAACCGCTGCTTTCGTTCTCTCCGACGATCTCATCGCAGCGCGTGAATTGCTCTCGCGCGATTGCGACTTTGCCTTTCCTGCGGTGCGCTACGGCCATCCGCCGCAGAGGGGATTTGTGGCGGCCAAGGACGGCAGCCCCGAATTCATCCAGCCCGAGCACCGGGCAACGAGAACACAGGACCTGCCGTCAGTCTACCACGATTCCGGCCAATTCTATTGGGGTACCAGTGCGGCTTGGCTGGAGAAGCGCCCATTCTTCGGTCCACGCACGCGCTTCCTGGAGTTACCCGAATGGCGCGCCCGGGACATCGATCGGCCAGAAGACTGGACGATGGCCGAAAAGCTGTTTGCCGTCACGCGAGAGAGCGACCAGTGAAAGCCCTGATCAGGTGCGACGCCACTGCGGAGATCGGTTCTGGACACCTCAGCCGCTGCATCGCGCTGGCCGAGGCATTGCAGCTTTTTTCGGTACGTTGCTCGTTTGCGGGACAATTCGATGGCGCTGCATTTGGGCAAATCGACCTTGCCGGCTTCGAATGCGTCCGGCTCTCCGAACCGGTGAACAGCAGATCGGCGGAGCAAGAGCTCGCCAGTATCGTCGCCTTGCATGCCGCCGACTTCATAGTCATCGACAGCTATCGCGCTGACGACCGCTACCTGTCCGACCTCAAATCGCAGGGTCAAAGCGCCGTGGTGATCGACGATTTCCGCAAGCTCAAAATCTACGACTGCGATGTCATTCTGAATTTCACCTGGGAAGCACCGACCTTGGACTACCCGCAGGGCCCGGCACTTTTGCTCGGACCTGACTACCTGTTGGTCCGGCGCAAGCTGGTCGATGCACGGGCCGAAAGCCTTGCACGGCGACGCGAGGGTCCGATCCAAAACCTGCTGGTCGCCATAGGTGGCTCCGACCCGAAGGGCATAACCGGGCGCATCGTCCGCCTCATCGACGAGTTGAACACGGAAGCTTGCGTTCGCGCCATTGCGCAACCCGATGACGCACTTGAGGAAGCGCTTTCGAGGTTCGCCCCGGGAAGCGGCATCGTCCCGCGCCAGCCCGACCTTTCCGAACAGTTTCAATGGGCCGATGCAGCCATCACGGGCGGCGGGCTGATCAAATACGAATGCGCATATATGGGCATTCCAGCAGCCTCCATCGCCCAGAACGAAGGGCAGGACGGCGAAACCAAGGTGTTCTCGCGTGCAGGGCTTGTCTTCGATCTGGGTCTCGCCGATTGCACCAGTGACAAAGCCTTGGCAGGCACAATGAACAGTTTCATCGAAAACACGGGACTGCGCGCCAAACTCGCCGAGCGAATGCGCGAAACCTTCATTTCCGACCCGACCGTGCATGCAGCGCGCAAGATCCTGGAGGCAATAAGACTCTGATATGGGCAGCAGTTTCAAGAACGATATCGAGGCCTTGGCCAAGCATTACAGCGAGCTCGTCAAAAAACACGGCGATGCCGCCGAGAGCGCGCAATATGCCGACCGCGGAACGCAGGAGCGCCGCATGGAAGTCCTGTGCGAGATCGGCGTTACAAAGTCGAGCAAGGTGCTCGATTTCGGCTGTGGCACGGGTCAGATGCTCAGCCTGCTGAAACGTACGATCGGTTTCGAAGGCGAATACGTAGGATACGACATCTCGCCCGAAGCGATCAAATTTGCGCGCAATGCTCATCCCGAAGGCCGTTTCGAAGTTCGCGACATTATCGCCGAGCCCGCCGAGGAGAGCTTCGATTACGTGCTCGTCAGCGGTGTGTTCAACAACCTCATCACCGACAATCGCGGTTTTTTCGAAACGATTTCACGCACGCTGATGGCGCAGGCGCGAAAGGGATACGCCTTCAACATGCTCAGCCGCTATGTCGATTACCTCGATGAGGGGCTTTTTTACGAGGACCCGGCGTACGCATTCCAGTTCTGCAAGGAAGAGCTTTCGCCGCTCGTTTCGCTGCGCCACGATTATGCCGTACGCGAAGGATCGATGCCGTTCGAGTTTACAATTTACGTCTACCAAAGCGAGATCGAACCGAGGCCCCTCAAAGGACAATCGTAGTTAACGAATTGTCTACGCCTTCCCCGTACTCCCTTCGGCCATGCGTGCCGAACATCACAATCGCGATGCCAGATTCCCGGATTCTTTCGGTGGCAAGGGTGTCGCCCCCTTTGCGCCGCGCGTCCGGATCGTCGGGGGCGGGCTGACCGGCATTCTCGCCGCGTTTCAGGCGCACCGAATGGGCGCGCGGGATATCGACCTTTACGAACGGCTCGACAGGCTGGGCGGGATTGCACAGCCCGAGCTTCGTGACGGGCGCGAAATGCGCGAAGGCTGCATTTACTTCGGTCCTGAAGGGGACCCCATACGCAGTCTGCTCGAAGCGCATGGCGTGAAGTTCGAAGAATTCGACAATACATTCGGCTCGGTCAGTGGCTCGCTCGAAAATCCCACCTGTCTCCATGATTTTGGCGGACCATCAATGAAGGCATCCAGTATCAAGCTTGGTACCCTTCGCGGTGACAGCCTTGCGGACCGGATAGGCTGCTTCGACGCGTCGATCGCCGAGCCGCTCTTTCGCTATGTGGAATGGCATGTCGGCTGCGATCCGGCGAGCTTGCACAAAGATTCAGCGATCCCTCTCGCGATAAACCGCGTTTTCCCGGAAGGCCCCGATCTCGATGCTCTCGCGAAAGCAAAGCGCACCGATGATCTGGCCGATGAATTGTTCGGCATCCCGCGCTCGCTCTGGGGATATTCGAACAACGCGAAAGCCAGCCTCCCAGTCGGTGGTTTCACCGAAATGTTTCGGCAGTGCCGCCGCGCACTGAAAGCCATTGGCGTGCGCATCCATGAACGCAGGCTCGCCAACCCGAAGAAAGTGCTGAACGAGTGGTCGCGCGAAGACCTGATCGTGTGGGCAGCGAGCCCGATGCCGCTGTTCAAGGCTATGGGGCTCGAAGCGCCCCGCGCCCCTGCACGCAAATTCGCGACCCATGCGTTCAAGGTCGACTGGACCGGGCCTGTGCCATTCTATGTCCAGAATTTCACCGCAGAAGGTAGCTGTTTCCGCGTATACATCTATGAAAGTGGCGGTAGCACCTTGCTGACAGCCGAATGCGTGACAAAACCCCAAGAAATTGATCTCCATCGCGAAATCCACAGTTTGCTCAGAGGATTCGACGGTCAACTTGCGATCGGAGATCTGCTTTACCGGACCGTAAAGCCGCGCTGGCTCTACCATTCGACCGACACGATTGATAAGCTTGGCCAGCTGCGCGCTGCGCTCAAGGCTGAACGAGGCGACGCTTTTGTCGCAGGCGCATGGGAAGCCTACGCAAAGGGTGAAAAGTTCGCCGAAGTGGAAGCTGATTTGCAGAAGGCGCTCGAAATGCAAGCGATCCTGGCGGCACTATGATTTGCGCGATCATGCAGCCGACCTATTTGCCGTGGATCGGATATTTCGACCTTATCGATACGGTCGATCACTTCGTCTTCCTCGACGATGCCCAAGTTCTCAAACGCAGCTGGGGGGTGCGCAATCGCATCATCGGTCAGAATGGTGAGGCTTTCCTGACGGTTCCTCTGACCGGGCATAGCCAGATCGGCGAAAATACTTTTGCGAACACGGCAATCGATCCGAATCCGAAATGGCGCAAGACGCACCTCGCTACGATCCGTCATACCTACGGCAAGGCGCCGTATTTTTCCGAGGTCTTCCCTCAAATCGAGGAGCTTATGTCGGCGGAGCACGCGACGATTGGCGCGCTCAACATGGCTTTTATCCGGTCAACAGCCGAACGCCTCGGTATCGAAACACCCTTCAACCGGTCGTCGCAACTTGAGGGTGCGGAGGGTCGCAAGGATGACCGGCTGCTAGCTATCTGCCGGGTTATCGGTGCAGATTCCTACCTCGCGGCGCAGGGCAGCGCAGGATACATCGAGCGGGACAACGAAGCCGGCGCGTTCGCCGGATCGGGGGTCGCACTTTGGTATCACAACTTCGCGCACCCGGAATATCGCCAGGCAGGCGAACGGTTCACAAGCCATATGAGCATCATCGATCTTCTGATGAACTGCGGTTACGCGTCGGCGCTGGAGATCATCCGCTCGGGGCGACGCGAAAAGCTTACGAGCGCAGAAATGAAGAAAGAACTGGCATGACAAGAATGCCCGAAATCAGCATTGCGGGTCGCCCTATCGGACCCGACCACGAGCCCTACATCATCTGCGAGTTGTCCGGTAACCATAACGGCAGCCTGGACCGCGCCATCGAATTGCTTGAAGCAGCCGCGGCGACAGGTGCCGATGCGATCAAGATCCAGAGCTACACGCCCGACACGATCACGATCGATCACGATGGACCCGAATTCAAGGTCGAGGGCGGATTGTGGGACGGTCGCACGCTCTACGATCTTTACGGCGAAGCGCAGACGCCGTTCGAATGGCACGAGCCGCTCTTTCGCCGGGCGAAAGAGCTTGGTGTGACACTGTTTTCCTCACCTTTCGACACCAGCGCGGTCGACCTGCTCGATGAGCTTGGCGCACCCGCTTACAAGATCGCTTCGTTCGAAGCGGTCGACCTGCCGTTGGTCGCCTACTGTGCTTCAAAGGGCAAGCCGATGATCATATCGACCGGTATGGCGAATCTCGACGAGATCGGCGAAGCGGTGAAGACTGCAAGAGAAAACGGGTGCGAAGAAATCGTTCTCCTGCACTGCGTCAGTTCCTACCCCGCCCCTGACGAGCAATCGAACGTTCGCACCGTTCCCGACCTTGCAGAACGTTTCGGCGTCGTTTCAGGGCTGTCAGATCACACTTTCGGATCGCCGGTGGCGGTTGCCTCGATCGCGCTTGGAGGCTGCGTGGTGGAGAAACACTTCACGCTTGCCCGCGCCGATGGCGGCCCGGATTCTGCTTTCAGTCTGGAACCGCACGAGTTCAAGAGCCTGGTTGAAGACTGCAAGCGCGCGTGGCGTGCGCTTGGCCAGGCGACTTATGATCTGCAAGGCAGCGAAAGCGCTTCGGTGCAGTTCCGCCGTTCGCTCTACGTGGTGGAGGATGTCGCTGCAGGCGAAAAGCTTACGCGGCAAAATGTCCGATCGATCCGGCCCGGACACGGGCTTGCACCCAAACACTTTCCCGAAGTGCTCGATCGCACTGCAGCGCGCGATCTCAAGCGCGGCGAACCGCTGGAGTGGTCGGCGCTCGTTTGACCGTACCTACCGATTCTTGTCGGAACGGACGTAATATCGGAATTTCGTCCACTCGCCTTCGTGTTCGAAGACCGGTTCATACTGGTCTAGGATGGCATTGAAGCGTTCGTCTTCGGCAAAGACCCGTTCCCACTCAACCTCGACATGGCGAAGTGGCCAGCTCGTGCTCTCGTCGAGGATCAGCACGTCGGGCGGCATGTCCTCCCATAGGCGAAGCATTTCATCGTGCAACAACTGACGGCCCGGATCGTCGAGGGTGATGGCAGGCATGGCGCGGCCAGCGTTTTCCGGTCGGTCCAGCGGCTTGAGCTCGGATGCTACATAGGAATTGTTCATGCTCGCATTCCAGCGCAGCGCGCCATGCGAGGCGAGGAACTGGTTGAACGGCGATGGATGCATTGTGAGCATTCCGACCCGCTTCTGCTCGACCGAGAGCCCGGACTTTTCCATCACCTCGTAAAGCTCGTTTGCCGATCTCTGGTAGACGAATGTGGCACGCAGCTCTCCTACCACGGGACGCAGGATCAGCAGAATGATCGCGACTTGCCACAAGAGCTTCAGATGGACCCGTGCCATCCAGAACCAGGCAAGGTAGGCCATCGTCACGGGAAAGAGATGGTGCGTGTACCAACGCGACTGGATCCAGGCTGCGATTATCGCTGCGACCACCATTGCAAGACCGATTACCGTCACCCTCGCAGGAATCTTGAACGCGAAGGCTAGCAACAGGAAGAACAGCGAAAGCGCCATGCGGATCGCCGCCTGTTCGATATTGATCTGCGTGCCTGTGAGGTTCGCATCGATCGCGCTGACCACTGCGCCGATTGCTTCGCGTTGAGCGGGATCGAGAACCAGCCAGAACAAGAGATAGGTCGCAACCATCGCACCGGACACGAGGTTCTCGATCTTGAACAATGCGAGCGGCTGGCGGCGGAGTGCTGCGTCCGCCAGTTCGACGAGGAGGACTACGAGCGCATAGAGGTATTTCAGCAGTAAGGTGGCACCGAGCCACACACCGACTACGAGGCGCGTCTTCCAGCCTGTCCGGGTGTTGTCGGGATCCGAAACGCGAAGAACAAGATAGGGCCACAGTCCCAAGACGACCATGTGTTCGCGCAATCCGAAGACGTTCTTGTAGAGGATCGGCAAGATTACAAGAATTGCGACCGATCCGACCAGAAACAGCGGCGATGCACCGACTGTGACGCGGCGAATGTGAAAGGCAAGCCCTGTAGAAAACAAGACCGCGATCCCGGTCTGCAGCATGACCGCGAGGTCGAGCCGCAATCCGGTGAGATCGCTGAGCCAAACCGACATACTGAACCACGCCCGTTCTGCCGGGGGGAAATAGAGGCTGTAATCGCGGAAGCTCTCGCCCAGCGTTACAGCAAGTCGGCCCGAAAGCGCCGCGCCGGCAAGATCTGTGTGAACGGAGTAGAACGATCCGTAAAACAGCTGGAGCGAACCCAAAAGCGCAATCGCAAGCGCCGCGAACGTCACGACGGAATTCAGGGGCCAGACTTCGGCTTCGATCGCGCCGGTGGGACGATTATCGATGCTCCCGCCCGATCCAATGGTCTGTGTGCTGGAGGTCATTTGGACCCGATCCTCTCGGCAGCAGGATGTATTTGCCTGTCTCAACCGGGAGCGGATCCCGATTACCCACGGCGTTAATCCCGAAGAATTCCTGTGCGATCCCCTAGCGCAAAGTCTTGATGAGATGGTTAACGCTTACGCATTCGCCTGTGGGTACATTTTCAGGCAGCTCCACGCATGAGATAGATGCGGAAATACCAAGGCCCGGGTGGGTTCTTTGAATTCTGCAGGAACCCGATCGTCAATCAGAGTTGGAAAAAGCGTGCTGCACCGCCTTCGTGATCGGCTTCAAACCCGAAGCCGGTGCGTTGTCGTGGGAGCAGCCAGCCTTAGGAAAAAAATAAGGTTTCCGAATTATTCACCACATTCCGAGAGGCACTGTTCTCCATGTGAGGGCATTGCTGGGGATGAATTGTTATTGACCCTGGGGGCTACGAATGAGCGCATTCGGTAAAAAAGGCGGTGCAGGCGGCATGAAGCCGGGTGGACGCCCGGCATTTGGCGTGGCCCGCCCGATGAAGGGCGGAAAGCCTTCCAGCGAGGAATCTGCAGGCGGCGAACAATTCCCGCCGCTCCCGGGTGAAGGTGAGAAAGCTGAATCGAAATCGCCTCCCCCCTCCTCCAAACCGCAGAACACCGCCGATGCGATGGAGCGCCTTTCCGAACGCATGAATGCGGTGCATACGCCCGAAGAACAGGGCGGGTTCGAAGCCAGCGTTCACAAGATCAAGGAGCAGGTGCTCCCGCGCCTGCTCGAACGTGTCGATCCGGAAGCCGCCGCGACGCTCACCAAGGAAGAGCTGTCGGAAGAGTTCCGTCCGATCATCATGGAAGTTCTGGCCGAGCTGAAGGTCACGCTCAACCGCCGCGAACAGTTCGCGCTCGAAAAGGTCCTGATCGACGAGCTTCTGGGCTTCGGTCCGCTCGAAGAGTTGCTGAACGATCCGGACGTGTCCGATATCATGGTCAACGGCCCTGAGCAGACCTACATCGAGAAAAAGGGCAAGCTGGTCATCGCGCCGATCAAGTTTCGCGACGAACAGCACCTTTTCCAGATCGCGCAGCGCATCGTGAACCAGGTCGGCCGCCGCGTCGACCAGACCACACCGCTTGCCGACGCCCGCTTGAAGGACGGCTCGCGTGTGAACGTGATCGTGCCGCCGCTCTCGCTGCGCGGCACCGCGATCTCGATTCGTAAGTTCTCCGAAAAGCCGATCACCTTGGACATGCTCAAGGAATTCGGCTCGATGTCGGAGAAGATGTGCACCGCGCTGAAAATCGCGGGCGCATGCCGGATGAACATCGTCATTTCGGGCGGTACCGGTTCTGGTAAGACGACCATGCTCAACGCCTTGTCGAAGATGATCGACCCGGGCGAGCGCGTTCTCACTATCGAGGACGCCGCCGAACTTCGCCTGCAACAGCCCCACTGGCTGCCGCTCGAAACCCGTCCGCCCAACCTTGAAGGCCAAGGCGCGATCACCATCGGCGACCTTGTTAAGAACGCCCTGCGTATGCGTCCTGACCGCATCATCCTGGGTGAGATTCGTGGCGCCGAATGTTTCGACCTTCTCGCCGCCATGAACACGGGCCACGACGGCTCGATGTGTACGCTTCACGCCAACTCGCCGCGCGAGTGCCTCGGCCGTATGGAAAACATGATCCTGATGGGCGACATCAAGATCCCGAAGGAAGCCATCTCGCGCCAGATCGCAGAATCGGTCGACCTGATCGTGCAGGTAAAGCGCCTTCGCGACGGTTCGCGCCGTACCACCAACATCACCGAGGTGATCGGCATGGAAGGTGACGTGATCGTGACGCAGGAGCTGTTCAAGTTCGAATATCTCGACGAGAGCGAAGACGGCAAGATCATGGGCGAATTCCGCTCGTCGGGTCTGCGTCCCTACACGCTCGAAAAGGCTCGCCAGTTCGGTTTTGACCAGGCTTACCTTGAAGCCTGCCTGTAAGGCAGGCCGCCCTCAATCGCCGGGCGCGAGCCAACCGGCTCGCTTGGGTTGGCCATTGGCCTGCTTCGCATCCGTCGCAAAAGCGGCGACGCGCGGTCGCGCTTGCGACGCCTTTGGCGTCGATCAATGAATAGCGAAATTGACAAAGTTGACACCGTGTCAACCGGCCAAATTCACGATTTCTCGTTATAAATCGGATATTTGTACCAAGATAGCGAAGTTGACACTTGTCCAACTCGCTTTCGGGCTTGGGCAGGGTTATTTGGCTGTCAAAGAGCGCCACCCTGATCGCACGGGCAACGCATTGTAGGAAAGCCCTTCACAGGTTGCCCAGCACAACCGGCAGGCTCATCGCGAGCATGCCGCCGCCGATAACTGCGAACAGCACGAACAACGTCGTCCATGGCATGAAGCCGACCCTCTCCAGCCGCGCGAGGTTTCGCCCCTTGTTGCGCCGCCGCTCCATCAGCCCGCAAAACCCCGCGAGCACCCAGAAGCCTCCGCCGAAGACGGCGAGTTGCGCGGCATCGCTTAGCAACAGGAATTGGCCCCAAAGGTTCATGGCAATCGCGATGTAGAGCCACACGCCGCTTGCGCAATCCCCAAGCAGCCCTAAATCCGCCAGCCATGGATGGTTCCGTCGCCCGCCCTCGCCCGATGCTCGCGCTGATCGTGCGCCTCGCAACGGCGGCGGTGCTCGCGACCATGGCGATGCTGGTCAAGCTCGCGGGCGAAAAGGGCGTCCACCTTGCCGAACTCGTCTTCTGGCGGCAGGCGATTACGCTTCTTTGCGTCGTCGTCCTGCTCGCCGCATGGGGCAAGCTCGCCAGCGTCAAGACGAAGCGCTTTGCCGCGCATGCACGCCGCGCCATCTATGGCCTTACCGGCATGTTCTTCGTTTACGGCGCTGTGATGCTCCTGCCCCTGCCCGAAGCGACCGCGATCAGCTTTACCGCGCCATTCTTCGCGGTGATGATTTCGGTCATTCTCTTCGGAGAGAAGGTCGGGATCTACCGCTGGGGCGCGGTCGTGCTCGGCTTTGCAGGCGTGCTGCTCATCACGCAGCCGAGCTTCATCGGCGGCGGCAGCGACCTTGTCGATCCCTTCGGTGCGGCGGTGGGGCTCGTCGCGGCGTTCCTCGTCGCGCTCATCAGTTTCCAGATCCAGGATTTGAACACAACCGAAGCGCCGTGGAGTATCGTCTTCTGGTTCGTGCTGCTCACCACCCCGATCGCGGCGCTCGCTTTGCCCTTCGTCTACGAACCGCATTCAGGCGAAGTCTGGGCGATCATCATCGCGATGGCGCTGTGCGGCGCACTGGCCCAGATCCTGCTCACCACCTCGCTGCGCTTCGGTTCTGCGGCGGTGATCCTGCTGATGGACTATACCTCGCTCCTCTGGGCCACGTTCTACGGCTACACCGTCTTCGATCAACCGCCCGGCCCCGGCCTGTGGCTCGGCGCTCCGCTCATCGTCGGGGCGGGCGTGCTCATCGCATGGCGCGAAAGGCAACTCGCCCGAAGCAGGCCTCAACCCGTCGCAGATTAGGAACCAGCGGAAAAAGCGGGCATAAGAGCGTCAGCTAGTGAACATTGGAAAGACGAACATGATCCGCAAAACCGTTATTGCAGCTGCACTCGCTGCGCTCACGCTCACCTCAGCCGCCTGCAATACCGTCAAAGGGCTCGGCGAAGACATCAAATCGGTCGGCGAAGCGGGCGAAAAGGCCATAGACTGAGCCGCTCGGGCTCAGATGCAGCGATAGACGAGCATCAGGTTGTTGGCCGGCATTTCCTCCCGCCGGGTGCGGGCAAGACCTTCGCGCGCCGCCAATTCGTCAATATCTTCGACCTTACGCAGCCCCCAATCGGGATTGCGGGCGCGCAAACTTTGGTCGAATTCGAGGTTTGAGGGTGCGGTCCTCGTCCCCGCTTCGAGAAACGGGCCGTAAATTATCAGCGGCGCGGCGACGTTTTGCGAATTGCCCAGCGCCTCTCCGCAGGCGGCGAAAAGCCCCTCGGTCGCCTCCCACGGGCTGATGTGCACCATGTTGATGCAAATGATGGCATCGACGCGCGAAACCTCCCAGGTCTCCGGACGCCCGGCATCAAGCACAATGGGATAGCGCAGATTGTCGCCCGAATATTCGGCATGGCGAGCGATGATCGAACTCAGGGCGGATGGATCGACGTCGCTCGGCTGCCAGTCGAGCGCCGGGAAACGCCATGCGAAGTAGGCCGCGTGCTCGCCCGTACCGCTGGCGATTTCGAGCACGAGGCCGCTTTCGGGCAGCTCCTCTTCGAGCACCGCGGCGATCGGCTCGCGGTTGCGCGAGGTGGCGGGGGCGTGGCGTTTCAAGTCAAATGAAACCGATCAGGAGACCTGCCGCTCCTGACCTTCCCAATAGGGTTCGCGCAATTGCCGGCGCAGGATCTTGCCCGATGGATTGCGCGGCATTTCGGGGATCACATCGACGCTTTTGGGCACCTTGAATGCGGCAATGCGTTCACGCGCATAGCCGATAATGTCGTCCGCATCGATTTCGTGACCCGGCTTGGCGACGACGCAGGCCTTCACCTCTTCGCCCCATTTGTCCGACGGCACGCCGATCACCGCGACTTCCGCGACGGCAGGGTGGCCGAAGATCGCGTTTTCGACTTCGGCCGGGTAGACGTTCTCGCCACCGGTAATGATCATGTCCTTTATCCGGTCCTGGATATAGACGTAGCCGTCTTCATCCATGATGCCGGCATCGCCGGTGTGAAGCCAGCCATCGGGATCGATCGTGCTGGCAGTTGCTTCGGGAAGTTTCCAATAGCCGTCCGTGTTGGACGGTGACTTCACGCAGACCTCGCCGATTTCGCCGCGAGGCACCTCCTTGTTATCCGGCCCACGCACCTCGATCTGTGCCCCCGGCACCGCCTTGCCCGCCGAGCGCATGCGCTCATTGCCTTCGAGTGTGTGGTCCTCGGGCGGCAGGATCGAAATGGTGCCACTCGTCTCCGTCATGCCGTAGGCTTGCAGGAAGCCTGCATTCGGCATTGTTTTCACCGCTTCCTGCAACAGCGCAAGAGGCATCGGTGCAGCGCCATACATCAGGTATTTCAGGTGGCTGAAGTCGGTTTCCGCAGCGCGCGGATGCTGGACGACCATCTGGAGCGCGGCGGGCACGATGAACATGTGCGTCGCGCCATTCTCGATCGCCTCGAGCACGCCGACAGGGGTGAATTCCGCCTGCACGAGGCTGCGGATACCGTTGGCGACCGCGATGTTGATCAGGCCCGTCCCGCCGATATGCGCGCAGGGCATGGCGATGAGCATGCAGTCGTCCGGCTCGAAGAAATTCCATGCTAGCCCCACTTCATTGCCCGGATTGCGCAGGCCGAGGAGGTTGGCGTTGGAAAGCACCGCGCCCTTCGGATTCCCGGTCGTGCCGGACGTGTAGAGTTGGAGGATGGGCTCGCCCGGGTCAGGCGGGTGGTAATCCGCCGGTTCGGACTTTGCCATCGCCGCGCGTGCCTCGGCATCGCCGATGATTTTCGGTTTGGCGGGTAAGTCCTTACAGGCCTGCTCGGCGCAGTCTGCGAACATCTCTTCGACGAATACCAGCTTGGCGCCTGTATCCTCGAGAATGTAGGCGACTTCCCGCGGGGCGAGCCTCCATCCGATCGGCACCATGACCGCGCCCATGCGCGCGGCGGCGAGGTAAAGCTGGCAGTAGAGGTCCGAATTCTTGCCGAGCCAGGCGATCCTGTCACCCTTCTCGATCCCGAGTGACTTGTAAAAGCCGATCAGTCGCCTGGTATTTGCATCAAGATCGCCATAGGAGGTGATCCGTCCTTCCTGCTCGAACGCCGGTCCGTCGGGGCGCTCTTTCGCCCAGAAGTCTAGGATTTCGTCGAAAGTGATGAAGGTGTGATGCGGATCGCGTTTGACCGTGCCTTCCCAGCCCATGCGTTTTGTCTCCCAATGCGTGTTTGCACCAGGACTAGGCATCTGGGCCTTCGGAATCCACTATTTAACTTATTGCCAGCGCCCCGAGGCTCGCGCGCGCGGCTCGCGAACCAGCAGCCAGATGATGAGGCCGAGCGGCCCGGCAACGAAGGTGGCGAGCAAGATCGGCGCCTGGAGCCAGCGCGAGAAGAGCTTCGCATCGGCATCACGCGCGATCCACAGGCCAACAAACAGGTCGAAAGCGAGATAGTGTGTCCAGCCGATTGCAACCCCCGCGTCGCTCGCAAAAATCGACCGGACTCCCTCGATCGTGGAGAAATCAGCACCGCCCTCGCCCGCCGGGACCAGCCCGGTGAGCACGGCAATCAGTCCCGCCGAATAGATCAGACAGAGCAGCCCAACGCCGAGGTAGAGGATGCCTGAAAGCAGTGCGGGCCAGCGGGGAAGCGCAATGAGCGCGACCCATGCAAGCAGCGCAAGCATATTGACCGCGCCGAATACGAGCGTCCAGTCCATCACTCTTCGTGTACGATCGTCGCGTCGGCCTTGGCTCGCCATTCGCGCGCGGCGCGCTTCATCGCCACATTGTCATGCGTGAACCGTCCGGCAGCACGCCGCATCGCAAGACCCAGCGCGGCCTCGGCGACGAGGTCGGCATCGATCGACTGGTACATTTCATACTTTGACGGCAGCAGCGGTTCGACCAGCGGTGCGACCGTCATCGCGGCCTTTTCGGCAAACCGGAAATCGCCTTCGCGGGCACCCCGAAGCAGGCCGGGGCGAAGAATATCGAGCCGCTTGAACCCGATTTTCGACACGGCCCGTTCGGTCTCGCCCTTTACCTTCATGTAGAGGTTCTTGGAGGTCGGATCGGCGCCGGCCGCGCTGATCAGCACCATGTTGAGCACGCCTGCAGCCTGGGCCGCCTCGGCGGTTTCGACGATGAGATCATAGTCGACGGCGCGAAATGCTTCTTCGTCGCGGCCAGACTTCTTCCAGGTCGTACCGAGTGCGCAGATGAAAGAGCGCGGCTTCAACGCCTCGAACACCTCGCCCCATTTCGAAGGCTCTGCAACGAACATCTCCATCCGTGCGCCTTCGGGAAGCTTGATCTCACGCCGCGCAATCCCCACGATCCGGGTGTATTCGCTCGCGCTGGAAATCTCGATCACACGCCGTCCGATAAGGCCGGTGGCGCCGACCATGCCGATGCGCTCGGCCGATTTTCGCCCGATCGTGCGTTTGTCGGAGGGGCGCCGCCTGAAATTAGACATTCACAAGCCCTTTCGGCCTCTCGCCATAGATTTCGGTGCACGCCTGCATCGCGAACCGATCGCTCATCCCGGCGATAAAATCTGCGATTACCCGTGCGCGCTGGGGATCGTGCTTGGGGAGACGGTCTTGCCAATCACCCGGCATCAGCGTGGCATCCTGCGAATAAGCGGCGAACAGGCGTGCTACAACATCGCGTGCACGTCCCGCGGCTTCGACCTGCTCGGGGTGGTAGTAGAGCTTTTCGTACATGAACGATTTCAACGATCGCTCGTGCGCCGACATTTCGGGCGAGAAGCCGCCGGATTGTCCATTTGCAGAGCGCACGTCAGCCACCGATTCCATTCCCACGACCTGTTTCTTCGTATCTTCTATCACATCGTTGACCATCAGGCCGATCTGATCTCTTATCAGTTCGCGCAATTGGCGCTCCCGCGGGGCGTGTGGAAAGCGCTTTTCGACCGCGCGCCACTGATCGGCGATGAATGGGAGCTCCATGAGGTCGTCCAGCCCCAAAAAGCCCGCGCGAAGCCCATCGTCGATATCGTGATTGTCGTAGGCGATATCGTCCGAAACAGCCGCAATCTGCGCCTCGAGCGATGGCCATGTGCCGAGTTCGAGCGGGAAATCCTCGTCCAGTTCCGCAAGCGCCCAATTTGGCGCGCTCACGGGCCCGTTGTGTTTGGCGAGCCCTTCGAGCAGGTCCCAGGTCAGGTTGAGTCCGTCATGCTCGGGATAGGGGCTCTCGATCCGCATGACCGTGCGCAGCGCCTGCGCATTGTGGCAAAAACCGCCGTGGCGCTGCATTGCTTCGGAAAGCGCATCCTCGCCAGCATGGCCGAATGGCGGATGGCCCAGATCGTGGGCAAGACACAGCGCCTCGGTCAAATCCTCGTCCAGTCCGAGTGCGCGAGCGATCACGCGACCGATCTGCGCGACCTCCAGACTATGTGTCAGCCGGGTCCGGTAATGGTCGCCTCCGGGGGCGATGAAGACCTGCGTTTTCGACTTGAGACGGCGGAAGCTCATCGAATGGATGATCCGGTCGCGATCGCGCTGGAATTCGCTTCGCGGACCGCGCGTTTCCGCGCCAGCGGAACCGTGTGAATGTGTGGATTGTCGGGGGCCGAACTCACGGCCGCCATGATTGGCCGGATCGGCCGCGTAGGGAGCGCGGATCATCACGGTTTCGCGATTAGGTCAGGGAGCGCTGGCGCTCAACCGGAACAGATTGGCAACACGCAGAGAATGGCGAACGTTGCATGACGCCGGTGCGGTCCCATCGCCGATGTCCGAAGAAGCGGGGCCGCCTTCCGGGTGCATTGGGGGGGGTGGAAAGCGGCCCCAGGTGCCTCCGGCTTAGCGACCCGAGGACCCGGAATCTGTCCAATACAAAGAAATGACAAATTCGTGTTGTGCAACTAGTCGCGCGTTAACGAATATGCACCCGCGATCATTTTGCGATGCGGCAGAATGTTTCGCGCGAGGGGTGAAACGCAAGTTACTCCACCAGTTCCTGTTCGAGAATCCAATTTGCCGCAGCCTCGCAATGGATACGGGTGGAATCGAAAACCGGCAAAATGTTCGCGTCGACGTCGACGACCAGGTCAAGCTCGGTACAGGCGAGAACGATTGCACTCGCACCTTCCTGAGCCTTGTTGGTTATGATGGTTTTCATCGCCCGCTCGGCATCGCGCGTGACTTTCCCGACCATGAGTTGATCGTAGATGATGCGGTCCAGAATTTCGACATTCGCCATGTCCGGCGGGAGCAAGTCCACGCCATGGGCCACCAGCCGCTTTCGATAAAAGCTTTCGGTCATGACGTTGCGCGTACCGATCAGCGCGGCGCTCTTGTGCCCCGATCGTTTGAGCGCCTCACCGACATAGTCGGCAATATGCAAAATCGGAATGTTGATCGCTGCGGCGATATCGTCATGCAGCTTGTGCATTGAATTGGCGCCAATAATCAGTCCTTCGGCACCGCCGTCTTCCAGCCGCTTCGCGCTTTCGATCAGGACTTGGGCGGCGCGTTTCCATTCTGTATCCGATTTGAGGGCGTAGAGCTGGCGAAAATCCAGACTCTCGATCAGCATCGGCGCGCTCGCCATCGGGGCGGCGCGCTTTTGCACCAACCGGTTGATCCGGTCGTAATACATGCCGGTGGACACCCAGCTCATGCCCCCGATCAGACCCAATTTGCGCAAATAACTTTCCCCGAATCTCGCGTTTTTGCTTGCCTCGTTCTGCAATGAACGGGGAAACGCGTCCATAGGGTCCCGTTTGGTACGAGATTTTCGCGGGTTAAGTGGTTGATGTGACCTTAACGAGCCACTCTCTGAGGTCCTGGAGCGTCTCTTCGGGTGCCTCTTTCTGCGGCAAATGGCCAATGCCGCGATAAACGATCAGCTCACTATCCGGCATGCGCTCATCGAGCCATTCGCCTGCAGCGAGCGGTATCAGGCGATCTTCGTCGCCCCACATGATGAGCGTCGGCACTTCGATACCGGAAATCTCACCCTCGGCGAGAGGGTCGTAGTCGGTCGAAAATCGCTTCATTGTCGCGCGCCGATTGCCGGGATAGCGCAGCAGCTCCCAATATCGGTCGACCATCGCATCGGATACAATCGCCTTGTTCGACACTGTCTGTTCGAGACTCGTCCTGATGAGCGAGCGCGGGGTTATACTCTCGGCGAGCGAATTGATGATCGGCGTCCGCGCAATCGTGAAACCGAGATTGCCGCCGTCGTCCTTTTCCTCGCGAAGGTCGGGTGGTCCGCCTGAATCCACCAGGACCAAACCTAGAACTCTCTCGGGATAAGCCGCGGCAAATGCGAGAGCGTGTTTTCCGCCCATCGAGTTCCCGCCGAGCACGAATTGTTCAAGCCCCAGCCGGTGAGTGAGCGCGCGAATGTCCTCGGTAAAGGTCGCGCGGCTGTAATCGTCATTCGGATCGGGTCCGGTAAGGCCGTGGCCCACCTGGTCAAAGCGTACGACGCGGTAGCTGTCCTTCAGCCCCTCGGCCCATTCGTCCCAAGTGTGAAGATCCGAATTCGAACCGTGAAGGAGCACGATTGCGGGCGCATCGCGCGGCCCCTCGTCGCGAACGTGGAAGATCTGGTCGCTGCTCTCGACATGCACAAATTGCGAGGGCGGACCGCCGTATTTTGCGCGCATCTCGACCGCATCGGTGTCGGGCGTTCGCGCGAGAATGTATCCGATCACGAGCGCGGCCAAGAGGCCGAACACGATCCGCAAAGTCCATTTTTTCACGTCGCGTCGTTCCCCTGTTTCATTTCCGCGATCCATTTGCGCACCACCGCAACGCCCTCCTCATCCACGGTGGATTTACCGAGTTCGGGCATGGCAATGCCGGGCTCAGCGGAATCCATCCGGTAGACGAGGATAGAGGCATCGGGATCGCCCGGCGCGATAGAAACCTTGTGCCCCCCTGCCCCGCGCCCTGCGGCGACCGGGGGCTTGCGTATGCCGAGGGCATGAGGCTCGTCCTGCTCCCACCTGAGGTCGAGCCCCGAATTCGACGCACCGCCGCCGGGCTGGTGGCAATGCGCGCAGTTGACGTCGAGATAAGCGCGCGCGAGCGCTGCGGTATCGGCGCCTTCACGAACCGCCCAGTCGGGCATGGAGTCGCTGCCCGCAGGCACCTCGCTCAGCCGCCCCGCCTCCACCATCTGCGCGAGCCACTCCTTAGAGAGGTTGCGCGCCTTGGGGCCGATTGGGATCACCTCGCCGTCCATGGAATGGCAGGTCTTGCACTGATTCTTGTTGGGCACACGGTAGCTGATCTCGCTGCCGTCGGGCCTTGTGATGGGAAGCCGCGCGCCGGCGAGTGCGAGCCTCGCCTCGGTCTGCTCATCATTCCAGCGATAGGGCAGCGCCAACCACCCGTCGGGACGGTGCAGCAGCACCCGGGTCTCGATGAAGCGCTGATTTGCGCCTTCTCCGAACGCGAAGGTCTTGATGATCGCCGATCCAACCGGAAATTGCAGCAGGCCGTCGCCAACGGCTACCAGCTGCTCGCCGTCCGGAAGGTAGATGTAGCGCAGCTTGTCCGCGCCATCCGAATAAAGCGGCGTGTTGAGCTCGTATGGGACGACGCCCGGCGCAGGATCGGTGCCATTGCGTTTGCGGAAGAACCCGAATTCCTCGAGCGTTCGAGGCATGCTGTCCCCGAGCAGCAGCGCATCGTTTACGACCACCGGAGGCGGAACCGCCCCGCCCGCGATCGCCCCGCCGAATGCGAGCGCCGAAGCTGCCAGCAGGACGACCGAATGCCTCACTGCAGTCGCGCCTCCATACCGTCAGGAAGTGCGACGGGCGTGAACTTCACCTCAGTCACTATCGGAACCGGAGCGAGTATCTGAGGCTGGGCTTCTGCAAAGGGCTGTCCAACCGTCTTCAGGCCGAGAGAGACGACCGGCACCGTATCGAGCTTCACGAAGTTGGAGTGGAGCCCATCGGTCAGCACCGGTGGCAAGGCACCACCCATGGCGGCGGCAATCATGTCGCCACCTGCAAAATCGGGTGCGTAACCGCCGGTGCCGTAGATGTTGTTACTGATCACCACATCGACAGGTCGCGGTTCGTAGCGATCGTCATTGTACTCTTGTGTGTAGGCGATCATCATGACGTGACTGGTCGAATTGTTGACAAGCGCATTCTCGCTGATGTGCACCCCCTTGTTGGCCATCACCATCACGCCGGTTCCGGCGGGGACGCTTGCGACGATGTTTCCTTCAGGCGCGAAATTGTCTGTGTTGTTGTCGATCACCGCATTGCGCGCGACCAGGACATTGCCTCCGCCGACTTTTGGCAGGCCTGGCAAATCGAAGACCAGAATGCCTCCGGTATTCCTGGTCGCCAGATTTTCAGTCACCTCGGCATTGTTGCTGTTCTCGATTTCGATGCCGGCAACATTCTCGACGACGCGATTGCGCCGAACGATAATGTTTTCCGACTGCCCTACATAGATGCCCGCATCCGATGCGCCGCGAACATAGCTGTCCTGTACAAGGATATCGCTCGCTTCGACCGGATAGATGCCATAGGCGCCGTTGTTCGCATCCGGGCCGTTGGTCCATTCGACCCTGATCGCGTGATAAATTATCCGGTCGGCTCCTTTCGACTTGATCCCGTCACCCTTCGCATTCTCGACGGCGAAATCCCGCAATGTGACGTCGTCGGAGGTGACGAGCAGTCCTTCCCCCGAACCCTGCTGGCCGGTGAAATCGAGGACCGATTCGTCGGCACCGGCCCCGCGCACGGTAACCCCGTCGACATCGAGGCTGAGCCCGTCGGTGAGCATGTAGCGCCCCGCCTCCAGCAAGACCTCATCCCCCGGCTGGGCCAGAATCAAGGCTTCCTGCAGACGCTCCTGAGCGCCTTGGCCCGGTGCAACGGTATGCGTCTCGGCGAGCACCGGCGCGGTGTTTGCAAGGGCCAGAGCGCACAGGGGCGCGGCGACGGTCAGTCTGATCATTTGTATCTCCCTCCGCGGCGTATTGTGGCGCAAGGGAGACGGATTGCAAGTAGGGCCAGGTGGTCGGCAGGAAAGTCAGAGGCGCTTGATCATCAGGTCGAAGCCGCAGGTGCCGCCTGCGCGCACCAGCGTCTCGACCGCCTCGCGATCGTCGACACGGCGAAGGCGCGCCATCGCCTCGCCCATCGAGAGCGGGATGGCGGTTTCGCCGTCCTGGGGAGCCATGCGCTCAAGCTTGCGGAGTTGGCCAATCGAGAGCCGGTCGACGAGGCGCGGCGCCATGCAACTTGCCATTTCCGGTGGCACGCTATTGTCGAGCAACGCCTGTTCAACCCGCGCTTCCGTCACCTGCTCGAGCAGCCCGTCCTCACGAAAAAACATCCATGCACCTAGGCCAAGCAGTGCGACTAGCATCAGGATTGCGATCTTGCGCATCGGATCAGTCCAGCGCCTTCACGATTTCCTCTACCATTTTCTTGGCATCGGAAAGCAGCATGGTCGTCTGCGGCAGGTAGAAGACGTCATTATCGACCCCGGCATAACCGACACCGCCCATCGAGCGTTTGATGAAGAATATCTGCTTGGCCTTCTCGACATCGAAAACCGGCATTCCGTAGATCGGGGATGACTTGTCGGTCTTGGCAGCCGGGTTCACCACGTCGTTCGCGCCGATGATGAAGGCGACGTCGGCGGTGGCGAACTCGCTGTTGATGTCCTCTAGCTCGAACACCTTGTCGTAATCGACTGCAGCCTCGGCGAGCAGCACGTTCATGTGCCCGGGCATCCGTCCGGCAACCGGGTGGATTGCGAACTTCACCTCCACACCCTTTTCTTCGAGCAGATCGGTCATTTCGCGCAGCGCGTGCTGCGCCTGCGCCACCGCCATGCCGTAGCCGGGAATGACGATGACCTTTTCCGCCTGTTCGAGCATGAAGGCCGCATCCTCCGCGCTGCCCTGTTTGAAGGGCCGCTGCTCCCTCGGATCGCCCCCCGCGCCTGCGCTGTCCTCCGCGCCGAAGCCGCCCGCGATCACGCTGATGAAGCTGCGGTTCATCGCCCGGCACATGATGTAGGAAAGGATCGCGCCCGATGATCCGACCAGCGCGCCAGTGATGATCATGGCGCTGTTGCCGAGCGTGAAGCCCATCGCTGCGGCAGCCCAGCCCGAATAGCTGTTCAGCATCGACACCACGACCGGCATGTCCGCCCCGCCGATCGGAATGATCAGCAGGAAGCCAATGGCAAAGGCGAGCACGGTTATCGCGACGATCAGCGGCATCGTGGCCTCGGGACCGCTCGCCGCGGCGAACAGTCCGGTGAGAACGATTATGCCCGCGAGCACGCCCAGGTTGATGACATGGCGCAGCGGCAACAGGATCGGCGCGCCGCTCATCCGTCCCGAAAGTTTCAGGAAGGCGATGACCGAGCCCGAGAACGTGATCGCCCCGATGGCGATGCCGAGGCCCATTTCGACTTTAGAGACCGCCGAAATCATGGATCGATCTTCATAGATCGCCGGATACAGGCCGTCTCCCACAAAAGGCACAAGCAAGCCAAATGCCCCCGGATTGAGGTACGCCGCCCAGCCCACCAGCACCGCAGCCAGGCCGACGAGGCTGTGAAAGCCTGCGACAAGCTCGGGCATCGCTGTCATCGCGATCCGCCGCGCGATCGTCACGCCGATAATTCCGCCGAGGAACATGGCGATGCCGATCTCGGCAATGTTGGCGATGTCGTGGGTGACGAGCGTGGTCACCACCGCGATGAGCATGCCGATCATGCCAAAACGGTTGCCACGGCGGCTTGTGGCGGGGCTCGAAAGACCGCGCAGCGCGAGAATGAAGAACACGCCCGCGACGAGATAGGCGAGCGGGACCCAGGGCTGCGTCGCTCCGGCGTCGGCTGCGCCGGCAAGAATGGAGAAGTTCATCTCTTACTTCTCCTTCTTCTTGTACATTGCGAGCATGCGTTCGGTGACCGCAAAGCCGCCGAAGATGTTGACGCTGGCCAGCACCACGCCCGCGAGGCCGAGATATTTCGCCGTCGCGCTTCCTGCTTCCGCGCTCGCGATCAGCGCACCGACGATAATCACCGAGGAGATCGCATTGGTCACCGCCATGAGCGGCGTGTGCAGCGCCGGGGTGACCGACCAGACCACGTAGTAACCGACGAAACACGCCAGCACGAAGATCGAGAGAATGCTGATGAAATCCATGTCTTAGGCCCCCTTCAGCCTCTCGTTCACGATTTCACCGCCCTTGGTCAGGCGGATCGCGTCGCCGATTTCCTCGTCGAGTTCGGGTCTGCCCGCTTCCTTGTCCCAGAAGGCGGAGAGGAAGTTGAAGTGGTTGCGCGCAAACAGCGCCGATGCGTCGGCGGCAAGGTGGGCGGGCGTGTTTGCGTAGCCCATTATCTTCACGCCGTGCCTTTCGACCAAGTCGTCCGGCACCGAGCCCTCGACATTGCCGCCCTGTGCGACAGCGAGATCGTAGATTACGCTGCCCTGCTTCATCGTCGCGATCTGTTCGTCGGTAATGAGCACAGGAGCCGCGCGTCCGGGGATCAGCGCCGTGGTGATGACGATGTCTTGCTTGGCGATGTGCTCCGAGACAAGCTTGGCCTGCGCGGCCTTGTACTCATCGCTCATCTCTGTGGCATAGCCGCCGGTGCCCTCGCCCTCGATCCCCTCGACATCCTCGACGAAGATCGCCTTGGCGCCAAGGCTTTCGATCTGTTCCTTGGTGGCAGAGCGAACGTCGGTGGCGGAGACCTGCGCGCCCAGGCGGCGGGCGGTGGCAATTGCCTGAAGGCCCGCCACACCCACGCCCATCACGAAGACCTTGGCCGCCTGCACAGTGCCGGCGGCGGTCATCATCATCGGGAATGCGCGGCCATAGGTGTCGGCGGCGGTCAGCACCGCCTTATAGCCTGCAAGGTTGGACTGGCTGGAGAGCACGTCCATCGACTGCGCGCGGGTGATGCGCGGC
Source organism: Erythrobacter sp. THAF29 (assembly GCF_009363635.1). Classification (GTDB taxonomy): domain Bacteria; phylum Pseudomonadota; class Alphaproteobacteria; order Sphingomonadales; family Sphingomonadaceae; genus Erythrobacter. The sequence goes on along the minus strand of NZ_CP045392.1, from coordinate 1,309,017 downwards.
ATGAATTCCATGCTGAGCGCTTCGAGACCCGCCTTCGCATAGGCCTCGACAAGCTCGCCTTTCTGGAAAGGATCGAACAGCGCCGCGACCCATGCCCCGGGCTTTGCGCCTTCGAGCAGCGCCACCTCGGGTGCCTGAATCGCAAGGACGATATCTGCGTCCTTCACGCACGAAGCCGCATCGCCGATGCTTGCTCCGGCATCGGCGAAGGCATCGTCGGATATCGCTGCATGAGAACCCGCCCCGCTCTCGACTGCGAATTCATTGCCCAGCGCAATGAACTTCTTGACCGTTTCGGGGCTTGCCGCGACCCGCGTTTCGCCGGGCGCGCGCTCTTTCAGTACAGCGATTTTCACGTGATTTTTTCTGCCTTTAGTCCGCGATAAGCATGACGACGATGAGGGTGATGATCGCAATGATCGGCACCGCCCATTTCAGCGCATTCATAAAGCTGCTGTAGGTTGCCTTTGCCTTGTCTATGTCGTGGGTAGCCATGGCGTGAGAAATTCCCTTTGAGTATTTGAACGTAGTTTGCGGCCAATTGGACCGCGGATTTCGCGATTAGGGCCGTATCGCGCTGCGCGCCCGCACTCAAGCCCACTCTTGTGACAGGGCGTGGAAGGACGGTCTGCGCGAAAAAAGCGGCGAAACCGCAATCAGCCTTAATTCCGTCTTTACCCAATCTGCCTACGGTCGTGCGACGTCAAACCCCGGGGCGATTGCCGGGGCGGTGAGGGAATGCGCGGCCTAGGCCTATGTCGGATCTGGATTCGCATATCGAAGCGCCCGATGACGCTCAGGAAGATGAGCGCCATGAATCGCGCCTGGTGATGCTGATCGACGATGAGCCGGCACAGAGCCGCTTGATCTCGGCCATCGCCGCGCGCGATGGCTGGCGCACCGTTATCGCGAAGGATGCCGAAACCGCGATCGCTATCCTCGGCACACGCGAAGGCATGCAGCTTTCCGCGATCCTGCTCGATCAGTGGGTGCCCGGCGACGATGCCTGCTCGCTTATCGCCGAGCTCAAGGAACGCCGCCCGGCGCTTCCGATCCTGATGCTCACCACTTCCTCATCGCCGGTCCTCGCGGTCGAAGCGATGCGTGCGGGCGCGAGCGACTACCTTGTGAAGCCCGTCTCGCCCGACAGGCTGATGGAAGCGCTTCGCACCGTCACCACCCGCGAAACCCCGCGTGACGAGCTCGCACCGCTGACCGAGAAAATGACCGCGACGCTCGATTTCGATGCGATGATCGGCACCGCACCCAAGTTTCGCACCGCGCTCGCCAAGGCGGCAAAGGCTGCGCGCGGACACAGCCATGTAGTGATCGAAGGCGAAAGCGGCACGGGCAAGGAAATGCTGATGCGCGCGATGCACGCCGCCTCGCCCCGCGCAAAAGAACCGCTCCGCATCATCAATGTCGCGAGCGTACCGCCCAACTCTGTCGAATCGGTGCTGTTCGGGCATGAGCCCAATGCCTTTCCCGGCGCCTTCGACCGCCAGATCGGCGCGCTCCAGCAATGCGACGGCGGCACGCTTGTCCTCGATGAGGTCGATCGCCTGACCCCGCATCTCCAGGAGCGGCTGGCCGAAGCCTTCGAAAGCGGCATTGTCCGTCCGGTTGGCGCGGCTCATGGTTTCCGCGTCGATGTACGGCTGCTTGTCGCGAGCAATATCGGGCTTGGCGCGCTGGTCGAAGCCGGCCATTTCGACAAAGCGCTTGCCGAGCGCCTGAGCACCACGGTGATCAGCCTCCCGCCGCTGCGCGAGCGCACTGGCGACATTCCCGCCCTTGCCCGCCATTTCCTTGGCCGGATCGGTGAGCAGCCAGGCCTCCGTCACCTTTCGGTTTCCGACAGCGCTCTGGCGCTGCTCTCCGCCTACGAATGGCCCGGCAATGTCCGGCAGCTGCAATCGGTGCTGTTTCGCGCAGCCGTTTATTGCGAGGGCAACACGCTTACCGAAGAAAGCTTCCCGCAGCTTTCCGAGATGCTCGGCGAGGTCGAAAGCGATCCCCTGTCCGCCACGCACGAAGGTGTGGGCATCATGCTTTACACCGAAGACGGCAACCTGCGTCCGCTCGAGGAGATCGAGGCCGACGTTATTCGCCTTGCCATCGGTCACTATCGGGGCCGCATGACCGAAGTTGCCCGCCGCCTCGGCATCGGGCGCTCGACGCTTTATCGCAAGCTTTCCGATCTCGGCATCGACAACGCGGCTTGATGCACCCCGCGTATCCGCCTAGCGGATCGGCATGACAATTCTCAAAGACTTCGAAGATCGCACCGCGCTTGTCACCGGCGCTGGTTCGGGCATAGGCGCGGCCTGCGCAAAGGCGCTTGCAGAAAGGGGTGCCGCGAAGCTCATCCTCGTCGACGTGAACGCGGACGGCCTCGACGCGCTCGATCTCGATTGCGAGGTGGAGCGCGTGGTCGGCAGCGTCGCCGACGAAGCGCTGTGGCAGGATCTAGAACCCAGGCTTGCCGGCCTCGATCACGCCGTCGTCAACGCCGGGATCGGAGCTGGCGGACCCTTGGGCGAGGTCAGCTTTGCCGACTGGCGGCGTGTGATGGACGTCAATCTTGATGGCGCGTTTCTGACCCTCGCTGCTTCGATGCGCGCGATGAAGGGCAAAGGCGGCAGCGCGGTCGTGGTATCCTCCACCACCGGCGTGAAAGCCATTGGCGGGATCGGCCCTTACGGGGTGTCCAAGGCCGCGGTGGCGCACATGGCTCGGATAGCCGCGCTCGACGGTGCGGCGCAAGGCATCCGCGTCAACGCCATCGCGCCGGGCGGGGTCGACACCAACATCTGGGACTCATCGGAAGACTTCCGCCGCTCCGTTGCAGCACAGGGGCGCGAGGCGACGCTCAAGGCCATGGCTTCGACCACGCCTTCGGGCCGGTTCGCCACCCCCGATCAGATCGCCAGCGACATCCTCTACATGTTGTCCGACGCCGGATCGAATATCACCGGCCACGTCCTCGTCTCGGACGGAGGGTTCACGCTCTAGCGCGTCACCAGCCGACGGTGCGAGTTACCCGCGTTTCGCCTTCCGTCGCGCCGCGCAGGCTCATCGTGAAGGTCTTCGCCGCCCAGTCGATCTCGACGAGACCGAAATTCTCTTCCGAGATGAAATCGGTAAGGCGCTTGGGATCGGGCTCGCGCGCGGTGTTCCGCTCGGTCGATGAGAACGAGTAATTAAGCGAGGAACTGGTGAGCTCCCACACCTGCTCGCCTCCGGCAGCCTCGGGTGTATCGGAGTAGATGCCGCCTGCATGGCGGTCGCCCGAGAGCAGCACCAGCCCGCTCTCCTCGCGGCCCGCGAGCATCGCATAGAGCTTTTGGCGTTCGAGCGGCAGGTTCTCCCACGCCTCATAGTTGTGCGCGTCGGTGATGACCTGGATCGAAGAGACGACGATGCGCAGGTCTGCGGGCTTTGCGAGCTCCTGCTCGAGCCACTGCCATTGGCTCTCGCCCAGCATCGTTTTCGACGCGTTATCGCTGGGTTGATAGGGCCCCAGCGCAGGACGGTTCATCTGATAGGGCATCGTCTCCAGGTCGGACCGGAAAAAGCGGGTGTCGAGCATGATCACCTGCGTTCGTTTACCCTTCTCGCCGAACATGCGGCTTTCGTAGATGCCGGGGCGCGATTTCACTTCGTCCGATGCATTCCAGAAAGTCTCGAAGATAGTCTCGGCCCACCCCTTGAACGCGAAACTGCCGCCGCCGTCGTTAAAGCCGTAATCGTGGTCGTCCCACGTGATCATCATCGGTACCTGCGAACGGAAAGCCGCTAGCTCCGCCGTCTCGGCCTGTACCTTGTAGGCTTTGCGAAGGGTGGTCAGCGCAGCATCGCCGTCCCACCCCTGGTCACCGTAATTGTTGTCTCCGATAAATAGAAACAGGTCCGGGTCGGTCTCGGCAATCGTCGCCCAGTAGGTCTGCGGTCGAAGCTGGTGGTTGCAGCTTCCGAAGGCGAGCCGCGTGATCGTTGCATCGGGCGAGAGCGAAACATTGGCCGGTGCCACCGGCAGATCGACCCGCTTTTCGAGCTTGGCGTAGTAGGCCGCAAGCAGGTCCTCGGCATACATCGGCACATGCCCGTCACCATGCATCGCGCCATGCATGTGGTGCGGTTTCCCCTGAATGTTCTCGCCGTGGTGATTATCGGCCAACAGCGGTGTGGCCGAAATGCCGAGTGCGACGGTTGAAAGGGCGAGAAGCGAGAGGCGGCACATGGGCGAATCCTTTTGTGGAGCGGGGTCAGAGCCCCTCGTTGCGCGCCGCTCATGACGGAATAGCGACGCGCTTGGCAAGTGCCTCAATCGGCCGGCAGCTGCGCGAAATCGGTAAGCGCCGCATCACGCAGGCCGCGCCAGACATTGCGGGCCTGCACCGTCTCCTTCACGTCGTGAACGCGCAGCATGTGTATGCCCGCATCCATCCCCTTCATCGCCAGTGCAATCGAGCCGCCGAGCCGCTCGTGCGCCGCTTCCTCGTTCGAGAGCGCGCCGATCATCCGCTTTCGGCTCACGCCAAGAAGCAGCGGGCTCCCGAGCGCATGGAAAAGCGGCAGCGCATTGATGAGCGCGAGATTGTCGGCGAGCGTCTTGCCGAAGCCGATGCCGGGATCGAGCATTATCCGCTCCTCCGCAATCCCGCCCACGATCGCGCGTTCGCGCGCGCCTTTCAGGAAATCGAACACCTCGCTCACCACATCGACATATTCGCCACCATCGTGGAGATCTTCGCCCGCACCCGGCGCGTGCATCAGGATTACCGGGCAGCCGCTATTGGCGACAAGTTCGACCATACGCGGATCATAGCGCAGCGCCGACACATCGTTGGCGACGTGAGCGCCAGCTTCGAGCGCCGCTTCGAGCACGCCGGCACGCCTCGTATCGACGCTGATTGCGGCCCCCATATTCGCGCAATATTCGACCGCCGGGAGCACACGGTCCTTCTCGTCGCCCTCCCAGGTGGCCGCCGCGCCTGGGCGTGTGCTCTCGCCGCCAATGTCTATGATGGCCGCGCCCGCTTCGAGCATCTGCGCTGCGTGCGCCTGCCCCGCATCGGGCTTTTCGAGGAATTCCCCGCCATCGGAAAAGCTGTCGGGCGTCACATTGAGCACGCCCATAACCTGCGGCTGGTCGAGCCGAATGGTGCGCTCGCCCGCCTGCAAGGGAGCATGGCTTTTCTGGAGGTTCGCCCATTGGCGCTGTGCCTCCGCATGAAGACCGAATTCGATGGCTTCAAGCGCGTCTTCGAACCCGCGCGCACCGAACAGGATGCGCTGTGTTGCCTGCGCACCTTCGCGCACGACAAGCGCAAAGCGGCTGGCATAGGCCATCGAGCCGCCGAGCCGGATCGCCGCGCCGTCTTCGGCCTGCGGCCCGGAGGCTAACGCAATGGGGTGGAGATAGACTGATGCGGTCATGCTGGTCCCTGGCTGGCTTGGAAAGAGAACTCGTCCAGCGCTTTAGAGACAAATGGCGTTCGCTGGAAACTGCTGCGGGCTCGAAGCTGCGTACAAACCGGAGGCCGCCAATGAAAAAGGGGCCGCGCTTCGCCGCGCGGCCCCTCATTTTGCAGGATTATCCTTGACCGGTTAACCGCCGAAGCCGACACGCACGCCAGCCGAGATGATCGACTGCGAGCTCTCGACTCCAAGCGTCGCGGGCACGAGCGTAAGCGGGATTTCCGCTTCCTCGGTGCTGTCGCGCCAGGTGTACTGACCGAAGATTTCGAAATTGTCGGACACTTCGAAGCTTGCGCCCGCCATCAGCTGATAGGCGAATGTGCCATCTTCATCGGCTCCTACAGCCACGCCCGAGGGCATGTAGTCGACATCGACCCACTGATAGCCAATACCGCCGCCGACATAGGGCTTGAACGCGCTGCCGGTGTTGATGTCATAGAACACGTTGCCGAACAGGCCGAAATTGGTGACCTTGCCCTGCCCGTCGGCGATTACTGCACCGACCGTTGGGTTGGCGGGGTCAGCTGCGCCGCGGGTGAGGATCGCAACGTCTGCGCCATCGATGTTCGCACCGCCGACAGTGAGGCCGGTGTGTGTGTCAACGTCGTATTCGGAGTAGGCGACTTCGGCTTCGAGGCGGAAACCGTTTTCGAAGGCATATCCGGCTTGGCCGCTGATCGCGAAGCCGGTGTCGAACTGCGTTTCCCAACCGACTTCGGTTCCAGCTGGAATTGCGCCGAAATCGGGCGTGGCGGGTACGTCGGCGTCGAATTCGCCCGCATTCGAGCTGTCTTCGGGGAGCACGACACCGCCGCTGACACCCACATAGGGGCCATCGGCAAGAGCTGCGGTGGGGAATGCGACGAGCGCCGCAATGGCAATCGGGGTGAGAGAATATTTGTGCTTATACTTCATGAGATTCCTCTTCTCGTTGCCTCGCGCTTAGGGGGGTAGGTGCGCGAGATCAGCGAGATAACGACGAGGAAACATGAATGGTTGCAGGCCGATACGGCGAACCGTGGCGCCTTAACGATAATCAGTCGCAGTAATCGACGAACGGCGCTTAGTCTTCGTTGGCCAGCAAAAAGAGTTGGCGAGCAGCGTCGACGGGTTTGACTTCCCCGCCATTCTCATAGTGCCAGAATGTCCAGCCATTGCAGCTTGGCGCATCCTGCAAGTCTTTGCCGAGCCCGTGGATCGAGCCTGTCTTGCCCTCGTATTCGAGCGACCCGTCTGCGCGTACGGTAGCGATCCAACGGCGTTTTTTGTCGAACACCTGCGTGCCCGGCGGGATCAGGCCGTTTTCGACCAGCGCGCCGAAAGCAACGCGCGGCGCGGCCTTTTTCGACTGCATGGTCTTGAGTGCGCTTTCATCGAGAGGAAGTTCCTTCTCGATCCGCTTCATCGCAACGCCGCGGTAAAAATCCTCGCGCTCGCATCCGATCCATTCGCGGCCGAGGCGCTTGGCGACCGCGCCAGTCGTACCTGTTCCGAAAAACGGGTCGAGCACAACATCGCCGGTTTCGGTCGTTGCAAGCAGCACGCGGTAGAGCAGGCTTTCGGGCTTTTGCGTTGGATGCGCTTTCTTGCCATTTTCCTTCAGGCGCTCGCCCCCTGAACAGATCGGCAGCACCCAGTCGCTGCGCATCTGGAGCTCGTCGTTCAGCGTCTTCATCGCACGATAGTTGAAGTGGTAGCGCGCCTTTTCGCCCATGCTCGCCCAGATCAGCGTCTCGTGCGCATTGGTGAACCGCGTGCCCTTGAAATTGGGCATTGGATTGGTCTTGCGCCACACGATATCGTTGAGAATCCAGAAGCCGAGATCCTGCAGGATCGCGCCCACACGGTAGATGTTGTGATAGCTGCCGATGACCCACAACGCGCCGTCTGGCTTGAGAACCCGGCGCGCTTCGGTGAGCCAGGCGCGGGTGAATTCATCGTAGGCGCGGAAGCTTTCGAACTGGTCCCAGTGATCGTTGACCGCATCGACTTCGCTTCCGTCCGGGCGGTTGAGATCGCCGCCGAGCTGAAGGTTGTAGGGCGGATCCGCGAACACGCAGTCGATCGAATTGTCGGGCAGCGAACGCATGGCCTCGATACAGTCGCCATCTAGGATCGCGCCAAGCGGCAGCAGCGCTTTCACATCTGGGCGCGCCTTTTTCGGTGCCTTTACAGCACCTTTGGTCTGCACCTTCGCATTCTCCATCACGCCCACTTGAAATTCCCTGATAGCAACTACCCAAACTTATCCACAGGGTGAGTCCAAGCGGACTCCCCGTCAAGCAGAGATTCTGAAGCGCTATGGTTAACGCGGCGTAAAGCATCCCGTGCGCTGTGCAGAACGAAAGGGGATCGGCACAATATCTTGAGTCCGATTGGTTGAGCCGGACTCGATATGAAGGGGTGTTGCGCGAAAGACTCGCTGGCGCGATTTAGCTGAAAACGAGAACGATGTTGCCGACGAATGCGGCGACCAGCAGCGCTCCGAGCGCCCGTCCGATCCGCTTTCCCCGCCACAGCAGTATGAGCAGCAGCACCGCGCTCGCCGTCAGCAGCGCCATCTGCAGTCCGACCAGATCGAATGGCAACGCAAAGGGCGCGATGCTCATTGTGGCGCCGCCGATCAGCAGGATGTTGTAGATATTCGAGCCGACAACGTTGCCGAGAGCTAGACCCGGCTTTCCGCGCAGCGCCGCTGCGATCGAGGCAGCGAGTTCAGGCAGTGACGTGCCGACCGCGACCACCGTGAGCCCGATCACGGTTTCGGGAACGCGGAAGATCGTCGCAAGGCTTATCGCACCAGTAACCAGGGCGTTGCCTCCGCCCACAAGGATAGCAAGGCCTGAAACGAACAGGAGCGCTGCGACCCATGCCTTGCCGGGAGCCTCATCTCCATGGTCGTCTATCGGTGCCTGACCCGGATGGCGGTAGCGCCAGACAATATAAACCAGAATGAGGCCAAGCAGCCCGATCCCGATCCAGCGTCCGCCAATCTGCGACCAGATCAGCAGCCACAGCAGCAGCGTCGCTGCCAGCGCCACGACCGCATCGCGCCGGCCGACACCTGTGAGCACGATCGGCATCACCAATGCCGACACGCCGAGGATCAGCAAAGTGTTCGCGAGGTTCGAGCCGACGATATTGCCCCATGCGATCTCGGGCGAACCGGCCAGCGCGGCCTGCACGCTGGCAACCATTTCCGGCATCGAGGTCGCAAAGCCTACGATCACGAGGCCAGTAAAGAGTGTCGAGACGCCAAGCTTTCGGGCGATGCCAACAGCGCCCCGCACCAGAAGTTCGCCGCCGATGGCTAGGCCTGCAAGGCCGGCAAGGCTGAGAAGAATCGCTTCGAGCATGGGATGCGCGCTTAGGCGATGGCCGCTCTAGAGCAAAGTGGCTTGAGCGACCGGTGCGAAGGAATGGCGGTGCATTGGAGTGGGACCATGCACGCGCAACGCCTCCATATGCTCAGCGGTTCCATATCCCTTGTTCCGCTCCCAGCCGTAATGCGGATGCACCTCCGCCGCCGCGATCATCAACCGGTCGCGCCACTCCTTCGCGATGATCGATGCTGCGCTGATCGCTGGTTCGATCCCGTCACCGCCGACGATTGCGCGCGCTCTCCAGCGCCATGCAGGGCGCCTTCCCTCCGGTGTCATGTTGCCGTCGATCAGGACCTCGCATTCGCCGCTGCATCGTGCCGTGAGATCTGAGACACAACGGGTCATCGCCTCCATCGTCGCCTGGAAGATATTGAGCCGGTCGATCTCTTCAGGCTCGATCACCGCGACCGCCCAACGGCAGCTTGCCCGTATCTCTTCGTCGAGCGCCGCACGCCTCTTGGCGGATAACTTCTTGGAATCGTCGAGACCCTTGGGTACGTCTTCGCCCAGCACCACGGCTGCGGCTACGACCGGTCCCGCCAATGGCCCGCGGCCCGCTTCATCGACACCGATCAAGAATCGGCCGGCATCGATCTCACTTTCGGGAGTTAGCAATTCCATGACCCAATTTCCCAAACTTCCGCTCGCACTTTCCCTCCCCGCCCTTGCGCTCGCAAGCTGCGCTGCCGCTGAATCGGGGGATAGCGCCCAGACCACTCCTGCCGGCGATGCCGACTTCACTGTGACAGAGATGGGCGAGTTCGAACGCCCCTGGGCCATCGAATTCGCGCCGGGCACCGGCCTGCTGTTCGTCAGCGAAAAAGCCGGGACGATGAAGTTCATCGACACGGCAAGCGGCCGGATGGGTACGGTCACCGGCGTTCCGGAAGTCGAATATGCAGGCCAGGGCGGCTTTGGCGATATCGCGTTCCTGGAATCCGAAAGCTCTGACAAGCTTGGCAGCCGCACGATCTATCTCAGCTGGGCCGAAGCGGGCGAGGGCGACACGGCTGGTGCGGTAGTCGGGCGCGGGACGCTGACCTGCGAAGTGGCCGATGCATGCGCAATCGAAGGGCTCGATGTAATCTGGCGGCAGGCCCCGAAGGCGACCGGACGCGGGCACTATTCGCACCGCATTACCTTCTCGCCTGACGGTGAATATCTGTTCGTCGCGAGCGGCGACCGGCAGAAGCTCGATCCCGCGCAGGACACCGAGAACACGCTCGGCACCATCGTCCGCCTCAATCTCGACGGCACGCCCGCCGCGGGTAATCCGATGGCAGACGCAGGCGGGGTGACGGCGGAGATATGGTCGTACGGCCACCGCAACATCCTCGGCATCGACTGGGACGCGCAAGGGCGCCTGTGGGAAATCGAACATGGTCCGGCAGGGGGCGATGAACTCAACCTCGTGCGCGAAGGTGCGAATTATGGCTGGCCGACGCGGTCCTATGGCAAACATTATAGCGGCGAACCGATCACCGATCACAGCGAGGACGATGGCTTCGTGAAGCCCGCTGCGCACTGGACGCCGGTGATCGCGCCGGGCGATATGATTATCTATTCGGGCGATATGTTCGGTCCCTGGAAAGGCGATGCGCTGATCGCGGGTCTCGCCGCCCAGGCGCTCGTCAGGGTGACGCTAGACGGAGAGGACGCGAGCGAGGCCGCGCGTTACAAGTTCGACAACCGCATACGGTCGGTCGAGCAAGGCCCCGATGGCAGCATCTGGATCGCGGAAGACGGCCCCGGCGGACGCGTCCTCAAACTCAGCATGTGATTTTGCTTGGGATAGTGCCGCGAAATCTCTAACGCGCGCGCCATGGCTAGCGAGGCTGCAACCCTGATCCCGCTATCGGCGGTGGAACCCGGCATGATCGAAGAGGTTCTCGACCGCGCCTTCGGGCCGGATCGCCACGCCCGAACGGCATATCGCATTCGTGCAGGGATGGACTGGCTGGAGACGCTGAGCTTTGCCGCACTCGACGAGGGCGAGTTGTTGGTCGGCACGATCCAATGCTGGCCGGTCGCTCTGATCGACAACGATGGCAATGCCGTCCCGCTGGTCATGGTTGGCCCCGTCGCGGTGCTGCCCGAGCGGCAGGGCGAAGGCTTCGGCCACGGGCTGATGGCGGCGATGCTCGATGCAGAAGCGAGAATGGCAGCGAACGGATCGCCCTCTTTCCCGCAAGTCCTGATCGGCGACCCCGATTATTACAGCCGCTTCGGCTTCAACGCGAATTCGACGGGCGGCTGGCGATGCCCCGGCCCTTATGAGCCGGAGCGCCTGCTGGCGCGCGGCGCGGCGCTATCGGCCATGCCGGAGGAGGGCGTACTCGGACCGTGGAACCCTGCGGGCGGGATCGCCGGACGGGACTGAATTACCACTGAGCCTTGGCGGGAACGCAGGTCTCTGGCATCGCGTTGTCAGATCATGCCCTACGAACCTCCCCCCTATCTCGCCGAACTGAGGCTCGCTGAAATTGCCGAGCAAGTCGCACAACGCAAACTGCCACCTGTCGAAGGCTGGAAGCCCGAAGTGGTGGGCGAGAGCAATATGCGCATCGCCGCCGATGGCACGTGGTTTCACGAAGGCTCGCCGATCCGCCGCCCGGCAATGGTTCGCGCGTTCTCCGGACTCCTCACCCGCGATGAAAGCGGCGCCCACTGGCTTGTGACCCCCTTCGAAAAGCTCAGCATCGAAGTCGACGACGCCGCCTTTGTTGCGGTCGATTGCGTCATGCGAGATGGAGAAATCGCGTTCCGGCTCAACACCGACGAACTGGTCGTTGCCGGACCCGAAAATGCGATCCGCGCGGCGGGCGATCACGACACGCCGGCCATCTATCTCCATGTCCGGCGCGGCTGCGAAGCGCGGCTCAACCGTTCGACCTACGAACAACTTGCCCAGATTGCGATGGACGCAAACGGAGACGATCTGGAACACGGCCTGATGGTCCACAGTCAGGGCGCGATGTTTTCGTTGTTGCCCTGAACATGGCACCCGCACGCGCATGAGCACCCTTTTCGAACGCCTCAAGGCTTCCTTCGATGAAGGTCACGCGCGCGACGTGGGCGGCCTCCTGACCGACGCGCAATTCTCCGATGGCCGTGCGACACCGGCCGCGGTCCTGATCGCGGTGACCGAACGCGATGACCCGGGTGTCATTCTGACGCAGCGCCCTCGCGACATGCGCGGTCATCCGGGTCAGGTCGCCTTTCCCGGTGGCAAGATCGATCCGGGCGAAGACGCGGTGACGGCAGCGCTGCGCGAGGCCGAGGAGGAGCTTGCGCTCTCGCGCGAGAAAGTGCGCGTGATCGGCGCGAGCGACCTCTATCAGACCGGTACAGGCTTTGCCGTAACCCCGGTTCTCGGCGTAGTGCCCGATGGTCTGGAACTCGTGCCCAACCCGACCGAAGTGGAAGCATGGTTCGAAGCGCCGCTTGCGCTGCTGCTCGATCGGAGTAACTGGACCACCAACGAAGTGTTCTGGAAGGGGGCGAACCGGCGCTATCTCGAAATGGACTACGAAGGTTTCAGGATCTGGGGCGTGACTGCTGCGATCATCGCCAATCTATCGCGCCGGATAGCGCTGGAGGGACTGGTGTGAGCGCTGCTGACTTGCCCGGTTCCCTGGAAACTGCCGACTGGCCGCGCAGAGCGGGGCTTGCCGCGCTAACCGAGGCGCTAGGCGCAGAACAGATCCGCTGGGTCGGCGGCGCCGTGCGCGACACGCTGCTCGGTGTGGAAGTGCAGGACGTGGACTGCGCGACCATGCACCTGCCCGACGCGGTGATCGACCTTTGCGCCAAGGCAGGCATTCGCACGGTGCCCACAGGGGTAGATCACGGTACGGTGACGGCGATCCTGGAGGACGGACCGGTAGAAATCACGACGCTGCGCCATGACGTCTCGACCGACGGAAGACGAGCGACAGTCGCTTTTGCGAGGAACTGGAAAGACGATGCCGCCCGGCGCGATTTCACGATAAACGCGCTATACGCACATCCCGAGACCCTGGAAATCTCGGATTACTTCTGCGGACTCGATGACCTCGCAGCGCGCACCGTGCGCTTTATCGGCGACCCGCGGCAGCGTATCGCCGAGGATCATTTGCGCATCCTTCGGTATTATCGGTTCCAGGCGCGCTTCGGGTCAGAACTGAACCCGGAAGCCGAAGAAGCATGCAGCGAGCTGGCCGAAACGCTCAAGGGTCTCAGCCGCGAACGCGTTTCGGACGAATTGCTCAATTTGCTCGCTCTGCCTGACCCCGGCGAGACAGTGGAGCGCATGCACAATCGCGCAGTGCTGCGCGTGATCCTGCCCGAAACCAGCCTCCGCCAGGTCGAGCTGATGCGCGATGTCATCACGCGCGAGGCCGAGCAAGGTTTCCCGCCCGATCCGATCCGGCGCCTGTCCGCTCTCCTCCCGCCTTCGCCCGATGTCGCCGAAATCGTCGCAGCCCGGCTGCGTCTCTCGAAAGCGCAGCGCGGCGTACTGGTTTCGACTGCCGAGCGGCTCGACAGCGATGCCGACAATCCGAAAGCGCTCGCCTATCGTGAGGGCGTTGACGTCGCGATAAACCGTCTGTTGCTGATTGGATCGGATGCGCGGGTGCTGAAGAGATGGGAAGCCCCCTCCTTCCCTATCAGGGGTCGCGACATCGTTTCACGCGGAATCGCCGCTGGCCCCGAAGTGGCCCGAATTCTCCAATCGGTCGAGCGACAGTGGATTGCGGAAGGTTTTCCAGAAGAGGTGCGCGTGCGCGAAATCCTCGAAAAGGAGCTGAAATCGCTTTGACGTTTACGTTAAGGCGAGCTTCACTTGCGCTTTCCCATAAGGGCACCACAGGTCGCGTGCTTGTCACGTGGCCCAGGAGCCCGTAAGGGAGCCAACCGCGCGTTTCGCACATTATTAGGGTGCGCGCTTTCCATCGCTATCGGTGTCCACATTGTGGTCCAGCCCCGCCGGACCGGACATCGCTTATGTGAGCGCTGCCCTCCCGTTTGCGGCGGCCATCCGACGAGATTGAACAACGGAGAGTTTGAGTTATGAAGTTTGCAAAGCTGGCTATCCTCGCCACCGCCATGGCGGCGACCCCGATCGCAGCTACCGCCCAGGATCCCGGCACGACCGTCTTCAGCCAGGTTGACGGCACCGAAGTAGGCGTTGTCGAAAGCAATGACGGAGCCACAGTCCTCGTCGACACCGGCACCTACAAGGCGCCGCTGCCGAGCAACCTGCTTGCCGAGCGCGAAGGCCAGTGGACGATCAACGCTACCAAGGATCAGATCAATGGGATGATGGCTGCGCAGGAAGCCGAAGCCAACGCCAAGCGTGACGCAGCGCTCGTCGAAGGCGCCGCCGTGATGAGCGCAGACGGCCAGCCGGCAGGCGTCGTCTACACGGTCGACGATGCAGACACCGCGATCGTCAAGAGCGATGCGGGCATCATCACCCTTACCCGCGACGCTTTCGCAGTCGACGCGAACGGTAACCTGATGGCGCTCTATTCGGCTGAACAGCTTGCGGCAAACACCGTTGAGGTGCCCGAAGGCGCGGAAATCCTTACCCCGGCACAGGCCGAGGCAAAGCAGGCCGCAGCAGCCGGCGAAACCGCTGACGATGCTGCGATGTAAGGCATAGGCCAACCAAACGAACAAGGGGCCGGCGGGAGCGATCCTGCCGGCCCTTTTTTTGTTTTGCGCCCTCAAACACGGTTCAATTGCGACGTAGCTGAAGGAAAGCGGAGCACGCTCGCGACCGCGACCGCAGGGCCGCCCGGCATTCAGACCGCGTGAGCGAGGAGAGCGCGCGCCGGTGGGCGCGCAGAAATCAGAATCTGTTGTCCTTGGGAAAGCCCTGGGGTGGCAAGCGTCCGGCCGCGCCGCGAGCGACTTTCCATTGCCAGATCTCGTTTTCCGTGCGGGTGCGCTCGCCTGAACCGCCCATCTGCCAGCTGAGGCCGTCTCCCAGCTTGAACGTTGTCGCATCGCTAAGCCCGCCGTCGCGGTATCGTTGCAGCATCACTCCCTGCCCGCGCGTCATGACCGGCATTTCCTCGAGGTTGAAGACGATCAGCTTGCGGTTTTCGCCCACGCACGCGACGTGATCGTCACCCTCGCCGATCTCGCGGATTACGCGCAGCTCGGCATCGCCTTTCAAGTTGACAACTTGTCGCCCTTTTCGCGTTTCGGCGAGCAGTTCGTCGGTCTCCGCGACGAAGCCCTTGCCGATGCTGGATGCGAGCAGCAGCTTGCCGCCTTTCTTGTGCACCAGCATTCCCACGATGCCGGTATCGGCCTCGAGGTCGATCATGCTGCGCACCGGTTCGCCAAACCCGCGCGCGCTCGGCAGCTTGTCGCAGCCCAATGTGTAAAACCGCCCATTGCCTGCCGCGATCAGCAGTTTGTCGGTCGTGTGCGCATGGGCGATGAAGGCGAGCTCGTCGCCCTCCTTGTATTTGAATTCCTGGTCGAGCGGGACATGGCCGCTCGCGGCGCGGATCCAGCCCTTCTGCGACAATATGACCGTGACCGGTGCCTTTTCGATCATCGCATCCATCGAGAATTCGACCGTGGCTTCGGCTTCCTCGATCCGGGTGCGGCGCGCGCCGAGCTTGGTATCCTCGGCATAATCCTTGCGCAGTGCGCGCAGGTCCTTCTTGAGCCGCGTGCGCTGGCGCGCCGGGCTATCGAGCAGCTTGGTAAGGTCGTCCTGCTCTGCCAGCAGTTCGTCCTTTTCCTGCCTGAGCTGCATCTCCTCGAGCTTGCGCAAGCTGCGCAGCCGCATGTTGAGGATCGCCTCGGCCTGCCGGTCGGTGAGCTTGAATTCCTCCATCATCACCGGCTTGGGCTCGTCCTCGGTCCGGATAATCTCGATCACGCGGTCGAGATTGAGGAAGGCGATGATGTAGCCCTCGACGAGTTCCAGTCGCCGCGCGATCTGGTCGAGCCGGTGCCGCGTGCGGCGCTGGAGGATCTCGATCTGCGATGCGGTCCAGTGGCCCAGCAGTTCCTTCAGCCCCATCACCATCGGTGTGCGCGTCGCGTCGAGCACGTTCATGTTGAGCCCGAAACGGGTTTCCATATCGGTGAGCTTGAAGATCGATTCCTTCAGCAGTTCGGGATCGACATTGCGGCTCTTGGGCACCAGCACGATGCGGATCGTCTCGTCGGATTCGTCGCGGACATCGTCGAGGATCGGCAGCTTCTTGTCGGCAATCGCCTGCGCGATCTGCTCGATCAGCTTGCCCTTTTGCACCTGGTAAGGGATTTCCGAGATCACGAGCTGCCACTGGCCGCCGCCGAGCCGCTCGATACCGGCTGCACGGTCTTCGGGCTTGTCCGCCTCCGGAGCCTCGAACACGCCGCGCACGCGGAACGATCCGCGCCCGGTGGCATAGGCTTCGGAAATCGCCTCCTTGCTGTCGATAATCTGCCCGCCCGTGGGGAAATCCGGCCCCTGGAACAATTCCATCAGGCGTTCGTGCTCGACATGCGGATTGTCGATCAGTTCGAGCGTCGCGTCGATGATCTCGGCGACGTTGTGCGAAGGGATATTGGTCGCCATGCCCACAGCGATCCCGCTTGCCCCGTTGGCAAGCAGGTTCGGGAACAGGCCCGGCATCAGTTCGGGTTCCTGCTCCTCGCCGTTATAGGTCGGGATGAAATCGACCGTGCCGGCATCGAGCCCGTCCATCAGCTGCATCGCCGTCTTGGTCAGGCGCGCTTCGGTGTAGCGGTAGGCGGCCGCGTTATCCCCGTCGATATTGCCGAAATTCCCCTGCCCCTCGACCAGCGGATAGCGCAGCGCAAAATCCTGAGCGAGGCGGACCATCGCGTCATAGGCGGCGGTATCGCCGTGCGGATGGTATTTGCCGATGACCTCGCCGACGACGCGGGCGCTTTTCTTGAACGTGCTCGTCGGGTCGAGCTTGAGCTGCCGCATGGTCCACAGCAGGCGGCGGTGGACCGGCTTCAGCCCGTCGCGCAGGTCGGGCAGCGAGCGAGCCGTGATCGTCGAGAGCGCATAAACGAGGTAGCGTTCGGAAAGAGCGGCATCGAACGGTGCATCGACAATTGCGTCGAATTCGTCCTTGGGCGGCTCGGAATCGTCGTGAATTTCGGTTTCGGACATGCCCCCCGCTTAGCAAGCGTCGCGCGCGGGCGGGAGGGTCATTTCCACAGGGAAACGCGCCCCGGCCCGTTCTGTCGAAGCCGAACAACGCCTTGCCGTGCGCGCCGGAACGGCCCCTGCACCGATGCGTTGAATAAACAACACGCAAACAAGGAGATAGACCGATGAAACGCATTCTGATCATTGCCACCGACGGCTTCGAACAGTCCGAATTGATGGAGCCGAAAAAGCTTCTGGAGGAAGCCGGTGCCGAAGTCACCGTCGCCAGCCTCGACGATGGAGAGATAAAGGGCTGGAAAGACAAGAACTGGGGCGACAGCGTGAAGGTCGACCTCACCGTCGATGAGGTAGCCGAAGGCGATTATGATGCGCTGCTGCTGCCCGGCGGACAGATGAACCCCGATATCCTGCGCATGAACGATACCGTCATCGATCTAATCAAGCAGTTCGATGGCGCGAACAAGCCGATCGCCGCGATCTGCCATGCGCCGTGGCTCCTTGCCGAAGCCGGGATCATCGACGGCAAGACCGTCACCGGCTGGCCCTCGATCCGCACCGACCTCAAGAACGCAGGCGGCGAAGTCGTCGACAAGACTGTAACGGTTGATGGCAATCTCATCACCTCGCGCAATCCGGACGACATTCCAGCCTTCACCAGCACGCTGATGAGCGCGCTCAAAATGGGCGAGAAGCTCGCAGAGAACGGACAGCGCATCCCGGAAAACGCCTGATACGTATTTAGAATGATACCAGTCATGGCCTCCCGTCATTTGGCTGGTTCAGGCCCCGTCGCACTTGATAGTGCGGCGGGGTTTTTCTTGTCTTATCTTCTCCTTACCTCGATATTGATATGTTGTAACATTGATCACGGTTGCATTGTGGCGAAAATGTGGCACAAATAAGGCGAGAATATGGCGAATCGCCCTGCCTCGCTCATTCGGGAGAGAGAAAATGCGTCATACAATTGCCTTGGTTCTGGCCGCATCCGCAGCGCTCGCCGCGTGCTCGGACAATTCCGACCAGGCGGTCGTCGAGAACGTCACGACCGCCGATATCGAAGAGGCCCCCGCCAACGACATCGGTTTCATGGAAGCGCGGGAAACGGGGCCGCTCGCCTCATCTCCACCGCCACCCACTCGCCCGGTTCAAAACCAAGCCGCAGATGCCAGCGCCGAACCGATCCCCTCTTCCGCAGGCGAAATCCCGGTCAGCATGCCGCAAATCGCCTATCGCTATGCCTTGGGGTTCCGCCTCCCCGCCGATGCGATCAAGCCGCTGCAGGAAAAGCACGCCGACATGTGCGTGGCGCGCGGCCCCCAGATGTGCCGCATCATCTCGATGCGCCAGGCCGATGCGGATGGCGATTATGCCTATGGCAGTCTCCAGCTCGCAGTCGCGGCGGAAATCGCGCGCGAATTTTCCAACGAGCTCGAAAAAAGCTCGGGCAGCGTCGATGGCGAACTCGTCTCCTCCTCGATCGAAGGCGAGGATCTTTCGAAGCAGATCGTCGACACCGAAGCGCGGCTGCGCGCTCGCACCTTGCTTCGCGACCGGCTGATGGAGGTGCTGCGCACGCGGCGCGGATCGGTGAAGGAACTGGTCGAAGCCGAGCGCGGCGTCGCTCAGGTCAACCAGGAGATCGACCAGGCGCAAAGCTGGCTCAACGAAATGCGCGGGAGGGTGGCGTTCAGCCAGATGGCGATCAGCTATGAATCCGGGCAGCGCAGCGCGGGCGGCTTTGCCGAACCGATCCGCGATGCGTGGAATTCGCTAGGCTCGATCTTCGGGTCGATGATCGCGTTCCTGATCCTTGCCCTCGCGACACTCGGCCCGCTTGCCCTGCTCGCCTTTGCCGGGTGGAAGATCTGGCGCGGCGTGAGGGGCAATCGGGAGGGAACCGAAGGCGCGCCGCCCGAAGACCTGCCGACCGCCAACCCGTCCTGAGCGCTTCCAGAAATCCGTGCATCGGAGCCTGACCGCACGTCCGACCGCTTGACCCCGGCACCCCCATGCCGGATGGAACGGCGACAGATAGGACAGGGCAATGAGGGCTACGATGCGCGGGTTTTGGCTAAGCACTTTTCTGGCAGTCTTGGTTGCAACGCTGGGCGGCAACACTGCGAAAGCGCAATCCTTTCTCGAAGGTCGCTTCGATCCGGCGATCCCGACCCTGACCGAGACGGTCGGCCATGCGCCGGGCACTCGGATTACTTCGCCTGACGAAGCGGTGAGATACCTGAAGGCGCTTGCCGAGGCCGCGCCCGAGCGGATGCGGCTTGTCCAATATGCAAAGAGCTGGGAGGGCCGCCCGCTCTATTACCTGATCCTCTCTTCGCCCGAGAACATCGCGCGGCTCGATGCCATCCAGGCCGACCTTGCAACCATCGCTGCGGGGCGCCCGGGCAATGGCACGGCACTGCCGGTGATGTGGTTGACCTATGGCGTTCATGGCAATGAGATTTCCTCGACCGATGCGGCGCTGATGATGGCCTTCCACCTGCTCGCCGCGCAGGGCGATGCGCGGGTGGACCGCATCCTTTCCGAAAGCATCGTGGTGCTCGACCCGATGCAAAACCCGGACGGGCGCGCCCGCTTCGTCAACCATTTCCGCGCCGCTGTCGGCATCGAGCCGGCCGCGGACAGGCAAGCGGCTGAGCATGACGAGAACTGGCCCACAGGCCGGGTCAACCATTACATGTTCGATCTCAACCGCGACTGGTTCACCCTCAGCCAGCCCGAAACGCGCGGCAAGGTCGCCGCAATGCGGAGCTGGAACCCGGTCGTGGTCGTCGACGTGCACGAAATGGGCGGCGACGAGACCTATTTCTTCAGCCCCGCTGCACGCCCGCTCAACCCCAACATCACCCAGCGCCAACGGCAGGCCTACGAGATCATCGGGCGAAACAATGCCGAATGGTTCGACCGGATGGGCGAGCCGTATTTCACTCGCGAGGTCTACGATCTGTTTTACCCCGGCTATGGCGACACCTGGAACGCGCATCAGGGCGCGATCGGATCGACCTACGAGCAGGGTTCGGCGCGCGGGCTCGTATTCGAGCGGCGCGACGGGACCGAACTCACCTATGGCGACGGTGTGCGCAACCACTTCATCGCGAGCTTTTCAACTGCCGAAGCAGTGGCCGAGAACGCTGACCGGTTCCTTTCCGATTTCGCCGCGTATCGGTCCGCCAACGCGAACGGCGCCGCAGGTCGCGGTAGCTATGTGATCGACCTTGCGAAAGGACGCTGGAACGCCGAGGCGCTTGGGCGGAGGCTGGTCGCGCAGGGCATCGCGGTGACTCGCCGCGAGGGACCCGTGAGCGCGTGCGGGCGCAATTATCCTGCAGGCTACCTCGCGGTGTCGCAGGCCCAACCCGCAGCCCGGCTCGTGCGAAGCCTGCTCGACAAAGACACGCCGCTCGCGCCCGACTTCCTCGAGGAACAGGAGAACCGCCGCGCGCGCGACCTGCGCCACGAGCTTTACGATGTGACCGCATGGTCGCTCGGCTTCATGTCCGGCGTCGATGTCAGGCTGTGCGGCGGCGCGGTGGCGGGCAATCCGCTCTCGGCTGACGCGCCGATTGCGCCGGTCATGGAAGGCTCGGGCAGCTTTGCCGTCGCGGTGCCGTGGACCGATAGCGGACAGGCACGGCTCGTGACGCTGGCCCTTCGCGAAGGACTCGAAGCGCGCGTCACCGACGAGGCCTTCACAAAGGATGGCCGCGAATATCCGCGCGGTACGGTCGTCTTCCCGGCGGGCGCAAACGGGCCGGAAAACATGGCGCGCCTATCCGAGCTTGCCCGCGAGGTTGGTGCGCACACCGTCGCACTGCAATCCTCGTGGGTCGAGGATGGCCCCAATCTCGGCAGCGAGAGCTTTGCGCGCCTCACATTGCCGAAGGTCGCGATGGCATGGGATCGCGGCCTCTCGCAGTTGAGTGCGGGCGCGACTCGCTATGTGCTCGAGCAGCGGCTCGGCCTGCCGGTCGTGCCGATCCGAACGCACCGTTTCGCAGGCGCAGACCTGTCCGATTACGACGTGCTGATCGTGCCCGACGGCGATCCGGCAAGCGCGCTTGCGGAGGGCGGTATCAAGACGATTCAGGACTTCGTGAAGCGCGGCGGGGTGCTGGTGACCTTCGAAGGCTCGATCTCGGCATTCAGCGAGGGCGAAAGCCCGCTGCTCGCGATCCAGCGCGAGGCGGCGCTTGGTCGCACGCCCTCCGAGGAGGAGGGCGACGAGGACAAGAAACCCAAGCTTGCCGAAGCGAGCGAGATCACCAGCGAGAGCGAGTATCGCGAGGCGATCCAGGACGAGAGCGCTCTGCCCGACACGCTTCCCGGCGCTCTGCTCAACACCGTCGCTGATCCCGATCACTTCCTGTCCGCAGGCTATGACGATGGCGCGGTGGTGCTCGCAGGCGGATCGACGATCTTCACCCCACTTGATCGTTCGGACGGTGTGAACGTGATGCGCTTTGCCGCCGCGGACCGCCTGATTGCGAGCGGATATGTCTGGGACGAGAACCGTCGCCAGCTGGCCTTCAAACCCTATCTCATGGCGCAAGCGACAGGCGATGGCCTCACGATCGGCTTCGCGCACGATCCGACCACGCGCGCCTATCTCGACGGGCTCGATCTGATGCTTGCCAATGCGGTGCTGGTCGCGCCCTCGCGGGTGCGCTGATTACATCTTTCGCGCGTCGTTGCTTTCGGACGGCACGCTGACGGTCAGACCGTCTAGCTCAGGCGTAAGGTCGATCTGGCAGGAGAGGCGACTGGTCGCCCGCGCCCCGGCGGCGAAATCGAGCATGTCCTCTTCTTCTTCCGAGGCCTCGGGGAGTTTTCCGAACCAATCGGCGGCGACGATCACGTGGCAGGTCGAACACGCCATCTGACCCTCGCACGTCCCCTCGAGCGGCAGGCCAGCCGCCTGACCGACGCGCAGCAAGTTGTCGCCTTCTTCAGCACTCGCTTCGACGCGGTCGCCCCACGGGTCAATGAAGGTCACGCCTATACTCACAGCCCC